>JASLYC010000063.1 GCA_030739975.1 Gammaproteobacteria bacterium
CACTACTTTGCTTTTAACACCAGATTGTGAATGATGGGGCAAAGTATTATTTCCATTGCTAAGCTCATTTTTCCACCGGGAACCACTATAGTGTTGCGCCTAGACATAAAAGAACCTTGTATCATGCTTGTCAAATAAACAAAATCAATGTTATATTGGGACGGGCTTTTGAAGCGAATAACAACAAAGCTTTCGTCTGGAGTAGGGACTTCTCGAGCAATAAATGGGTTTGAGGTGTCAACGGTTGCTATTCGTTGAAAGTTAATGTCCGTTTCTGAAAATTGCGGGGTTATATAGTTAATATAATCCGGCAGCCTTCTCAAAATCGTGTCCACCGTATCTTCTGCTGAGTAGCCTCTTTCTTTTTTATCTCTATGTATTTTTTGTATCCATTCTAAGTTTACATTTGGCACAACCCCAACCTTTAGGTCTGCGCTTTGGGCAACATTAACTTTGTCAGTTATTACTTCTCCATGTAGCCCCTCATAAAAAAGCAAATCAGTGCCGCTGCCTGCCTTTTCCCATGGGGTAAACTCGCCAGGAGAGAGGCTACTATTTAAGCGAGCATTGTGCTCGTCGGCCTCCCCCTGGGAGTGCAAATAATAACGACGGTCACATTCGCCATTATTTCCATATTCAACGAACGTATCTGCTATCTTATCAAACAGGTTCGCCTCTGGACCGAAATGGCTAAAATTTCTATCTCCGCCCTTATCTCTTTTTTCAACCTCCGCTCTCATTGCGGTTCTATCTAATGAGTGAAAGCTATCCCCCTCTACAATTAAAGGGTTAATATTTTCACGGATAAAAATGTGTTCAAACGCGCTCTTAACAAAAGACGTTCCAGCGCCTGATGATCCCGTAACCACTATCACCGGGTGTTTTTTTGACATGTTGCATCTCCTTGATTTTTTCTTTAATAATCTAAATTGTCAACCAACAATGCGTTGGTTTCAATAAAGTTTCTCCTAGGCTCAACCTCGTCCCCCATAAGAGTTGAAAAAACCTCGTCAGCCATTATAGCATCCTCTATTTTAACTTTTAAAAGGGTTCTGTTTTCTGGGTCCATAGTGGTGTCCCATAACTGGTCTGGATTCATTTCACCCAACCCTTTATAACGTTGAAAATTTTGTCCTTTTTTAGCGTCATCAATTAGAAAGTCGACAACTTGTGAAAAGCTATTTACTTTTAGTTTGTTTGATTTTTTTTCAATATAAGAGTTTTTACTCACTAAACTTTCAACCTCTTCAGAGAATTTTTGGATAGACTTAAAGTCTCTAGAAGAAAACAATTGACCCAATAAACTAGTTTCAACTTCAACGCCATAAATACTGAACTTGTGTTCCACTTCTTTACTTTTTACAACATATGAAACCTTGTGTTTTTGTGTTGGTGGTAGGCCTTTGTTTAGTAGCTTTGTTAGCTCCTTACCCCAAGCCTTCAAAGACTTTTCGTCATTTGGATTCTTTCCAGCAGAGGTAACAGAGATTGCTCTTAATAGTTGTTGGTTGTGTTTTGTTGATAGTCGACCAATTAACTTGTTTAATTTGTAGTACCTCTTCACAGATTTCTCAAGAGAGGTTTCAGAAATTGCAGGGGTGTTTGCGCTTGTAAACAGGTGGGCATCACTTACTGCTTCTTGCAATAAATATTCATTCATCTCAGAGTCGTCCTTTAAGTAGCGCTCTTGTTTGCCTTTTTTAATTTTATATAGCGGTGGTTGTGCAATATAAAGGTATCCTTTTTCTATAAGCTCTGGCAAATAACGATAAAAAAAAGTTAGCAACAGTGTGCGTATATGGGCGCCATCAACGTCAGCATCTGTCATGATAACAATTTTATGGTATCGTAGTTTTTCTATATCATATTCATCCTTTCCAATTCCACACCCAAGGGCAGTAATCAAGGTTCCCACCTCTTGAGATGAAAGCATTTTTTCAAATCTTGCTTTTTCTACGTTTAATATTTTGCCTTTTAATGGTAATATTGCCTGGGTCCTTCTGTCTCGCCCCTGTTTGGCTGAACCCCCTGCAGAGTCACCCTCAACTAAAAATATCTCTGATTCGGCGGGGTCTTTGGTCTGGCAATCGCTCAATTTACCTGGAAGTCCAGCTATATCAAGAGCCCCTTTACGGCGGGTCATTTCTCTTGCTTTTCTTGCCGCATCTCGAGCACGAGAAGCCTCAAGAATTTTGCCGACAATTGTTTTTGCTTCGTTAGGGTGTTCTAACAAATACTCTCCTAATTTCTCGTTAAGAGCCGACTCTACTGGCGCCCTTACTTCAGAAGAAACAAGCTTGTCTTTAGTTTGAGAAGAAAACTTTGGGTCTGGAACCTTGATAGATATAATCGCTGTTAGCCCTTCACGGGTGTCCTCCCCAGTAATGGATGCCTTTTCTTTTTTGGCCATGCCAGAGTTATCAATATAATTATTAAGGGTTCTTGTTAGGGCACCCCTAAAACCAGCAAGGTGAGCACCGCCATCCCTTTGCGGTATGTTGTTAGTAAAACAGTATATGCTTTCTTGGTAAGCATCACTCCACTGCAACGCAACATCTATACCAATATCATCCTTTGTGGTTTCAATGCTTATAATATCTCCGTGTATGGGGTTTTTTGACTTGTTTAAATGTTCAACAAATGCAGTTATGCCGCCCTCATACTTAAATTTGTTTTTTTTGCCAGATGCAAGCTCTTCAATTTCAATATTAACGCCAGAGTTTAAAAATGACAATTCACGAACGCGATTTGCAAGAATATCGTATTTAAATTCAGTTCCATTAAAAACATCTGAGCTTGGTTTAAAGTGGATAGTGGTTCCCGTGCCTTTGGTTTTTCCAGAGGCTTTTAGTGGTTTAACTGGAACCCCCATCTTATAGCTCTGCTTATGTATTTCACCACCCCTATGCACAGTTAAATTTACATACTCACTTAGCGCATTTACTACTGAAACACCTACACCATGAAGTCCGCCTGACACCTTGTAAGAGTTGTCATCAAACTTTCCTCCAGCGTGTAGTACTGTCATAATAACTTCTGCTGCAGAAACACCTTCATCTGGGTGTATATCTACCGGTATACCACGACCATCATCATAAACTGAGACAGAGTCATCCTCATGTATTGTTATTTTTATTTTGGTGCAGTGTCCTGCAAGAGCCTCATCGATAGCGTTGTCGACCACCTCAAAAACCATATGGTGTAAACCGGTACCATCATCAGTGTCCCCAATGTACATTCCTGGGCGCTTTCTTACTGCATCTAGGCCCTTTAAAACTTTAATGTTTGAGGCTTGGTATTCTTGCTCTAATTCTTCTGACATAAGGTATTGAAAAAATAAAATTATTATACCACGGCAGCGTTATTTAAGACAATGGACACAACATTTTAGTGTTGTTTGTTTTTGCTTAATTAATGGGTAAACTATTGTGTGTTTTTATTGTTCCGTTGTCTATTAAAAATGTGGCTTGTTTGTGGTTTTGGTGGGTGCTGGTGTTTGAGCTAATATCAGTAATAAACGCTTGAATGTTTAAGAGCTCTAAACATGACATAATGGTTTTTGTTTTGTCTTTGTCTAGTTCTGAAGAAATATCATCAATAAGAACTATTGGGTGTACCCCTTGTTGGACTAACAATTCTATTTGCGAAAGCCAAAAAATCAGTGAGTATTTTTTTTGTTGGCCTCGCGACAACAGGCTTTCGTTTTTGTTGTTTAGATAAAACTTTATGCTTGCTTTATGAGCGCCACAACTTAAAAATTTTAATCTGGCAAAGTTGTTTGTTTGTTTGATTAAGTATTTGTAGATGTTGGTCTCGTTAAGATCGCCAACCTCTTTTGGCCACCCAGTAAAAAGACTATATTCAAATTTTTCAGTATTGTTTACTATTTTTTTTAAATACTTATCGTTAAGGGATTGGGTGATTTTTGTTAGGTTTTTTACATATTTATCTCTGTTTTCATTAATTATTCTTGCTGTTTTGGTTAGCTCTAAGTACCAATACTCCAAATCATTTGTTTGGTTTTTGTTCAACAAAGAGTTAATGTTTTTTAGGGTTTTGTTATAGGTTTTATATGTTTGTAGTAACTCTGGTTTCACGTGGAACAAGCCCCAATCAAGGTATGATCTCTTGTTTTTTGGTGTTCCGTTTATTACAAATCCTTTGTCTGGAGTAATAATTTGAATTGGCAATAGTTTTGTGAGTTTGCTACTACTTGCAACAGTTGTGTTGTCTATATTTATTTTAGTTTTGTTGGTTGTTTTTTTTAGTGTTATTTTTTTTTCATCAACAATTGCAGATAGGTCTAAGGAGTTTTTTTTGTAACCAATAATTTCACTGAGTTTTGTTGTTTTAAATGACCTGTTGTGCCCAAGGTAGTATATAGACTCAAGTAAGTTTGTTTTCCCTTGCGCGTTGGATCCTATAACAAGGTTTATACCTTTTTTTGGTTCAATATATTGGTTTTCTATGTTGCGAAACTGGTTAATAATTAGTTTCTCAATAACTGCCATAGTTGTTTGTTTTTGCTAATAAAGTCGGGGATGTAAACTAAATCCTCATCGGCATAACTACGTACTGGTAGATATTGTCGTCAACACCGTTAATTAAGCATGATTGGTTATCTCCACCGGGAATAACCATGGTAATGTTTCTTGCATCAATTTTTTCTAGAATTGATATCAGATAATGTATGTTAAAAGCCACCTCCACTTCTTTGTCTAAGCCTTTTGTGCTGATTTGTGTTTTTGCTGTGCCTCTTTCTGAATGTGAAAATATGTGTAGTTGTGAATCCTTAAAAAGCAACTTAACACCTTTGGTTCTTTCCTCAACAAAAATTGATGCTTGCTGAAGGCTTCCTAAAAAATCATCACGATTAATTGTTGCTGTATTTTCAAAATCTGTTGGAAGTACTTGCGAGTAGTTAGGGAAGTTTCCATCGATTAATCTACTAATAATTGTAGTGTTGTCACTTACTAAATAAAAGTAGTTATCAGAAAGGTGTATATTCACCTCGCTATGCTCGTTTTTATTAAGTATTTTTATCAGTTCTAAAACAGCTTTTCTTGGCAAAATAACTTTTTGTTTGTTTTTTAGCTGGTTGTTTTGGTTGATTTCGCCTATTGCTAAACGGTGCCCATCAGTAGCAACAACAGCGATGTTTTCATTATCTGCCTCAAAATATAAACCGTTTAAATAGGCTCTAATATCTTGATTACCCATCGAAAAACTTGTATTTTCTATTAACTCTTTTAAAACTACACGCTTTATTGTAACAACATCGCTATTTTCTACCTTTGGAAGAGCTGGAAAATCCTGGTGGTTGAACGTATTGAGCTCGAAAGAATTTTTGTCCGCCTTAATGTAAACCTTTGACTCTTCAACTACAAACTCTACTACTGTTTTTTCACTTAGTTTTCTGATTATATCTATAAGGTCTTTTGCATACACAGTAAAGCTACCCACTACATCTTGTTTTTTTATTTTTTGAGCTGCTTTTATTTCTATCTCCATATCTGTTGTTGTCAGTGTTAGTTGGTCTTCACTAATTTGAATTAAAACATGTGACAGTATAGGGAGGGTTTGTTTTTTTTCAACAACACCTATTACAGTTTGTAATGGTTCAAGGATTTCTTTAACTTTGAGCTTTATGTGCATGTTGTCCTTTATTAAATAATTATTATTATTATTAGTGAGCGATTTTGTTGTTAATAACTATCCTTTTTTATTAAAAAACAATTTGTTAAGTTGTGCTTTTTTATGTTTCTATTTTATGTAAAAAAATGCTTATAAGTGGATAAATTTATTTTATTTGTTAAGTTGTTATTGTTATCAACACAAAACTTATACAACTTTTCTATTTGTTGTTTATAAGTTAGCAAGTTTGAGTTTAATAAGCTCGTAATTGTCTTTTCTTTGCCTTTCTTTTTCGATTAAAGTTTTGGTTTTGTTACACGCATGTAGAACTGTAGAGTGGTCTCTATTGCCAAAATTATTACCAATTTTAGCAAGTGAAAGGTTTGTAAGCTCGTGACTTATAAACATACCCATTTGTCTTGCGGCTACAATGTGCTGTTTTCTGCTTTTAGAGCTCAAATCTGAAACCATAACAGCGTAGTGTTTAGCAACCTCTTTTTGTATGTCGTTGATATCTACAATTGTAACTTGGGGCTTTATTAAATCACCTAGCGCTGTTTCTATAATATCTTTAGAGATAAGCGACCCCTTTATTTTTGAAAAATCAACATAAGCCTTTAGTTTTAATAATGCCCCTTCAAGGTTTCTAACGTTGGAGGTTATGTGTCCAGCTATAAATAAAGCCATATCTTCACTAAGATCAATGTTGATTTTTTCATTGTGGGCTTTTTTTAACAATATAGCGGCTCTCATTTCAAGTTCTGGAGGGGTTAGTTGTAGGTTAAGCCCTTGGGAAAACCGAGTTTTAAGTCTGTCCTCTAGAGAGTTGATGTTTTTTGGTGGGTGGTCACAAGTAAATATAATCTGTTTTTTGGTGTTAAACAAAAAATTAAAAATATGAAAAAACTCTTCCTGAGATTTTTCTTTTCCTGCAATAAGGTGAATATCGTCAACAAGCAACAGGTCTGCAGACTGGTAGTAAGCTTTTATGTCTTCGATTGTGTTGTGTCTTAGGCTGCTTGTAATATTTCTTACAAAGTCCATTAGTGGCATATAAATAACTTTGGTGCTTGTATTTTTTTCTATCGCAAAATGTCCGGCAGCTTGCATCAAGTGTGTTTTTCCCAACCCTGAATCACCATAAATAATGAAAGGATTGTATGGAGAGGATTTAATATTTTCAGAGATTTGCCTAGCCGCACTTGCTGCCATCTGGTTAGCATTACCCAACACCAAGTTGTTAAACGTGTAGTCTCCAAATAGTGGTGTGGTGTGGTGTTTTATGTGTTTGTTTTGCTGCAACTGTTGCCCAACCACCCCAATATAAATATTAAGTTTTTTGTTGTGTTGTGCCACAGCATTTTTAATTTCGTTTTTAAGGTTTTTGTTTATGTAGTTAAGGGCCGAACTGTTGGGAGCCAATAAAGAAAGTTTCCCCCCAACCTCTGTAGCTTTTAAAGGCTGAATCCAAACACTAAACTGCGAAAGGGGAACAGAGTTTTTTAGGGTTTTAAGAGACTGTTTCCAGGTTTGCGACATAAGGCTTAAATACAAAACTAATAATGATATACTAAAGCACAACGCTGTGTATAGGGAGTTAATTAATGAATTTATTCGAAAGGTATTTTAGTGGTTTTCCCTGCCTTTTATTTTGCCCCCAAACCTCCCCCACTGATTGATTTTCATACCTAAATAGAGTATCATTGCCCACTTTTTATGCGAGATTAATTATGCGGGAAGTTATAGTTGCTGGGAACTGGAAAATGAACGCCACCAAAGAGATGACAAACACTCTTGTTATGGGTGTTCTCAATGGCTTGTCAGACGTTAATGCAAAAGTTATAGCTTGTGTACCTTTTCCCTACCTGTCCCAGGCTGTAGCACTAACAACACACTCACAACTAAACATTGGCGCTCAAAACCTAAATACAAATGAATCTGGGGCCTTTACTGGAGAAGTTAGTGCAGAAATGATAAAAGATCTTGACGTACAATACGTAATAGTTGGGCACTCTGAGCGCAGAAGCTTGTATGGAGAAACTGACAAGATTGTTGCCGAAAAGATAGAGATTGCTATTAACAATGGACTAACACCACTTTTTTGTGTTGGCGAGCTGTTATCAGAAAGAGAAGAGGGAAACACAGAGGCGGTTGTTGGTAGACAGGTTAGGGCTGTAATTGATCGTGTTGGGATAGAGGCTTTTAGAGATATTATTGTTGCTTACGAGCCAGTTTGGGCTATTGGAACTGGAGTTACTGCAACACCAGAGCAAGCACAAGAAACACACGCATTTATCCGTAGTGTTTTGGCAGACAACGATAACGACATAGCACAATCAACACCTATATTGTATGGCGGCAGCATGAACCCAATAAATGCAGAAGAGCTTATAGGTTGCAAAGATATTGACGGAGGCTTGATTGGGGGAGCTTCTTTAAAGGCAGATAGTTTTTTACAAATTTGTAGGGCGGGATAATTATGTCATTTCAACTAATATTAATAGTGCATGTGTTTTTAGCGTTAGGGCTTGTAGTTCTTATACTTATGCAGCATGGGAAGGGCGCAAATGCTGGCGCGGCTTTTGGGGCTGGGGCCTCTGGTTCAGTTTTTGGCGCAAGAGGCGCAAACTCTTTTCTTTATAAGCTAACAGCGGGTATAGCTACAGCTTTTTTTGTTACTAGTCTTACTTTAGCATACCTAGCCACAAACGAAACCACAGCTACTCAAGACCCTCAAAGCGTAATGAGCCAAGTTGAAGACGCGGCAACCTCTTCTGACGTTCCTGTTATAGAGACTAAGACAAACGATATACCAGAATAAAATATTGCCGAAGTGGTGGAATTGGTAGACACGCAGCCTTGAGGGGGCTGTAGCGTAAGCTGTGAGAGTTCGAGTCTCTCCTTCGGCACCAAATTACTTGCTCGTGCCTGGTTTTAATGTTCAAATGACGCTTTCTTTTCTATAAAAAAACATGAATAAAGCGAACAACCGCCTATTAATTGGAATAGCGCTTATGTTGACAGCTATGAGCGTGGTTCCTTTAGTTGACATAATAGCTAAAATTCTTAGCAAAAGCTATCCAGTCATAGAGGTTTCGTGGTCACGATTTTTTTTCCACTCTTTGTGGCTTTTGCCTGTACTATATTGGCGCAAACTGAACTGGTGGAGAGTTCCTAAAAAACCAGGAGTACAGCTTTTTCGCAGCCTTATGCTTACATCAGCAACTGTCTTGTTTTTTCTGGCTATAAAGTCAAACCCAATACCAAACGCGCTGACATTATTGTTTATTTCTCCTTTGGTGGTTGCAACTATTGCTCCTTTTGTGTTGGGAGAAAAATTTGACATAATTATGGGGCTAGGCGTATTGGCTGGTTTTATTGGTGTGGTTGTGGTTTTGCAACCAAACACCGAAGAATTTAGGCCAAGCTTAATGTATGCTTTTGCGGCGGGCATTTGTTATGGCTTGTATATTGTCTCTACAAGAAAGCTTAGTCTTAGTGCTCCACCAATAGTTACTTTGTTTTATACAGCGCTAGTTGGAACGATAGCCCTAACCCCCTTTATAATAAGTGACTGGGTAATGCCTGACCTAAGGTCTATCGCGCTAATGGCTGCCATGGGTCTTTTTGCTGCAACAGCACACTTTTTAATAATAAAGGCGTTTGAGTTTGCTTCAGCATCTGAACTTAGCCCTTTTAATTATTTTGAGATTATAGGGGCTATATTTTTTAGTTATCTAGTTTTTGATTTTTTGCCTAATACAACCGCTATAATTGGGTTAACCGTCATTATAATTAGTGGTCTTATTGTTTCTTGGCGGGCTATAAAAATTAACAAACAGCTAGACAGCAAAGTTGAGTCTAGAATAGAAAGAATTTAGACCAATATATTTGTACGGCACCTATGTTTGCTTCACCCCTCCTTCAGATTTTCTTTTTTCAATAAAATAATTTAGCTCTTCTTCAATAGATTCTTCTAGTGTCGGCTGCTCATAGTCCTTAAGTAGCTGTTTCCATATGCGGTTTGCTCTTGTGGAGGCTGATAAAGAACCAGCATCGCGCCATGATTCAAAGTTTTGCCAGTCTGACAATAGTGGCGAATAAAAAGCATCTTCATAGCTTTCCAGAGTTTGCTTGGCAGCAAAAAAATGATTTCCAGGCCCAACCTCATTAATAGTTTCAACCCCTAATGTATATGAATCAACTTTTGGCTGCTGCATGAACGACCCCATCATTTGGATCATTTCAGCATCAAGTATAACTTTTTCATATGAAGCACATAAGCCTCCTTCAATCCAGCCTAGGCCGTGTTTAATCCAATTAACACCACCCAAAAGGCACCCCCATAACGACATTTGAGACTCATAAATTGACTGCTCGTCTGGAGCATTTGAGGCATTAGTGTTAGAGGCCCTTAAAGGTATGTTGTATTTTCTAGCAAGCTGGCCGCTCGCTATAGTTGCTTGGGCATATTCTGGGGTGCCGAACGCGGGCGAGCCTGAAAGCATGTCTACATTAGAGGTAAAGGCGCCATATATTGCTGGGGCACCGGATTTTACACACTGATGAAACACAAGTCCGGCTAGAGCCTCTGCGTTTTGTTGCACAAGAGCTCCAGCTATTGTTATGGGAGCCATTGCACCAGCTAAAGTAAACGGAGTATAGATTACTGGCTGATTAAGTAGAGCCATTTCGATCGCCCCTTCAAGTAAAGCCTTATCGTAAATAAGGGGAGAGTTTGAGTTTACAACTGTAATTATAGAGGGCTGTTTTAACAAAGTATGAATGTCAACCCCTCTGCCAATCCTTACAATTTCAATAGCATCAAGCATTCTTGCACTTCCAATCGCATAACCAGAAAGGGGTTTAGTGCTTAGGCGGGTCATTGCCCCAACAGCATCAAGGTGTCGAACACTAGGGTCGATATCACAAGGCTCTACAGGGTAACCAGCATGCGCGTGAACACAGTTAATTTGCTCCCCAAGCTTAATAAGATTGCAGTAATCCTCAAAGTTGCCTGACAATCTTCCTCTGTCAAGATCAGAAACATTGGGAGCGCTACTTACCATAGAAAACACTACACCCTTCCCCCCAATACTTACACTTTTGTCTTTGCTCCTGCCATGCATAATAAAATTGCTTGGCGTAGTGGCAATCTTTTCCATAACAAACTCTGGGTCAAACCTAACCCTTTTGTTATCAGAGTCAATTATTGCCCCAGATTTTCTTAATATTTCAACAGCCCTTTCGGACTGAAAATCAATGCCTGTTTGTTGAAGAACCTTGAGCGAAGATAAATGTATTGACTCTATTTGGTCGTCAGAAAAAATCTTCATTGGAGGGTAGGGGTTTCTAAGTTGTTGATAGTTAGATTGCCTGTAGGCAACAACACTTCTTTTTTCTTTAGAGCGTCCTCTTCTCATGAAGCCCATCCTTTATTAATCTCAAAATAAAAATATACATTATATTCACCATAACAAAATGCAAAAAACCATATTAACAAGAATAGACAAGGCCTTTTAATCCATCGAGATGTCTTGTAAGCCTTTGCTTAAACTGGCCATTGATCCAAACTATATAAAAATAAATCAACATAATATATAATTCGCCCAACATCTTTAATCAAGAATCTATACTATAGAAATGAATTGGCGAATTAAAACCGAAAAAAAGTTCGAAATATTTTCTGACTGGATATACGACAATTCAAAAAAATGTATATCATCTGTGCTTGTTTTTGTTGCTGTAATAGCAACGCAGCTACCGAACCTAACAATTGACACGTCGACAGAAGGTTTTTTACATAAAACAGACCCTTTGCGGATAGCTTACGACGAATTTAGAAGTGAGTTTGGTAGAGATGAAAAGCTGCTCATTGCAATCAAAACAAAAAAAATTTTTGATATTGGCTTTTTAAGCCGGCTTGAGCAATTTCATAAGGCACTTGAGGCTGGTTTGCCATATATTACTGGAGTTAATTCACTTATTAATGCAAGAAATACATACGGCAACAAAGACAGTTTAATTGTTGACGAGCTGTTTGAAGAGCTTCCAAAAAATGAAAAAAACCTATTAGAAAAAAAGCAAAAGGCGCTAGATAACCCTTTATTTTTAAACCTTCTTTACAATGAAGACCAAACCTTTACAACAATTATAGTTGACACCCAAACATACTCATCTTTTGACGCAGAAGGAAGACCAATTTCTTTTTCAGACGAAGAAGACGGCTTTGAGGAAGACGGCTTTGAGGAAGACACTTTAGCTCTAGAAAACCAACCTTATCTTACTGACGACGAAAACACCTCAATTGTTGTAAAACTTCAAGAAATTAGTAAAGACTTTCAGTCTGAAGATTTTGACATATACCTTACCGGATCTGCAGTTGTTGCAGCAACAATAAAGCAAAGCATGATAAAAGACGTACAAGGCTTTATTCAAAAAATGGTTTTTAGTATAGTTGTGGTTCTTTTTTTATTGTTTAGGCGAGTTTCTGGAGTCCTGCTACCGCTAATATGTGTTGTGTTAACTGTCGTGTCAACAGTGTCAATTATGACAATATTTAACGCCCCACTAACTATGGCTACGCAACTGATGCCATCTTTTTTATTAGCAGTTATTACAGGCGCTGCAATACATTTGTTGGCTGTTTTTTATAAGGACTTGAAAAGCACATCAAATGTTAAAGAGTCGCTTAGATATTCAATGGGCCACTCGGGCTTTGCAATAGTTATGACTTCGCTTACTACTGCAGCCGGAATGTGGTCTTTTTCGTTCTCAGAGATCGCACCTGTGGCAGACTTAGGTGTGTTTGCAAGCGCAGGGATACTAATTGGCATGCTGTTCACTCTAGTCCTGTTGCCTGCATTAATAAGTACAATTAAATTTAAACAAAGACTTGAGAAACAAGACAGCTCAAGCAAAACCATAATGGACAGAGCGCTTTTACGCATAAGTCAAGTTTCTACAACTTACGTAAAAAGCATTATTATTAGCAGTGTTGCTATTGTGCTAGTGGCTATATTTTTTGCTACACAATTGAGGTTTTCACATTTTCCATTGAACTGGTTTCCAAAAGACGACCCCTCTAGGGTTGCAACAGAAGTTGTCGATGAAGAGCTAAGAGGCTCCGTAACACTAGAGGTTGTTATTGACACAGGGATTGAAAACGGTCTATATGAGCCTGAAATTCTTAATAAAATAGAAAAGGCCACTGATTACTTTGACAGCATACAAGGTAATACATTGTTTGTAGGAAAAACTTTGAGCATAGTTGATGTTATAAAGGAGAGCAACAAAGCGTTAAACGAAAACCGAGAAGAATTCTATGTCATTCCACAGGACCGAAACATGATAGCGCAAGAGCTTTTTCTGTTTGAGAATACAGGCAGCGATGATCTGCAAGATTTTGCCAGCTCTGACTTTTCAAAGGCAAGAATAACTGTCAAAGTTCCTTATGTGGAGTCGCTAGAATACAACGACTTCATTGCACAAGCACAAAATAAGCTAGATGGCTACTTTCAGAGAGACGCCAAGGTTTCGCTAACAGGCATTTCGGTCATGCTATCAGACATCATGGGCAAATCAATATTTTCTAGCGGAGTAAGCTACATGGCAGCATTTTGCATAATATCTATAATGATGATTTTATTGGTTGGCAGTGTAAAAATAGGAATGATCAGCATGATACCAAATGTTTTACCGCTGTTATTATTGTCTATAGTCATGTCTATTTTCGACATGCCTTTGGATATGTTTACTATGCTAATTGGAACTATAGCGCTAGGTCTTGCTGTTGACGATACTGTACATTTTATGCACAACTTTAGGCGCTATGAATTACAATATAATAACGTTGATAAAGCTACACGCCTTACACTTATGGGTACAGGGCGCGCAATAACTGTCACCTCTATAGTTTTGTCAATGGGGTTTTTGGTGCTAACAACCGCAACAATGAGCAACATGTTTAATTTTGGAATATTAACAGTATTGGCTATATTAATAGCGCTTCTTGCAGACTTTTTCTTAATTCCAGCAATCATGAAGACAATTATTAAGAGCAAGGAGGACATCCTGTGACAGCATACATACACAAGCCTATAGCCTTACTGGCGTTATTATTTCTTACGTTGAATGTCTTAGCCCAAACCGACGCTAGAAAAATAATGGAGCTAGTTGAAGACAGGGATGATGGCTACAGCTCTACATCAATACTAACAATGGTCCTGATTGACAAAAAAGGAAAAAAAAGGACCAGAACAATGAAGACATTTTCAAAGGACATTGATGAAAATACTACACACTCAACTACATTTTTTTTGACTCCTAGCGATGTAAAGAACACTGCTTTTTTAACATATGACTATAGCGATGACGACAAAGACGATGACCAGTGGATGTATTTGCCGGCGCTTAATAAAACCAAAAGAATTCCAGCTAGCGACAAAAGCTCGGCGTTTATGGGCAGCGATTTTTCATATGCAGATATGACCTCCAAAGAGCTAGAGGATTATGACTACAAAGTCCTCAAAGAGGCTTTGATAAAAAGAAAAAGCGGAAACATTCCTGTTTGGGTAATTGAGTCTTTACCTAGAGAAAGAAAAACAATAGACGAAACTGGCTATATAAAAAGCATTTTGTATGTGCGTAAAGATAACTTTGTTTTGGTCAGGGCCAAGTTTTATCTTGATGTGGCTGACAGAGTAAAATATATGGACGTTAGAAGGCTTGAAAAGATAGGCGGAGTTTGGGTGCCAACACAAACAACCATGACTACAAAACAAGGTAAAAAAACAATACACAAAACACTAATCAGCCAAACAAACACAAAGATAAATGTTGATGTTTCAAGCGACATTTTTACCATTAGAGCGATCGAAAAAGGCCAATAATTAAATGCGCGTTTTAATAGCTATAGCTGCTTTGTTATTCGGCGTTTCGACAATAGCAGAAGACAATGAGTTTGACGAATTCGATAGCGAACTTGAATCATCTTTTGACGACGAGGTTGTTGAGCATAACGAAGAAAAAGACACCGCCATATATGGTTCGGTTGTTTTTGAGGCGCATTACAACTATCAGCCAGACAATGCCACTAAAAACCTATCTTCTGCTAAATCTTTGATAGACCTTATTGGCGAACACAAGCTAGATGGTGGCTCCAAAATAAAAGCCAATCTAAAGGCTTACCATGACTTTATTTATTCTTCCGGCCTTGGAAACTACACAAAAACCCCAAGCGGATACAAAGACGAATTAAACCTAAATGAGCTTTATTTAGAGGGCAGTATAAGCGACAAGATAGATTACAGAGTTGGCAGACAGATTGTTGTCTGGGGAAAGGCCGATATGCTCCGTATAAACGACATATTAAACCCACTAGACATCCGTATTCCAGGGATGGTTGATATCAGAAACCTTCGCCTAGGAAAAAATATGAGCAAGCTAGACTACTATCATGGAAACTTTAATTTATCTTTAATCGCAATCCACGAAAAAAGATTTAGCAAGCTGCCTTCCCAGTATTCAGATTTTCGACCTCTATTAGCAGATAAAGAGATAGAAAAGCCAAGCAGCAACATAAAAAACACAGGCCTTGCTCTTGGCCTGATAGGCACATTTAAAAGCTATGATGTTGCTTTATATGTAGCTGACACCTATATTGACAAGCCATACCTAACAAACGGAAAACTTCACTACGACACCAAATCTAAAATGTTTGGAGCTGCCTACAGCAAGGCTTTAGATAACTACCTGTTCAAAGCAGAAGGCGCCTACTTTGACAAAGTAAAATATACTGGCGTTATTGACCCAAAACCACAAACAGATTTAATGCTTGGAGTGGAGTATAACGGCATTAATGAAGGCTCTATAATGTATGAAGCAGCCTATAGAAGTATAAAAAATTATGACCAGGATATATATAGCGCCAGCAATCAATACAAAAAAAAGAATGAATTGCAACAATCAGTTAGTTTTAATAAATCTTACCAAAACCAAACCGTAAACTTTAGTGCGTTAGCAACCATTATAGGCCAGTCAACCCATGAGGGCGGCTCCGCTAGAGCCCAAGTTGATTATGTTGTTAACGATAACGTTAAAGTTAGTGGAGGGGTAATTGATTATATAGGGGGAAGCAATCCAGCTCTAGAAGACATAAAAAACAACGACAGGATTTTTGTTAAGGTTGCTTATAATTTTTAACAACCCTAGATTTGAATTATTAATACTACAAAAACCTAAAACAAACACAGAATATGGTTATTGTTGAGAAGCATCAATTTATTTTTACCCATTAATTATTACAATAGCCATATTTATTGATTTTGTTGTTAATTGTGGAACTAGTTTGTCCGGCCGGTAATTTACCCTCTCTAAAAACCGCAATAGATAACGGCGCAGATACTGTATACATTGGTTTTGGTAACGAAACTAATGCTCGACACTTTATGGGCCTGAATTTTAATGAGAGCAAAGCAAGGCAAGGGGTTGAATACGCCCACTCAAAAAACAAAAAGGTTTACATTGCAATAAACACTTATCCACAGCCATCTGTTTGGAGGCGTTGGGCTGAAGCAATAGATAGCTCGGTAAGAATAGGTGCTGACGCCATTATATTGGCGGATATTGGCCTAATGGAGTATGCAAGCAAAAAATACCCTAAATTAAATCTGCACTTGTCAGTTCAGGGCTCATCAACAAACTACGAGGCGCTTGAATATTATTACGAAAACTTTGGCATTAAGCGAGCCATACTGCCTAGAGTGTTGTCGGTTGCGCAAGTAAAAAAAACTATTAGCAATACCCCGGTTGACATAGAAGTCTTCGGGTTTGGGTCGTTGTGTGTTATGGTTGAGGGCAGGTGTATCTTGTCTTCATACGTAACAGGAAGGTCACCAAACACATATGGAGCGTGTTCTCCTGCCTCTCATGTTGAATATATACAAAACGAAACGAAACTAGAAACAAGGCTTGGAGGGGTTGTGATAGACTCTTATAGTGACAACGAAACGGCCGGCTATCCAACGCTCTGCAAGGGCAGATTTAAATCAATGGGTAGCACATACTACGCCCTTGAAGAGCCAACTAGTTTAAATGCACTAGAAATATTGCCAGAGCTAAACAGTATCGGAGTAAAAGCCATTAAACTTGAAGGGAGACAGCGATCACCAGCCTATATTAAAACCATTACTAAAACCTGGGCGGAGGCAATCAAACAGCTTGACCGTGGAAGTTATAAGACAAAAAAAGAATGGAATCAAGCGCTTGCAGAGGTTTCCGAAGGTTGCCAAACTACTCTAGGGGCATACCATAGGAGCTGGCAGTGAAAGTTTCTCTCGGGCCTGTATATTTTTATTGGTCAAAGAAAAAACTGCTAGATTTTTATAAAGAAATAGAAAGCTCTGCAGTAGACATAGTTTATTTGGGCGAGGTTGTTTGTTCTAAGCGCAACCAGCTGATGCTGTCAGACTGGCTAAACATTGCTAAAAGACTAAAAGACGCTGGCAAGGAGGTCGTTTTGTCAACCTTAACTTTGATAGAAGCAGATTCAGAACTAAAAAGACTTGTGAGGGTTTGCAAAGGCTCTGAGTACTTGGTTGAAGCCAATGATTTTGCTGCTATCAATATAATGAGCAAACAAAATAAAGCTTTTGTTATAGGGCCAAATGTTAATATTTATAATGCACCAAGTTTAAACATGTTAGCCAAGAAAGGCTTAAAGCGCTGGTGCTTTCCTGTAGAGCTGTCCAGGGTTGCTTTGCAAGACACAATCAAGGAAAAAGATAAAAACATAGAGGTAGAAGTATTTGTGTTTGGGAATCTGCCTTTAGCCTTTTCAGCCCGCTGTTTTACTGCAAGGGCATACAATATAGACAAAGACGCTTGTAAACATAAGTGCTTAGATCACAAAGAAGGCCTACTACTTTCAACTCAAGAAAACAAGCCATTTTTAATTATGAACGGCATACAAACAATGTCAGCAAATAGCTTAAATTTAATTGGTCAAGTTGAAACAATGAGAGAAATTGGAGTAGACATAATTAGAGTTAGCCCACAATTTACTGACACCAGAAAGATTATAAAAATATTTAAAAATAGAGCAGAAAATTTGATTGACAGTAACACGGCGACTGAAAAACTAAGATTACTTAACTCGGGGCCATACTGCGATGGATATTGGTTTGAAAAAGAAGGCATGAAGAGAGTAAAGTCGGCATAATAGACTTGTTTGGCGCTAAATTTGGTAGCTTGTATTTGCCAAACGGTCAAAATATCGAGCACGGTAATAGTGCCTTTTCTTTTCCTTGTTGTCGCTAAAAGACGATCTGTCATGAAGCACATTGTTGCTAATAAGGCCCATTCCCGGTTCAAACAAACCCTTAAATACAAACTTTGATTCAGTGTCGTTTAATATTTTATGAAGGCATTCTATTGCCTCAACAACAAGAGGGTTTTCAGACCATCCGATGTTTTTAGTTCTGGCAGTATAGCGCATATGAAGATTTCCCTCAGGGCCAACACTAAAAACAGGCCCAGACCTTTCTGGTCTTATTACAACATTTTCTTGGATATTGGCCGGTATCATCATCACATTATGATCCATAAGAGCATAAATATAGCTTGGGTCCTTCTCACGTAACAATATATAGGCAATTTCATGATCCATTATTTGGTTCGAGCCACCTTCTGCAGCCTTTTGAACTACGTGTAGGTTAAGGGCTCGAATCTGCTCAAACAAAGCATTATAGTAACCATCAGTATGCCAATTAATTGGCCTGTTTGTATAGGGTATATAGTTTTTCCTAACACCTTTGTTCGCAACAGTGAGCGATGTTAAGCCGTTGCCGTTTGCCAGCCAATTCTTATTAATTTGTCCAAGGCCAAATCTATTTGCAACCGCTAAAGGTATTTCTGGCGAGGGGTCTGTTCCTGTATTGCCAAAGTAAATAGTCATGTTGGTTTTTTGCGCAATATTCAGAAGCGCTTTATATTCTTTGTTGCTTATATTTTTTGAATCTTTGACTTCAATAACTAATTCATCAATTTTTGTAGGGTAATTTGTAAGTTTTTTGTCCCTCCAGCGCCTATAAATATCGTCGTTATCCAGCAAAAAAGGCGAGTTAGTAATTTTTAATTGCGCGTTATTTTTCATGCAATAGGCCTACTAAGAAAAAGAAAAAAAGTATATATTTAAATGATTGCTGGGTCGTTGACTTAAGTCAACCGTTAAAATACCGAATAAGAAAATGGAAGGGCTTTAAGCCTTATTTGTTATTACATAGTGCCAAACTTAACAGCGGGTAAGACAACTGAATTGTCCGGTCTATTATTGAGCTAATCCAGCTAGAATCAACATCAAATGCGTCAAGAAAGTTTTTTACATATATGCCAAGTTCTGTCGATCCCTGCATTTTAATTTTTCTTTGAAAAAAAAGCGTATCAGGGTCTTTTTTTCTTGCAATCATTGATAAAAAGTCACAAGAGTTGGCCGAAATAGTTAGGTCTGTTGACGTATGTTTGTTTCCTGCAACAAGGCTGTTTGATTTAAGGCCTACGGAAAAGGACAGACCAATGTCAAGAACCTCTATTGTTAAAAAACGACCCTCTAAAAAGCAAAGATCATCGTCTTCAAGCGACCTTGAAAAGACTTGATTAAACATCGCAGTAAAAATTTTACTATTGACTGTTTGTGGAATTAGCGCAAAAGGAGGAGGTAAAAGAAACAGGGAGCGTGACACACTAGTCATGTTGTTTGTTTTAGAGCAAATAGGGCTAATAATTATAGGCCTGTTTGTTATTTTTATTATTGATCAGAGTCAAAATTAGTGCAGCCCTGTTGAAAGCAATAAAAAAGGCGCATCAGCGCCTTTTATAATAAAAGTAAATAAAAAAAGCTCTACCCTTGTACTTGTGACATTACCTCATCAGCAAAGTTTTCTTCCTTTTTTTCAATCCCTTCACCAACTTCAAACCTAACAAACGACTTAACTGTTGCGTTGTTTGATTTTGCAAGTTCAGCAACAGTTATATCTGGATCTTTAACAAAAGACTGACCATACAATGTTACTTCATTTACAAATTTTTTCATGCGGCCGACAATCATTTTTTCTATTATGTTGTCAGGCTTTCCAGATTCTCTGGCCTGTTCGATAAAGATAGCTTTTTCTCTTTCCAGCAACTCAGGTGAAAGCTCTTCTTCAGATACGCATTCAGGTCTTGTGGCTGCAATATGCATAGCAATATCCTTTGCAAGGCTGGAGTCTCCGCCCTCTAACACAGTTACTACAGCAATCTTTTCGCCGTGCTTGTAGGCGCCTATAACGCCTTTTCCAGCTTCAACAGTTTGGACACGCCTAATTTCAACGTTTTCCCCAACTTTGGCAACAATTTCTTCTCTAGCTTTTTCCATTGAGTCACCGTTTTCAAGCTGTTGAGACAAGAATTCCTCTATATTGTTTGGCTTAGTTTTAAGAGCCAGCTCGCCCAAAGTGTCAACAAAATTAATAAAGTCTGCCCCTTTCGTAACGAAGTCAGTTTCAGAGTTAACCTCTAATACCGTAACAGTTTTTTTATCTTCACTAATGCTAACTTTTACTAACCCCTCTGCAGCAACCCTACCAGCTTTTTTAGCAGCCTTTGCTGCGCCAGATGTGCGCATTAAGTCAATAGCCGCCTCCATATCGCCACCTGTTTCGGTAAGGGCTTTTTTGCAGTCCATCATTCCTGCGCCTGTTCTTTCTCTTAACTCTTTAACTAAAGATGCTGTAATTGCCATTTTGTTCTCCGGTGTATGTTGCTTATTCTTCTTCTTTTACAGCTGCTTTCTTGGCTGCAGGCTTTTTAGTTGCAGCTTTCTTAGCTGCAGGCTTTTTTTCAGCACTATCTTCTTTTACAGCTGCTTTCTTAGCTGCAGGCTTTTTTTCTATAGCGGCTTTAGCTGGCTTGTCTTTAACTTTTGTTGCAGCAGCAGCTTTTGCTTCTAGAATAGAGTTTGCAATCTCTCTAGCATAAAAGCCAATAGCTCTAATTGAGTCATCATTGCCAGGGACAACATAATCAATGCCTTCAGGGCTATGGTTTGTATCAACTATGCCAATAATAGGGAGACCAAGCTTTTGAGCTTCTTTGACAGCATTTCTTTCGTGACCAATATCAACAACAAAAACTACGTCAGGAATCCCGCCGACATCTTTAATGCCGCCAAGACTGCGCTCTAGTTTTTCCATTTCTCTAGTCATCATTAAAGCCTCTTTTTTGCCGAATTGAGAAAAATTTTCTTCGGCCAAAAACTCTAGGTCTTTCAAGCGTTTTATAGATGCTTTTATGGTTTTGTAGTTAGTCATCATGCCGCCTAACCAGCGATGGTTTACATACGGCATACCACAGCGAATAGCTTCTTCTTTTATTATCTCGTTGGCGGCTCTTTTAGTTCCAACAAATAGAATTGAGCCTCCAGCAGCGACAGTTTTGCCTGCAAAATTAAGTACATCATTAAACATTGGCAATGTTTTTTCAAGGTTTATGATGTGTACACCGTTTCGAGTGCCGTAGATATAGCGCTCCATTTTAGGGTGCCAAAATCGAGAGCGGTGGCCAAAGTGAACTCCAGCCTCCAACATTTTTTTCATGGACGTTTTTGCCATTATATTCTCCTGGGTTAATAAAGAATTCCAACCACCGTTGAAACCTTCCTTCCACAGCCTCTATTAGCCAACCCTATTCAAAGGGCACCCTGACCAACATGCCAGACCGTGTGATACATTATTAAAAAACAGAAAGCTTATTAATTAAAAAAGCCTCCCTGCCATCATTACGATATCGTAAAACGCGACATTATCCCATAAATTGCAATTCGGTGTAATATTATTACGCCTTAGCTAATTCAGAGCGCATTGATTCAATTGTCGCTTTATAGTTTTCGGTGTTAAAGATAGCTGAGCCTGCAACAAATGTATCTGCACCAGCGGCAGCTATTTCTCGAATATTGTTAACCTTTACTCCGCCATCAATTTCTAGACGAATGTCTTTTCCGGTATTGTCAATCATTTTTCGAACGGTTTTTAGTTTTTCCAGAGAAGAAGGAATAAATGATTGGCCCCCAAACCCAGGATTAACCGACATTAACAAAACCATGTCCAAGCTTTCAAGCGTGTGTTCAAGATAATTGAGCGGGGTAGCTGGATTAAAGACCAGGCCAGCCATACAGCCGTGTTCCTTAATCAACCCTATTGTTCGATCTACATGTTCAGAAGCTTCTGGATGGAAGGTTATGTATGAAGCGCCAGCCTTTGCAAAATCAGGTATTATTCTGTCAACAGGACTAACCATAAGGTGAACATCTATTGGTGCTGTTACACCGTGATTTCTTAAAGCGTCACAAACCAGAGGGCCAATTGTCAGGTTGGGAACATAATGGTTGTCCATTACATCAAAATGAACTATGTCAGCACCATCCATTAAAACATTGTCAACCTCTTCTCCAAGCCTAGCAAAATCTGCCGACAAGATTGAGGGTGCAATAAAATTAGGTTGCTTCATTTCTTCTCTCCTATATTAATTAAAAGTTAACAAACTATTGCCAGTCATTTCTTCCGGCTTTTCAAGGCCCATCATATATAGCAGGGTTGGAGCGATATCTGACAAAGCCCCAACGGATGGCGCTGCAATCTTGGCCTCTTTGTCACCAACAAAAATCAAAGGAACCATGTTGTTAGTGTGCGCAGTGTGCGCCTCTTTTGTTAAGGGGTTAAGCATTTGTTCAGCATTTCCATGGTCGGCAGTAATTAACATTTCACCGTTTATTGAGCGCACCGCATTGTGCACAACTGCTAGGCAAGCGTCTACTGCCTCCACCGCCTTTATAGTTGCAGTAAGGTTTCCACTATGTCCCACCATGTCAGTATTAGCAAAGTTACATATTATTAAGTTGTATTTTCTGCTTTCAATATGCTCCACCAAATTGTCAGTTAACTCAAATGCGCTCATTTCAGGCTTTAAGTCATACGTGGCAACATTTGGGGATGGAATTAAAATACGATCCTCTCCATAAAAACGATGCTCTGCACCTCCATTAAGGAAAAAGGTAACATGGGCATATTTTTCAGTTTCTGCAATCCTAAGCTGAGTCATACCTAGGTTTGACAAATATTTGCCAAGTACATTATTAAGTTTTGATGGAAGGTAAGCTGCTGGAAGCTTGAAAGCTTTCTTGTATTCTGTCAGGCAAACAAATTGTGTTGATACAGAGGGGCCACGCGAAAAACCCTGAAAAACATCATCTGTAAACGCCTGAGTAATTTGTCTTGCTCTGTCTGCACGGTAGTTCATAAATATCAGAACATCTCCCTTATTAACAGGAGTAGGGGCATTAATTACAGTCGAGGAAACAAATTCATCAGTTTCTCCTCTTTCATAAGCCATATCGATGGCTTCAGCAGCCGATCTGGCAAAAAAATCACCCTTACCTTTTGCAATAAGCTCATAAGCTGAACGAATTCGTGACCATCTGTTGTCACGATCCATTGAAAAGTACCTTCCAATGACACTGACAATCTCTCCAACACCTAGCGAGGCTATTTTATTTTCAAGGGACAGAATATAATTTTTTGCGCTTTTTTGAGCGCAGTCTCTGCCATCCGTGAAAACATGTAAATATATTTCTTTGCAGCCATGTTTACTGGCCATATCAAGAATAGAATGGATGTGGCGTTCGTGAGAGTGAACACCTCCATCAGACAATAACCCCATAATATGAACAGCCTTATTGTTCTCGAAAGCATAGTTTAGAGCACTTAAAAACACAGGGTTTCTATAAAAGTCACCGTTTTCTATCTCTTTATGAATTCTGGTAAAGTCCTGCTCAACAATACGGCCAGCGCCAAGGTTCAGGTGGCCCACTTCAGAGTTTCCCATTTGCTCACCTGGCAGACCAACTCTAGCTCCACTAGTGTTAATTAGGGTGTGAGGGAAGTGCTCGTTTAGCTTATCCCATACAGGGGTATTGGCTTGAGCTATAGCGTTATTTTCGGTTGTCTCAGAATGACCCCACCCATCTAAAATAACCAATAACTTTGTTTGTTTTGTATATTTCATTTATTAAATATGGTATATATAAAAAGTCAACCTGTTAAACATTAAACAAGAAATGTATTACGTCACCGTCATTGACAACATAGTCCTTGCCCTCTGAACGAAGCTTACCAGAATCCTTTGCACCACGCTCACCTCGACAAGTAACAAAGTCATCATAAGCTATAGTTTCAGCTCTGATAAAGCCCTTTTCAAAGTCACCATGAATTCTACCAGCAGCCTTCGGAGCACAGTCTCCAATGTTAATAGTCCACGCTTTTACCTCTTTAACGCCTGCAGTAAAGTAAGTTTGTAGTCCGAGCAGAGCATAACCTGCAGCAATTAACCTGTCTAGTCCAGACTCCGTCTGCCCCATGTCAGATAAAAATTCACTCTTTTCTTCTGTTTCCAGTTCGGCAATTTCTGCCTCAATATCAGCACAAATCGGAACTACTTTAGCATTTTCGCTACTAGCAAAAGCCTCCACTGCAGCAAGGTTCTCGTTGTCAGAAAAGCCATTCTCACTAATATTCGCAACATAAAGTACGGGCTTGACAGTTAACAATTGTAAGCTTTTTAATAGTTTCTGTTCATCTGCATCAAAAGATATTGAACGAGCAGAAGTGCCCTTTTCTAGAGCAGGTAAAATTTTTTCCAGTAGGAGCCTCAAAGGTAGCCCTTCCTTTTGGCCAGATTTTGTATTTTTAACAGCCTTTTGGTAAAGCTTTTCAACTGACAAAAGGTCGGCTAAAATCAGCTCGGTATTAATAATCTCAATGTCGTCGATGGGAGAAATTTTTCCAGAAACATGAACAATGTCGTCATCTTCAAAACAACGAACCACATGAACTATAGCATCAGTTTCTCTTATATTAGTTAGAAACTGGTTTCCAAGCCCTTCCCCTTTAGATGCGCCCTCAACAAGGCCGGCTATATCTACAAACTCCATTGTTGTGGGAATGATTTTTTCAGGGTCGACAATGTCGGCCAAAAGGTCCAGCCTCTTGTCGTTTACAGGTACTATACCAACGTTTGGTTCAATAGTGCAAAATGGATAGTTTGCCGCATCTATTCCTGCCTTAGTTAGAGCGTTAAAGAGCGTTGATTTTCCAACATTTGGCAAACCTACTATTCCACATTTAAACCCCATTAGGCAGTCCTGAATTTATTAATAAATAATTAACAGCTAAAAGACTCATTGCTTCGTATGCAACTCTTTCATTGCTTGTTCTGTGTTGCCTAAAACCAACAAATTGACAACATTAAGCGAATCGACAAGAGCATTTTGAATTTGTTCTATATCATTAATACTAGGAGACCGTAAAACGTAATTAGTAACCTTTGAGCGGTCTCCCGGATGTCCTATGCCAAGCCTTAATCGGTAAAAGTCTTTAGAGTCAAGAGCCTTTATTGTGTCTCTTAAGCCGTTATGACCGCCATGACCACCACTATATTTAATTCTTGCAATCCCAGGATCAAGGTCTAGGTCGTCATGAGCCACCAACACCTCATCACAGTTTATTTGATAGAACTTTGCAATGCTTTGTATGGATTGACCAGAGCGGTTCATATAAGTATAAGGCTTAGCAACTCTTATTACATCTCCAGAGATTGTTGTTTGAGCAATATCACAAAGCAACTTAGAGTTTTTTTTAAAATCAACAGAGTATAAGCGAGTTAAAGCATCAACAAACCAAAAACCGACATTGTGACGGTGTGACTGATAATCCTTTCCCGGATTACCCAGTCCTACTATCAGCTTTATTGACATTACTGCTTTGTCTAGGCAATACAGGCTCAACTGAGCGGTTTATTTTAAGAGTTTTCATCCTCAGAATCTTCGCCATCTTCCTTATCCTCAGTGTCTTCAACATCTTCATCTGTTGGAACCTCTTCATCAAAATCCTCTTCCTCAATTACTCTTGCTTCAGAAACAGAAACAACTGTCTGGTCGTGTGCCTCTATATCGCCGTGTTGTAAGGACGTTATTGTAACACCTGGGGGCAACTCAAGACCAGTTAGACTGATGTGGTCACCAATATTTAAGTTGCTAACATCAACATCAATGCCGTGAGGCAAGTCTTTTGGCAGACACGATATTTCGATTGAAACAACAAAAAGATTAAGCATGGCGCCTACACGCAACGCTTCATTGTCTTCCTCACCAACAACGTGAATTGGAGTGGTTGTAATGATAGCGTGCCTTGAATCTACACGTAAAAAGTCAATATGAGTAATAACATTTTTGGATGGGTGGCGTTGAAGGTCTTTAATAACCACTGATTGTTTGTTCTTTCCAACCAACAAATCAAGCACCGAAGTGAACGACTCTTCGCTTTCTAGTAGGTGCGTTAATTCATGAATGTTCAGAGCAATTGCTGCAGGCGCGTCTTTGCCCCCATAAACAATTCCTGGTACTTTTTCTTCACGACGTAGGCGGCGGCTCGCACCTTTACCTTGGTCCTCTCTTGTTGTTGCGTTAACTGTCATACTCATTTTGACTCTCCAAAAAATAAAAAAACACCCTTGCTTGGATGCTACTTAAAAAAAGCATATTTTGCGACCAAATATACCAAGGGGTAATTTTACCTTATAACAGCAATAATTGAAAGGATAAGTGATTTAATTATCTAGACCTAAACCAAAAAACTAGCCCGATGAACAAAGATGTTATGGCTAGAGCCCATAAAGAGTTTGTGGCCAGGATGCCAGATAGAATTATAAAGCTACCAGAGAAAACCGCAGCGGTCTGTTTTTTTGCGTTAACCTCTAACTGTTTAACTATCCCTTTGGTTTGTTTAGCATAAAGCTTGTCAATATTTTTTAGTTGCTTAAGAGAGCTTAAAACAAGTGTAGGTAGTTCTGGCATTTCTTTAAAAATCTCAGGAGCCTTTGATTTAATTTTTTCAATGGTGCTTTTCATATTGTATTTTTCTTTTGCTATATTTTCTAGAAAAGGTTTTGCAGTTGACCACAAGTCAAGGTCAGGATACAGTGTTCTGCCCAAACCTTCAATATTTAATAGTGTTTTGTCTAACAGTAGAAGCTGAGGCTGAATAGAAATATCAAACCTTTTCGCCTCTTTAAAAAGGCTTAAAAGAACTTGACCAAAAGAAATATCTTTTAATGGCTTTTCAAATATAGGCTCACAAACACTGCGAATAGCGCCCTCAAACTCTATCAGCTTGGTTCCTTCTGGAACCCAGCCAGACTCTATATGTACCTCGGCAACGCGCTTGTAGTCTTGATTAAAAAAAGCTAAAAAGTTTTCTGCTAAATAATGTTGATCGGCATCGCTTAGGACACCCATAATACCAAAATCTACACCTATATATTGCCCCTTTGAGTCAACAAAAATATTGCCAGGATGCATGTCAGCATGAAAAAAATTATGTTTAAATACTTGAGTAAAAAAAATCTTTACGCCATCTTCGGAAAGCTTTTTCAAGTCAATATTATTAGCCTTCAAGGCCTCAACATTACTTATTGGTGTGCCATATATGCGCTCAGTAACAAGTATATTTTCGCGACATAGATCCCAATACACTCTAGGGACATGTAACAGGTCAGACTCAGAAAAATTTTTTCGCAGCAAGGAAGCGTTTGAAGCCTCAGTCATCATGTTGAGTTCGGCTAAAATAATGGTTTCAAACTCTTCTACAGCATCAAAAGGTCTCAGCCTACGACCGTCCGGATGTTTTGCAATTAAGTCTGCCATAAAATACATCAACTTTACGTCTCTCTTAATTTGTTTTAATATGTTTGGCCTGACTACCTTAACAACAACCTCTTCTCCATCAAGAGTTACAGCTGAATGGACTTGTGCAATTGACGCAGAAGCAAGAGGTTTCGTATCAAAACTAGAGAATAGTTTTTCAGTACTGCCCCCCAAAGACTCTTCAATTATTTTTTTCGCTATTGCTGAGTCTATCGCAGGGCATTTATCTTGAAGTTTTGCAAGCTCGTCCCCAATGTCATCTGGTAACAGATCTCTTCTTGTAGAGAGCGTTTGACCAAATTTAATAAATATAGGGCCAAGCTCCTCAAGCGCTAGTCTAACCCTTTCGCCCCTAGTGTATTTACCCACTGGAAAATAATGCCAAGGAATTAAATACAGTATTGGTTTAAAGTTTTTCAATAACGGAGTTGATAAAATCATAGAATCAAGGCGATACCGAATTAATACACGTGAAATACTTATAAAACGGAACAAGGTTGACATATATTTACGTGTGTTTGTTCTTGTATAGTTTTGATTTTGAGGGGCTTATTAACAACTTTATTAGCCCATCTTTTACGATTTCCATGGGGCTTTCTATGTCTTTAGATCGATCTTTAACTTTGCTCACTATACTGCCTATCTTGTGAGCAATGATGTCGCCAGTAAAGCTAGAAAGTTCTTCTTCAAAATCTATCTCTGCATTGTTCAAAAGGCCTACTACAAGCTGAGCTGTTTTGACATCGCCATTGACCATTATTTTGTCTTGCTTTAATAGCTCGTTTAAGTCTTCCCCCTGAATAATAGCAATAAACGCAACAGATTTAAGGTCGATACTAACATCCACATTCTTACCCTTGTTTGAAAGTACAAACACCCTGTTGTTTGTAAAAACAAAATCTACATTTAGTGGTAAGTCTTGCAAAGAAAAACGAACTGTTTTGCCGTTTAGCGGGCTAATATCTGCATTGCCAGATTTAATTAAATAGTTTACTGCTTGTTGTATAACTAAATACTGCATAAGCGTTTATACTTTTATACACTTGTGAAGAGCGACAATGCCTCCAGACATATTGTGATATTCACAAAAACCAAAACCAGCATCCAAAACCATATTTTTTAGTGTCTCTTGGTCAGGGTGTTTTCGAATCGATTCAGCTAAATACCTATAAGAATCCTCGTCATCAGCAATTAGCCCTCCTATGGTAGGCATAATATTAAATGAGTAGAAGTCGTAAAACTTTTTAAGAAGGTCAGAGTCGGTTTTTGAAAACTCTAAAATCAACAAGCAGCCACCCTTTTTTAAAACTCTATACATTTCCTTAAGTGCAACATCTTTGTTGGTTACATTTCTTAGGCCAAAAGATATGCTTACACAGTCAAAAGAGTTGCTTTCAAAAGAAAGGCTTTCAGCGTTAGATTGAACAAAGTCAACTCCAAAAACACCATTATTAACTAAATTGCTTCTGCCCTCTTTTAGCATGTTGGAGTTAATATCGCTCAACACAACTCGACCTTTTTCTCCCGTTATTTTATTAAACGCAATGGCCAGGTCCCCTGTGCCTCCAGCAATATCAAGCACCCTGTCACCAGCTTTTACGTTACTTGATTTAATTGTATAGAGCTTCCAAAGTCTGTGTGCGCCAAAAGAGAGCACATCATTCATAAGGTCGTATTTGTTTGCTACAGAGTCAAACACATCTTTAACGAGGCCCTGCTTTTCGGAAACAGATACATCCTTAAATCCAAAGTGTGTTGTCTTGTTCATAACAAGCTATTTTACAGGGTAGCTCCTAAAGTCAGAACCTATATAAATTTGAGTTGGTCTAAAAATACGATTACGAGACACTTGCTCATGCCAGTGCGCAACCCAGCCAGCAGACCTTGCCATTGCAAATATAGGGGTAAAGTGCTCTTTGGTAAATTTAAAAACCTCTGAATAGAATATGCCGGAATAAAAATCAACATTTGGATAAACACCTTTAGACGAAAGCAGCTCTTCGCAAACACGCTCAGTTTCAAGAGCGGTTTCAAAACGTTTAGAAAGGTTCCCCCCTGATGACTTAGTGTACTTTTGGAGCATTTTTTCTAAGATAGTTGCTCTTGGATCTTTGACAGAGTATTCTCTGTGACCCATACCCCAAATAACCTGTTTATTTTTTAATCGACCTTCAATATATTTCCTTACATTTTTTGGGTCTCCAATCTCATCAAGCATATTAAGAACATCTTCATTTGCGCCACCATGTAGTGAGCCCGCAAGAGTTCCTACTGCTGCAGAGACAGAGGCAAAAGGGTTGGCCAATGTTGATGCCGTTACCATTGCCGAGAAAGTGCTTGCGTTAATAGTGTGTTCAGCATGCATAATTAAACAAGCATCAAACAACTCTACCATTTCTTTAGTGGGCTCTTTACCAAAAGACATGTATAAAAAATTTTCAGCATAGGACATATGTTTGCTAGGCGGAATTGGATCATAACCACGATTAATTCTAGCCCACATTGCTACCAACGTACTCATATTAGAAATAATTTTAACAAGTGCGTTTTGAGTGTAATCAGAATCAGGTTCAGCAGCTCCAGCATCAGGATAAAAAGTTGCCATAGCAGATATAGCGGTTTGAAGCACGTCCATAGAGTGGCCAGAGCTGGGTAGTGCCCACATCAACGACTTAATGTTGTGCTTAACCTCGTAGCGTTCACGCAATAGGGTTTTGAAATCAGATAGTTTTTGATTTGATGGAATCTCGCCATCAAGCAAAAGCAAAGCAACTTCTTCAAAAGAAGAATGCTCAACTAATTCGCTTATTGGGTAGCCTCGATATGCCAAAATACCTCTATCCCCGTCTATAGAAGAAATAGACGATTCAGTTGCTGGCACCCCCGCCAGACCAGGGATATACTCTTTCATAGTGTTGTCCTCGTGTAATTACTATTTAAGCTAGAGCTTAACAGATTGATTATACATTTTATTGTCAAGCCCTGCAAAGAAGACTGTTGCTTCTTATGCTTGGATAGTTATACCTATGAATCAGACATGTATACAATGTTTTAATGCAAATCTTTACTATATAAAACTTCTCATACTGAAAAAGAAGATCCACAGCCACAAGTAGTTTTCGCATTCGGGTTATGGATAATAAAACGAGACCCTTGCAAGTCTTCTAGATAATCAACAGTAGCACCTATTAGATATTGGTAGCTCATAGGGTCAACTACTAGTCGTACACCGTTGTTTTTTACCTCGCTATCCCCTTCTTTTGTTTTTTCATCAAAAGTGAAGCCATAAGAAAAGCCAGAACATCCGCCACCAGTTATGTACACCCGAAGTTTTAAGTTGTTATTTTTTTCTTCGACAATTAGTTCTGCAACCTTTTTAGATGCATTGTCACTAAACACAATGTCTGCTTGCTCTAGGTTTTGTTTTTCTTGCATTTTATTGTCCTAAACTTTTATGGCAACATTCCAATTTGATTTAGACCTAAAGCCTCGTCAAAGCCAAACATGATGTTCATGTTTTGAATTGCCTGTCCAGATGCTCCTTTAACTAGATTATCAATAGCAGACATTACCACCAATTTATTGCTGTTAGGAATTTTTTGCCAGGATATTTGACAATAGTTAGACGATTTAACGCTTCTGGTCTCGGGGTACTCACCATCACTAAGTATTTTAACGAAGCGTTCAGAAGAATAAACCTTTTCATAATAGGGCCTTATATTAGTGTTCTGGTCTATTAGGTCAACATAAATTGTTGCAAAGATTCCGCGAATCATTGGAACAAGGTGAGGAATAAACGTAAGCCCTACTTTAGCGCCTGCCGTAGCCTCTAGCTCTTGCTTTATTTCAGGGTAATGCCTGTGTCCGCTAACAGCATAGGCCTTGAAAGATTCGCCTGCTTCGCATAAAAGAGCTGCCTGGTTGGCGCCACGACCAGCACCACTGACTCCAGATTTGCAATCAGCAATAATATTTGACAAATCTACAAGCTTGTTAGCAATGAGTGGCTTTAACGCTAACTGCACGGCGGTTGGGTAGCACCCAGGGTTAGCTACTAGCTGAGCATTTTTAACTGCCTCTCTATTATGTTCTGGGAGGCCATAGACAGCAGTTGAAAGAAGCTGTGCTTCGGTGTGTTCCATAGCGTACCATTTTGACCACTCTTTAGAGTCTGATATTCTAAAGTCTGCACCAAGATCTATAACCCTTATGCCTTTATTTATAAACCCTCTTGCTGACTCCATTGCTACACCGTGAGGCGTTGCAAAAAAAACAACATCGCATTTGTAAAGATCGTTATCGTCTGGCAGAGAAAAAACCAAATCAGAATGACCAACCAAGGAAGGAAATACACTATCCGCTCTTTTGCCGTTAAGTGAGCGCGAACTAATAGCAACCACCTCCACCTCTGGATGGTTATGTAATAGCCTTAACAATTCAATGCCAGTGTAGCCTGTACCGCCAACAATTCCAGCTTTAATCATACTAACTTTCCTGGTAAGTTAAGCATTAGTGTGACTCCCCAAGCATTTTTTCAAGATAGTGAATGTTCATGCCGCCCTTCTGGAAGGTTTCATCATTCATAATTCGTCTTTGTAGAGGAATATTAGTTTTTATCCCATCAATTACCATTTCGTCAAGAGCATTTTGCATTTTAATAATGGCACCAATCCTTGTGTCAGCAAAGGTAATAAGCTTTCCAATCATAGAGTCATAATGAGGAGGGACATTGTAGCCATTGTAAATATGCGAATCTACACGAACACCTAACCCTCCAGGTGCATGATACTGAGTAATTTTTCCAGGAGAGGGCATAAAGTTTATTGGATCTTCCGCATTAATACGACACTCAACAGCGTGCCCCTTGAAAACAACGTCTTCTTGAGAAACAGATAGCTTTTGGCCATCAGCAATTAATATTTGTTCACGAACAATATCAAAACTAGTGATTAGTTCTGTAATTGGATGTTCAACTTGAACGCGGGTGTTCATTTCAATAAAATAAAACTCGTCATTTTCAAATAAAAACTCAAACGTGCCTGCCCCTCTATAATTAATAGCTTTACATGCTTCAGCACAAACAGTTCCAATTTTGTTGCGCAATTCTTGGCTTAACCCTGGTGCTGGCGCCTCTTCAACAACCTTTTGATGGCGCCTTTGCATTGAGCAGTCTCGCTCACCCAAGTGAACCGCGTCACCATGTTCGTCGGCTAACACTTGAATCTCTACGTGCCTAGGGGTTGTTAAAAATTTCTCCATATAAACTTCTGGGTTACCGAAAAAACTTTCAGCTTCGGTTTTTGTAAGTTCAATAGAGTTCAGCAAATCAGCCTCTTTTTCAACTACACGCATACCGCGACCGCCGCCTCCGCCAGAGGCTTTAATAATAATTGGAAAGCCGATTTTGTTTGCAAGCGCAATATTGGTTGGATGGTCATCATCTAGGCCGCCGTCTGAACCTGGCACACAAGGAACCCCAGACTTTTGCATAGCCTCAATAGCTGCAACTTTGTCCCCCATAACGCGGATATTTTCTGCCCTTGGACCAATAAAAATAAAACCACTCTCTTCAACCCTTTGAGCGAAATCAGCGCTTTCAGACAAGAAACCATAGCCTGGATGGATTGCATCTGCATGGGTTACCTCAGCAGCACTAATTAGTGCTGGTATGTTTAGGTAGCTTTGGGTTGATGGCGGTGGGCCAATGCAAACAGCCTCATCTGCAAGGCGTACATGCTTTAAATCTTTATCAGAAGTAGAATATACAGCAACAGTTTTGATGTCAAGTTCTTTGCACGCTCTTAAGATTCGTAGAGCAATTTCTCCACGATTGGCAATTAGAATTTTCTTTATTTTATTCATGCTATGCTCTAATTATATATTTAAGTATGGACGCTTTATTTAATTACAACAAGGGTCTGACCAAACTCAACCGCATCTCCGTCGCTACAAAGTATTTCTATTACTGTTCCAGACTGGTCCGCTTCAATCTGGTTCATAATTTTCATTGCTTCAATGATGCATACAGTATCACCCTGATTAACGTGCTGTCCAACCTCAATAAATGGTTTAGAGTTTGGCGATGAAGATAAGTAAAAGGTTCCCACCATTGGAGATGCGATTGGGTGCCCATCTGTATCTTTTGTAGTAGATGCTGTTGCTGGCGCCTCTACGCCAGAAGTAGTTGTGCTAGGGGACATAATAACAGGCGCTATAGGAGCTTGTACAGCAGCTGGAGCATCCCCATAGCGGGAAATACGAACCGACTCTTCCCCCTCATGGATTTCAATCTCTGCCATACCTGATTGCTCAAGCAACTCGATTAATTTTTTTACTTTTCGGATATCCATTTGCTCTCCATAATTGTTGAATAAACAAAATTTTACCACCAATATGTGGTGATTTAGAAGATTTTATAAACGTTTTAGCGCAAGATACAAGCTAAGCTAAGTTTATATTTTGATAAAGTTTTGTAAAAAAGCCTGCGCGCCTATTTCGCCTATTATACGCCTAGCTCGAACTTCAGAACCACCTGTAAAAAACAAAATTGCTGGAGGTCCAATTATATTAAAACTAGACATAAGTTCTTTGTCTAGAGAGTCGTTCAGAGTGACATCTGCCTGGACAGTAATAACATCTTTCAAAGATTTTACAACTTGAGGGTTAGAGAAAACAAACTTTTCAATCTCCTTGCATGAAATACACCAGTCAGCGTAAAAGTCTAGCATAACTATTCGATTATTTAGTTTTGAATCGATAAGGATTTTGTCTAGCTCTCCAATAGATTTAATTTTCTTAAACTCTACCTGGTGGTTTTCTGATTGTATAACCCCGTTAGAGCTCCAATTGGAAAGCGGCCTTAGCATGTCACCACCACCGCGAGCAACAAGCATCCAAATCAGAATCCCGTAACCCAAGAAAATTAATCCAATTGCTTTAAATATTCGCTGCCAAGGAGTTGAGCTTGCTGCAAGCTTGTTAAGGGCTCCCATAGCTATAGGGGAGACTGTAAGCAGTGTAGCCCATAAAGCTAAAGACACAATATCAGGAACAACCCTTTCAAGCAAATAAATTGCTACAGCTAGCATTAAAACACCAAACACGTATTTTATGTTGTCCATCCACATGCCGGCTCTAGGTAGTTTACTTACTCCAGCGCCAACAGCAAGAAGAGGCGCCCCCATTCCTAGACTCAAAACAAATAAAGATAGACCGCCTAGCAAAGCATCACCAGTTTGACCAATATAAATTAGAGCACCTGCAAGTGGTGGGGCAACACAGGGACCAACAATCAGAGCAGACAAAAATCCCATTACAGAAACCCCTGCAAGTTGACCACCTTTCTGCTTATTGCTTATATTTGCAACTTTATCTTGCATTTTGGTAGGTAACTGAATGTCATAGTATCCAAACATAGAAAACGCTAATGCAACGAATACCAAGCTAAACAATACGAGCACCCAGGTTGTTTGGAATAAGGCCTGTAAGTTTTCTCCAAAATATCCAGCCAAAACTCCGGCAATAGAATAAGTTACGCTCATTGAAAGCACAAACACTATAGACATAATTAAAGCTTTTTTTGTTGAAACTTCTTCTTTTTGTCCCACGATAATGCCGGAAAGAATCGGGATCATAGGGAATACACATGGGGTTAATGACAACAATAAGCCGAAGCCGAAAAAACTGAACAACACCCAAAACATGTTGTCTTGTTGCAATAAAGCTGCAATTTTATCTGTTTCATTAAGGTCAACCCCATCAGGCGTGGAAGGCGATACCGAGTTTATATCGCTGTTATCGCTTAGAGTTGAAGTCTCGTTGCTATCAGGCTGTGCTGGCAAAACAACAGAAATAGTCTTTTCTTGTGGAGGATAACAAACTCCTCCATCCCAACACCCTTGATATCTTACAAAGAAAGATATTTGCGGTTTGCTGATAGAGACTAGTGGAATTTCAACAGAAAGAACGCCCCTATGAATTTCAACCTTTCCAAAAAAATCATCATCCTTTATCTTGCCTTTTGGAAAGGATACATCACCAAACTTAGCCCCATTAACATCAATGAAAAACTTATCATGGTACAAATAATAGTCTTGCTTAATATGCCATGATGCCAATAAAGTGTTATGGCTATTGGCAATAACAGAAAAAGCAAACGCCTGGTCTGCAGGAAGTGGCTCAGAGTGAGATTCAGAACTCGAATAAACTAACGGCAAAGAAGGGCTAATCTTTTCTGCTAACTTGCCTCCTGATATGGTTTTAGAGTAAGCGCTGGAGATATCCAATGCAACTGATTTTGTTATTGGCGGATAGCACACGCCTAAATCCGCACAACCCTGGAAAGTAATTGACAACAATACAGATTTAGCGTCACCATCGAGAATTGGAACTGCCACCATAACGTTACCTCTATAGGTGCCAATTTTCCCGAAAAACTCATCATCTATTATTTCTGCTTCTGGGAATTTTGCAGTGCCTAACTGAGATGAAAAATCAGAAGATATTTTTATTTTTTCTTTATAAAGATAGTAACCATCTGCGATATTCCATTCTAGCAGTATATTTTCATCAACCACACTAGCTTGAAAAGAGAAAGCATCATCAGCAGGCAAAAGATTATTTTCTGAATGTGCAAAAGAGCCAAGCAACATTAAAACAGCGGAAAAGAAAAGTTTTTTCATTAGTCAAGGCATTAGAAAAGATGCCACATTATACGACACTGAATTACACATCTCAAACTTAGGGCTCACTTAGAACCCTATATATGGCTAACTATTGAACCACTACTACCATTGCAGGTCTAACTAGGCGGCCATTTAATGTAAACCCAACTTGCACAACTTCAAGAACAGAGTTTGACTCTTTGTCGGGCATAGGAATCATGGTAACAGCCTCATGAAAATCAGGGTTAAAGGCTTCGTTTTGTGGATTAACCTCCTCTACACCAAACCTCTGCATGGTTGAAAGAAAAACCTTGTTAGTCATCTCTAAACCTTCAATTATGTGTTCAATTGTAGCGCCATCTTCTTGTGCGGTTTTTATACCCATAGTAACAGAATCTTTAACCTCAAGAAGAGACTTAACAAAACCGTCTAACGCAAATTTATGCGCATTTTCAAGGTCCCTGGCATTGCGTCTTTTAAGGTTTTGTATTTCAGCCTCTGAGCGCAACAACTTGTCCCAACTTTCTTTTGCAGATTTCTGAGCGTCTTCTAGTTGAGTTTTTAAATCTTGTGCTTTGTTTTCTTGCTCGGCTTTAGTGCTTTTATCTTTCGTAGATTTAGTTGGTTTGTCTTGTGCTTTCTTTTTTGTCATTTTCGTGCCTAATTAATGTATAGTTGTAGCGACAATATAAATTTAACGCTTGTTTTGCTATATAGTGATTATTTTAAATAATTCAACAACCCTTTTCTAGCTAATTAATAATATGTTTAATACAATAGGAATAATTACAAAACCTAACGACAAAAAAAGCAAAGACACTGCAAAAGAACTAAGTCTTTTCATTGAAGATCAGGGAGTCGGGGTGGTTATAGATGTACAGCAAATTGCTGAGCAGGCAGATTTAATTATTGTTGTAGGGGGAGATGGCTCATTATTAAACACCGCAAGAAATTTTGTAGATAAAAACATCCCTATACTGGGAATAAATTTAGGACGTTTAGGGTTTCTTGCAGACGTACCAGTTTCAAACATGTTTGAGATTGTAGCAAAAGTTCTTGATGGAGAGTTTACCAAAGAAAAGCGTTGCCTATTAAATTGTCAAATAGAAGAAAATAACAAGGTATCAAGTGAGTTTTTAGCGTTTAATGATGTAGTTTTACACCGTAAAGAAACGCTCAGAATGATAGAGTTCGAAGTGTTTATTGGCGATAAATTTCTTAGTACTCAGAGGGCTGATGGGATTATAGTAACTACACCAACAGGCTCTACAGCTTATGCGCTTTCTAGTGGTGGGCCGATTATGCATCCAGGCGTTAATGCGATTGGCATTGTTTCAATATGTCCACACACAATGAGCCATAGACCATTATTAATCCCAAGCAACGAAGAGGTAACAATTCGAGTAATAGATATAATTGGACCACCTACAATTGCAGAAGAGAGTGCCTCCCTGAGTTTTGACGGCCAAACTACTATTTCCATTGAGAGAGGGCAAAAAATTCGCGTACAGCAACATTCAAACTTTGTTCATTTATTGCACCCCAAGAACTATGACTATTATGAAATTATCCGTTCAAAGTTGCACTGGAGCAAAAAACTGTTGTAGCAAAATTGTGTAATCAATGTTATCTCAATTATCAGTAAAAAATCTAGCGGTTGTTGATCAACTAGAATTGACACTAGAGCCAGGAATGAGTTCAGTAACTGGAGAGACAGGCTCGGGTAAGTCAATACTAGTTCAGGCTCTTAGTTTTGCGCTCGGATCGAGAGGTGATTCCTCTATAGTAAGGAATGGCAAAGAGAAAGCAGAAGTGAGTGCAGTTTTTGAGGTTGAAAAAAATAACAAGGTGCAATCATATCTACAAAAAAATGAGCTAGAAGATGAAGGTGAATGCGTTCTTCGTAGGGTTATTGGAAAAGATGGCAGATCAAGAGCATTTATAAATGGGTCGAGTGTTGCTCTATCTACTATGCGTAAACTGGGAAGCCTTTTAATTGATATGCATGGGCAGAACGAGCATCAATTGTTATTGCGTCAAGACCAACAACTAGAACTACTAGACGGATATGCTAAGCTCGACAAACAGGTTTATGATCTTAATATTGCCGTATCAAAGTATAAAAATGTCAGAGAAAAAATTGAAACCTTAAATAAAAACCAAGACACTATTCTGCTACAGCAAGAGATTTTAAGTCATCACCTTATTGAGCTTAACGATGCAGCACTAGAACAAAAAGAACTTGATACTATTGAGACAGACTATAAGGTAAGCGCAAACGCAAAAAGCCTAATTGAAAAAATAGTCGAAATATTGGGCCAAATCGATAGTGAAGGCGGAACAAATGATCAGCTTGTTAATTTGTCCAATAAATTGACAAAAGAACTAGAAATTGACCCATCTTTGTCTGACACAGCTGAACTATTATTAAGCTCACAATTACAATTGCAGGAGTGCTCATATAACTTATCAAATTATCTAAGCTCTTTGTCAATAGATGAGCAAAGAATAAGCTACCTAGAGGATAGGTTAGGAGAATTGCACAACCTTTCTCGCAAACACAATTGTGGAATTACTGAGCTGTTGAAAATTAAGGACAGTATTAAAGATAAGCTATCTGAAATAGAGACTAAAGGGGGTTCGATTAAAGGGCTAGCCGAAGAGAAAGCAAAGTATGAATCAGATTACAGATTAAAGGCAGAACAGATAAAACAAATTAGAACTGATAAAGCATCTAAGTTTTCAAAATTAGTCACAAAGACAATGCATGAGTTAGGGATGCCTGGCAGTGAATTTATGGTAAATATATCTGACAAAAAAGAAGGCATCTATCTGAATGGTTCAGAGTCAATTGAGTTTTTAGTAAAAATTAATACAGGGCAAAAGCTTATGCCCCTTAACAAAGTTGCCTCAGGTGGAGAGCTTTCACGAGTATCTCTAGCAATATCAGTGGTAACCGCCGACAGTGAGTATGCCCCAACTTTGATATTTGATGAGGTTGATGTTGGCATTAGTGGGGCTATAGCTGAGGTTGTCGGTAGTAAACTGAAAGAACTGTCTCACCACTATCAAGTTATCTGCATTACCCATTTAGCCCAAGTAGCTTCTTTTGGGCGCCAACATCTCAGAGTTGTTAAGGTACAAAAAGAAGATTGTGGGGCCAAAACTACTGTTGAGGAACTTACAAACGATGACAGAGTGCAGGAAGTTGCGCGTATCCTCGGTGGCGTTACTATTACAGAAAAGGCTCGCAATGCTGCAGCCGAGATGATAAATAAAAGCGCGTAAATATTTAGACTTCGCGATTTAACAGCAATAAACTTGCTAAACTGTAAATACCAGCTAATAATACATATTGAGAATAATTCTATTCCATATAGTAAAAAAGTAATTTTTTTTTAAAAAAAAACCGAAGACAGACTGTATAATCCTTATTTTTTGTGTGAGTGTATAAAACTTTGGTTTTGCCCAAGTTTCATAAGTGGCCCAAGATACAATTGCTTGGCATAATTATTGTGGCTGTGTATTTCGCTATAAAGGGAGCCGGTATTGTACCAGCGATTTATGGTGGCATGATTAGTTTAGTCAATACTGCCATTATTAGTAGACACACAAAAAAACAAAAAATGGGGGTTCCTATTACTGCACAAGCAAGTGTTGTTATGATGGTGGTTAGTGTCATAATGCGCATGTCTATAGTGGTGGCATTAGTTTTGATTGGCCTATTGGCCCTTAATTACGATGCTAAAGCGCTAATAGCAGCGCTAGTATTAGGACAAGTTGGTTTTTTAATAGATAAGGTTAAACAAATATAATGTCAGCGGCAGGCGAAGTAATGACTTCTGGTAGCTATATTAAGCACCACCTACAAAATTTAACTTATGGACAGTTTCCTGACGGTAGTTGGGGATTAGCACATAGCGTAGAACAGGCAAAAGAAATGGGGTTTTGGGCGTTTCATTTAGACACCCTAGGCTTTTCTTTTATTTTGGGATCCTTATTCTTATTTTTATTTTATAGTGTTGGTAGGCGCATGACCGCAGAGACGCCTTCAGGTATTCAAAACTTTATTGAAAGTATTGTTGACTTTATTAATGAAAATGTTAGAGGCTCTTTTAACGGTAAAAATATGATGGTCGCACCTCTAGCGTTAACTACATTTATTTGGATAGTTCTAATGAACACTATGGACCTAGTTCCGGTTGATTTGCTTCCATATTTGGCAAGCCTTATTGGTATAGAGTATCTAAAAGTTGTTCCTACAACAGACCCAAATGCAACCTTCGGAATGTCTATTGGGATATTTCTTCTTATTCTTTATTACAGCATTAAGGAAAAAGGCGCAGGAGGATTTGCTGCTGAACTAATGTTCCACCCTTTTGGCAAGTTAATGTTGCCATTTAATTTATTCCTAGAAGGCGTTAATCTAATAGCTAAACCAGTCTCTCTTGCCTTGCGTTTATTTGGAAACATGTACGCAGGAGAAATGATTTTTATATTAATAGCATTATTACCTTTCTGGATTCAGTGGAGCCTATCTCTACCGTGGGCAATTTTCCACATATTAATTGTACTATTGCAAGCATTTATTTTTATGACACTGGTGATTGTTTATCTAGACATGGCACACCAAAAAGAACACTAAATTATTTTATTAACAGTTATTTTTTTAAATTTATAAACAGGAGAAAAAAATGGAAACAAGTATATTATTTTTAGCCGGATCAATCTTAATGGGCTTAGGTGCATTAGGTGCTGCAGTAGGCATTGGAATCTTGGGAGCAAGGTTTCTAGAAGGAGCTGCAAGACAGCCAGAGCTAATACCAATGCTTAGAACTCAAATGTTCATTGTAATGGGATTAGTAGATGCTGTACCAATGATTGCGGTAGGTATTTCAATGTACATTTTGTTTGCTGTTGCAGGTTAAGACAAAGTTAAAAGCTTATTTACAAACAAAACTTATGTCACTTGGACGTAAGACTTTTTACTTGAATAGGGTTAGGTTATGAATATAAATTTGACTATGCTTGGACAACTAATCATGTTTGCAATGTTTACATGGTTTTGTATGAAGTTTATTTGGCCTCCAATTGTGGCTGCCATGGAAGAGCGTAAGAAACGAATTGAAGACGGGCTTATTGCCGCAGAGCGTGGGCTTGCTGAGCAAGAAGAGGCTCAAGTTAAAGCAAAAGAGCTTTTAGATCAGTCAAAAAATCAGGCAGCAGAAATTATTGCTAACGCTGGGAAACAAGCGTCAAGCATGGTAGATGAAGCGAAAAACACCGCAACTGAAGAGGCAGACAAGGTTAAGGTTCAGGCGCAAGCCCAACTAGACCAAGAAGTTGTACGTGCCCGCAATGAACTAAAGGGCCAAGTTTCAACTTTAGTTATGCAGGGAGTTAACTCTGTACTCGACAAAGAGGTAAATGCAAAGGATCATCAAGATATGTTAAATAAATTGTCTCAAACTCTATAGTAAACTGAAATGGAATTAGTTACTATAGCCAAACCTTATGCAAATGCAATTATTGAAATTGCAATGCAAAACAATACCCATGAGGAATGGAGAGACGTGTTGATGGCCGGCACTCAAGTTGTTAATGACGAGTCTATGCAATCTTTTCTAGCCTCCCCAGGCGAGACAAAAACAAATAAGGCTATTGCTATATCAAGCTTATTGGGGAAAATATTGGATAGAAATCTAAGTGCAGAGGAAAAATCATTTGTAGATATTTTGTTAGAAAATGATCGTGCACTGGTCTTGCCTAGCATTTTGAGCTTATTCGAAAAAAGTATTAACACTTTAAGTGACTCAAAGGTTTTTCAGGTTATAAGTGCATATAAATTGAGCGACAAAGAAAAGAAACAGATTGTTAGTGATTTAGCTGATAAATACACTGCAAATGTAAGTATAGAAACCTTCGTTGACGAAAGTTTAGTTGGTGGTGTTGTCATTAAGGATGGCGACAAAGTTATTGATTTGTCTATTAAGGCTCGTGTTAGCGAGTTAAATTTACAATTGTCAATAAATTAATTTATTTTATTAAGAGGAAGAGTTATGCAATTAAACGCAAGCGAGATTAGTGATTTAATTAAAAAACAAATAGAGGGATTTGATTTTGCAGCTGAAGCGCGCACTGAAGGTACAGTTATAAGTGTAAGCGATGGCATTGTTCGTATTCATGGATTAGCCGATGTACAGTTTGGTGAGATGTTAGAGTTTCCTGGCAATACTTTTGGTATGGCACTAAATCTAGAGCAAGACAGTGTTGGAGCAGTTATATTGGGTGATTACTTGCATATATCTGAAGGCGACATCGTTAAGTGTACCAACAGATTAATGGAAGTTCCGGTTGGGGAAGAGATGCTTGGAAGAGTTGTAAACCCACTTGGTAAAGATTTAGAAGGAAAGGGAGAAATTACAGCTTCATCTTCAAGACCATTGGAGGTTGTTGCTCCTGGAGTTATCGACCGTCAATCTGTAGACCAGCCTATCCAAACAGGAATAAAAGCTATCGACTCCATGGTTCCAATAGGTCGCGGACAACGCGAACTAATTATTGGAGACCGCCAAACAGGTAAAACTGCAGTTGCAGTTGACGCGATTATCAATCAAAAGAACACAGGAGTTAAATGTGTTTATGTTGCTATTGGACAGAAGGCTTCATCTGTTGCTGCAGTTGTGCGCAAACTTGAAGAGCACGGTGCTATGCAAAACACTATAGTTGTTTCTGCTAGTGCCTCTGATTCAGCAGCACTTCAGTATATTGCACCTTATGCTGGATGTGCTATGGCTGAATATTTTCGTGACAGAGGAGAGGACGCCTTAATAGTTTACGATGATTTAACTAAACAAGCATGGGCATACCGTCAAGTGTCACTACTTCTTAAGAGGCCGCCAGGGCGTGAAGCTTACCCTGGAGACGTTTTCTATTTACATTCGCGTCTACTTGAGCGCGCATCAAGAATTAATGCTGATTATGTAGAGCAATTAACTAATGGAGAGGTTAAAGGACAAACAGGCTCTCTTACGGCACTACCTATTATTGAAACACAGGGTGGCGACGTGTCGGCATTTGTACCTACAAATGTAATTTCAATTACAGATGGGCAGATATTCTTAGAAACAGACTTGTTTAATGCAGGTATTCGCCCAGCAATCAATGCTGGATTATCGGTTTCTCGAGTTGGCGGTGCAGCACAAACAAAAGCCATTAAAAAGTTGGGCGGAGGAATTCGACTTGATTTAGCCCAATATAGAGAGTTAGCAGCATTTGCACAATTTGCATCAGACTTAGACGCTGAAACAAAGGCACAAATTGATAGAGGACAAAGGGTGACAGAGTTAATGAAGCAAAACCAGTACGCACCATTATCCATAGCTGAAATGGCTACATCTTTATTTGCCGCAAACTCTGGCTCTCTGGATGACGTTGACGCTAACCAGGTGGTAAGTTTTGAAGCTGCGCTAATTACCTATATGAATGCAAATCAGTCAGACTTGATAGCAAAAATAGATGAAAACGGCGACTATAATGATGATATTGCTGCAGAACTTCAGGCTGCAATTGATGACTTTAAGTCGAACCACACTTGGTAAATAAGTAATGGCATCAGGCAAAGAAATTAGAACGCAAATTTCGAGTATTAAAAATACTCAGAAGATAACATCCGCCATGGAAATGGTTGCTGCGTCTAAAATGAAAAAGGCGCAAGATAGAATGTTAGCTTCACGCCCATACTCAGAAAAAATATCAAGAGTAATTGGACATTTGGCTTTTGCACATTCTGAGTATGAACACCCATATATGAAAAAAATGGGCGACATAAAACGTGTTGGAATCATTGTTATTTCTAGTGACAGGGGTCTTTGTGGAGGCTTAAATACAAACCTTTTTAAGAGTGTTTTATCAAAGGTTGTAGAACAACAAGACAAAGGCTTAGTGGTTGACCTATGTACTATAGGTAAGAAGGCAACGGCATTTTTTAAAAACTCCGGCATGGAGATTAAAGCAACAACAGCAAATCTGGGAGATGCTCCACACTTTGACGATCTTTTAGGCACAATCAAGGTTATGCTTGATAGTTACGACAAAGGAGAAATACAGCAACTACTGGTGGCGTATAACAAGTTTGAAAACACTATGACCCAAGTTCCAACAGTGACACAATTGATACCTATGGTGCCTACTGAAGCTGATGGCATGGATCATCACTGGGACTATATCTATGAGCCAGATGCTGAAGAAGCTTTAAATGCTCTTATGGTCAGATATATTGAAGCCTTGGTCTATCAAGGGCTAGTTGAGAATATAGCTTGTGAGCAATCATCACGAATGATTGCTATGAAGAGTGCAACAGACAATGCAGGCGATATGGTGAAAGAATTAGAGTTAGTTTACAATAAGGCAAGACAGGCTGCAATTACTCAAGAGATATCAGAGATTGTAAGCGGTGCTGCCGCAGTTTAAGGTTTATAAAAGAGGTAACCAAATGAGTACAGGTAAAATTACACAAATTATTGGCGCGGTAATAGACGTTGAATTTCAAGCCGATTCAATTCCAAAGGTTTATGACGCCTTAATTGTTACAAAAACCAACCTTACGTTGGAAGTTCAGCAACAGCTAGGAGATAATATTGTTCGTGCTATTGCAATGGGTAGTTCAGAGGGCTTAATGAGAGGGCTGGAAGTTACTAGTACAGGAGAAGCAATTAAAGTTCCTGTTGGTACGAAGACCTTGGGCCGTATTATGAACGTTTTGGGAGAGCCAATTGATAATGCAGGAGATATCGGCCAGGAACAGGACTGGGCAATTCACAGGCCTGCACCTTCATATGACGAGTTAGCTCCAGCGGCAGAACTATTAGAAACTGGAATTAAGGTTATCGATCTAATCTGTCCTTTTGCAAAAGGAGGAAAGGTAGGACTGTTTGGTGGTGCCGGTGTTGGCAAAACTGTAAACATGATGGAGCTTATTCGTAATATTGCAATCGAGCACTCAGGATATTCTGTATTCGCTGGTGTTGGTGAGCGTACACGTGAGGGTAATGACTTCTATCACGAAATGAAAGACTCAAATGTACTTGATAAAGTGTCTTTGGTGTATGGTCAAATGAATGAGCCTCCTGGAAATAGATTGAGAGTTGCCCTTACAGGGTTGACTATGGCTGAATTTTTCCGTGATGAGGGCCGCGATGTTTTGCTATTTATTGATAATATTTATCGTTATACTCTTGCAGGAACAGAGGTTTCTGCACTATTAGGGCGTATGCCTTCTGCGGTAGGATACCAGCCAACTCTAGCCTCTGAGATGGGAGCTTTACAAGAACGCATTACTTCAACTAAAAAGGGTTCAATTACTTCTATACAGGCAGTATATGTACCGGCAGACGATTTAACTGACCCATCACCAGCAACAACCTTTGCTCACCTAGACGCGACTGTTGTATTATCGCGCCAAGTTGCTGAATTAGGTATTTACCCTGCTGTTGATCCTCTAGATTCAACTTCACGTCAGCTAGATCCACTTATAGTTGGCCAGGAACATTATGATATTGCTAGGGGTGTTCAGGGTGTTTTACAAAGATACAAAGAGCTTAAAGATATTATTGCTATTTTAGGTATGGATGAATTATCCGAAGAAGATAAGCTTTCTGTGTCTCGTGCTCGTAAAATACAGCGATTTTTATCTCAGCCATTTTTTGTTGCAGAGGTATTCACAGGTGCGCCAGGCAAGTATGTATCGCTAAAAGACACAATTAAAGGCTTTAAAGCGATTCTTGATGGAGAAATGGATAGCTACCCTGAGCAGGTATTTTATATGACAGGCTCTATTGATGAAGTTAAAGAAAAAGCATCGGAGAATGCATAAATGTCAACAATTCATGTAGATGTTGTTAGTGCTACAGAGTCTCTCTATTCTGGAGAGGCAAACTGTGTGTTCGCTCCATCATCAACTGGCGAGATAGGTATTTATCCTAAACATATGGCCTTATTATCAACATTAAAACCTGGAGAGGTTAGGGTTGAGACTGAAAAAGGTGTTGAGTCTATTTATGTATCCGGAGGCATAGTTGAAGTGCAGCCAGATGTGGTCACTATCTTTTCTGATACTGCGATACGAGCAAATGACCTTGATGAGGCTAAGGCTCTTGAAGCTAAGCAGCGTGCTGAGGAGGCAATGTCTGATTCACAATCAGATCAAGAAGTGTCTACAACACAGGCAGCATTAGCAGAATCTTTAGCGCAACTTCAAATGATTAGCAAAATGAGAGGTAAAAAGCGCTAAACATTGTATATTGCCCCAAAGCCTGTTACTATAGGCTTTGTGGCATAATTCCTAAGCTATTCAAGCTTATATTTATCAAATAATTTAAAAAAAGACTTGACATTTAGTATCAAACACTCTATATTGTGCACTGCAACAAATGCTGCACTGCAACAAATGTTGTTTTATATATAACCATTACTTATAACGAGGACACTATTATGGCAAACGATACAATAAAATTATTTAAAGATATAACTGAGAAAAGCGTTGCTTCTCTTAAAAGCGTAGGCGAACTTAACTTACGCACTTTTGAAACTCTTGCTGCTAAGCAAGTTGAATTAGTACAAAACGCTACTGATGTTGCTGTTAAGCAACAAGCTATTTTTACTGAGTCTAAAGATATTAATGCTGCAGTATCTGCACAGTCAGATCTTGCTAACTCTTACACTGAGTCACTTACTAAAAGTGTAACTGAAGTTGCTGACGTTCTTAAAGGCGCTCAAGAAGAGCTAGTTAGCTTTGCTGAAGTAAACTTTGCTGAAGCTAAGTCAAACACTGAAAAGGTTGCTGCTGAAGTTAAAGCTACTGCTGAAAAAGTAGTTGCTAAAGTTAAAGCAAACGCTGAGAAAGTTGTTGCTGACGCTAAAGCTTACGCTTAAATAAAGATTGTTAGTAGAAAAGGCGCCTAATGGGCGCCTTTTTTTTTTGTTTATTTATTTGACCTATAGCCACTTTTTTTCTATTCTTAATTAGTATCTTAGATTGATTTACAAATGAATAAACACTTGGTATATGGGTTTTTTGGGTATACAATAGTATCAAATATGAAATTAAAAACTATATTACTCATAACAATGATTTAGGAAGATATATGAAAAAAATAGTATTAACTATTGTTTTAGCTTGCGCATTATCTTCAGGATTGCATGCTGAAATTAATAATAGAGCATTTTTAGAAACGATGTTTAATGGGTGCAATAGCCCAGGACCAGATTATGATGATTTAGTGCAAATTATTGGGGTTGGTGGGATATTTGAATATTGTGGCTGCACTGTAAATGAAATGTCTAAACATATGGATTTGAAAGATTTGGTACAATTAGGTGTAGACGCTTTATCATTAGGTTCTAGCACTGAAGAAGAGATAAGCAATGAACAGTTGTCTATTATGCTTAAAAATGAACAATTCTCTAATGCTGTTGTTAAATGCCTTACAAATGTTATTAGATAGATAAAAATATATATTAAGATTTAAAAAGATTCACACTTCCATGCAATTACAACCATAGAATCTTTGTAATTAGCGCCAAACGTCCAGCCTAATATCTGACTACTTGTTGCGTATCCAGTATCAGGATTCAGTAAAAAATTATTTCCATCTGAATAGCAGGCTATTATCGATGTGGTGAATACTGTTTTACATTCTTTTTTCTTGTATAGTCTTGTGCCAAAAGTATTTGGCATTGATAGATGACTACCATTTTGCTTAACTATTACTCTTTTAACATTACTAAACGTAGATTCAGAATAGCCACTACCTTCCTCATAGTGCAGTCCAATATGAGCCTCTGGAGCACAATACCAAACCTTTTCTTCTGCAACAGCATTCCAAGAAATAAGCATTGAAATTATTAATAGTATGGTTAGTTTTTTCATATAGTATTATTTGTTTTTGCAAATCACCTGCATTGTAGCACCTTTTGATTCGTTAACAATTTGACTTTATTGCAAAGTTAACGTTCTGTGCTGGTTCATCCACTAATATATGCCACAAAGCCTGTTGCTATAGGCTTTGTGGCATAATTATTAAGCTATTCAAGCTTATATTTATCAAATAATTTAAAAAAAGACTTGACATTTATTAGTGAATACTCTATATTGTGCACTGCAACAAATGTTGCACTGCAACAAATGTTGTTTATAGATAACCATTACTAATAATAAGGGAGATAATTATGGAAAACGATACTATAAAACTATTTAAAGATATAACTGATAAAAGCGTTGCTTCTTTCAAAAGTGTAGGCGAGCTTAACTTGCGTACTTTTGAAGCTCTTGCTGCTAAGCAGGTTGAGATAGTTCAGAATGCTGCTCAAGCTGGTGTAAAGCAGTCAGAAATTTTAGCTGACTCTAAAGACGTCAATGATTCACTGTCTGCACAGTTCGATCTTGCTAATGACTACACCGATCAGTTTTCAAAAAGTGTAACTGAGATTTCTGATATCCTTAAGGCTGCTCAAGATGAGCTAGCTGGAATTGCTGAAGTAAACTTTGCTGAGACTAAATCAAATACCGAGAAGGTTGCTGCTGAAGTTAAAGCTAACGCTGAAAAAGTAGTTGCTAAAGTTAAAGCTAATGCTGAAAAAGTAGCTAAAGAAGTTAAAGCAAACGTTAAAAAATAATCAACGTTTTTTTCAAGGGGTGCATTTTTTTGACACCCTTTGGAATCCAATTGATTTAAATCATTTATAATTGATTTGGATCAATTAGAAATATATTTTGTAAAATATAATTGACGCTTACATGTTGGTTAGATTTGCAAGTTATATTTTTAATTGATGTGTTGTAAAAATGAGCTTGGCCTGTTGTATTTGTTGAAACCTTCACTCCTTTGGTAAAGCTTTACAACAGAAACATGCTCGCAACTTATTTATTAGGGAAAATAAAAATGATCGAGGCACTTTCAGCACCACAGTATAACGATGAAATTATAAAAAAATTCACTATAGCCTCGGTTTTTTGGGCAATAGTTGGATTTTTAGCCGGAGTATTTATTGCTCTTCAGATGGCCTTTCCGGATCTAAACTTTGAACCTTACCTTACTTTCGGCAGACTAAGACCACTTCATACTTCAGCAGTAATTTTTGCTTTTGGGGGTAACGTGTTGTTTGCAACAAGTTATTTTGTAGTGCAAAGAACCTGCAGAACTCGGCTATGGGGGGGAGGACTTGCAAATTTCACATTTTGGGGCTATCAAGCATTTATTGTTATGGCAGCACTGGGCTATGTTTTTGGCGTTACACAGGGCAAAGAGTATGCAGAACCTGAGTGGTATGCTGATTTATGGTTAGTTCTTGTTTGGGTTAGCTATCTTTTAGTTTTTTTAATGACCCTAGCAAAGAGACAAGAGCCACACATTTATGTAGCTAACTGGTTCTTTTTAGCCTTTATAGTTACTGTTGCTGTGCTTCATTTAGTTAACGGACTGTCTGTCCCTGTATCTCTAACAAGCCTAAAGAGTTACCCTCTATGGAGTGGTGTACAGAACGCAATGATTCAATGGTGGTATGGCCATAATGCAGTGGGCTTTTTTCTTACCGCTGGATTTTTAGGAATTATGTACTATTTTGTCCCAAAAAGAGCCAACAGACCAGTTTACTCATACAGACTATCTATTTTGCATTTTTGGTCATTGATATTTCTATATATTTGGGCAGGCCCTCACCACCTGCATTACACATCCCTTCCGGATTGGGCTCAAACTCTAGGAATGACATTTTCAATTATTTTGTGGATGCCAAGTTGGGGTGGAATGATTAACGGTCTGATGACGCTTTCAGGGGCATGGCATAAACTACGCGAGGACCCGGTACTGAAATTTATGATTGTTTCACTAGCATTTTATGGAATGGTCACCTTTGAAGGGCCATTAATGGCAATTAAAGAGGTAAACGCTTTGAGCCATTACACTGAATGGACTATTGGGCATGTTCATTCTGGTGCTTTAGGCTGGGTAGCTTTTATTAGTTTTGGCGCTATCTATTATCTGGTGCCTAAGTTATGGGGAAAGGAAGAATTATATTCATTGAAATTAGTCAACTTACATTTATGGATAGCCACAATAGGAATTGTTTTCTATATTGCTGCTATGTGGGTTGCTGGAATTATGCAAGGTCTGATGTGGCGCAGTTACGATAGTTTAGGCTTTTTGGAGTACTCATTCGTGGAAACTGTAATGGCTATGCACCCTTTCTATATTATCCGCGCCCTTGGAGGCGTTTTATTTCTTGGCGGCGCATTGATAATGGTATTTAACATATATAAAACCATTAAGACCGACGAAAGGATCGCCTAGATTGGGCATTAATTGGAGTAAATAGAGTGTTAGAAAAACATAAAAAACTTGAAAAAAACTCAATTTTGTTGTTGATTTTTATAATTATTACTATCTCAATAGGTGGCCTTATCGAGATTGTGCCACTTTTTAGACTTGAAACAACTATAGAGCCTGTTAAAGGCATTAGGCCTTACACACCATTAGAGCTTGCAGGACAGGATGTCTACATTAGGGAGGGATGCTATGGCTGCCATAGCCAACAAATCAGAGCATTAAGAGACGAAGTTGAGCGTTACGGACACTACTCCTTAGCTGCAGAAAGCATGTATGACCATCCATTCCAATGGGGTTCAAAGAGAACAGGTCCTGACCTTGCTAGGGTGGGCGGTAAATATTCAGATAGCTGGCATGTTCAACACATGATTAACCCTCAAGAGTATGTTCCAGAGTCAATCATGCCTAGCTATAGCCATATGGCAACAAGCAAAGCAAGTCTTGACGATATCGGGTCTCATTTGGAGGCACTTAGAGTTACTGGGGTACCTTATACAGACTCAATGATTGAAAACGCCTATACAGATGCAATGGCCCAGGCAAATGAAGGGGAAGCTAACACAAAGGACGGTCTACTGAAACGTTACGGCAAAAATACAATTGTTCGTGATTTTGACGGAAAGGCGGGCTTTGTATCTGAGCTAGACGCAATAATCTCTTATTTGCAGGTTCTTGGCACTATGGCTGATCTCAAAGACTATAACCCTGATGTTGTTGAATAATAGGCGAATGCAGGATGATTAATTTTATTAATTCAAACGCCGGAACTTTGGGGCTACTATTCTTTTTTTCCACTTTTGTTGGGGTTGCGCTTTGGGCATTTAAACCCAGTATGAAGAGCACAATAGAGTCATACAAATATATACCCCTTGCGGAGGACACTAATGAACCCAAGCAACAATAATATAGAAACACAAGATGATATAGGTACAACCGGCCATGAATGGGACGGAATTACTGAGCTTAATTACCCCTGCCCTAGATGGTGGGTATGGATATTTCTTGGCACAATTGTTTGGGCTGTAGGGTATTGGTATATCTATCCTGCTTGGCCTGTAATTTCAGGTGATTCAGAGAGGGGCGGCACTAAAGGTGTTATGGAGTGGACTCAGTATAAACAACTCGAAGAAAGCCAGAGCGAGATATTTTCTAGAAGAGCAGAGAATCTAGAAAAGCTCCAAAACACTTCAACTAAAGACGTTATGGACATGCCAGAACTTTATGAATTTGCAGTGGTTGGAGGAAAGTCAGCATTTAAAGAAAATTGTGCTCAATGCCACGGTAGCGGGGGCGGAGGAGCTAAGGGCTATCCCAATCTGAATGACGATGATTGGTTATGGGGTGGTTCATTAAAAGAGCTATCTAAAACTATTAAATACGGTATAAGATCAGACCACAAAAATACCAGAAACTCAGTCATGCCTCCTCTAGCTGCTGTTATGGGCAAGGATTCCGTAACAAAGGTAAGTAGATATGTAGCTGGACTTTCAAAAGGTTCTAGCTCTACAGCAGAGGGTGCTAAAGAATACAAGCAGATGTGCTCTGCTTGCCACGGAGTCAACGGAGAAGGCAACCGTATATTTGGTGCGCCAAAGCTATCAGACGGAATCTGGCTATATGGCAAAGGCGATGAACAGCAGATTGAATCACAAATTAAATCTCCCCAACATGGCGTTATGCCTGCATGGATTGATAGGCTAGGAGAAGACACTATAAAACAATTAGTTGTTTATGTTTATTCTCTTGGCGGCGGTGAGTAAGATTGCCAGCAGAGAGCAAAGTTCAGTTTTTTGCTAAGCAGCAAAAGATATACCCTAAAAGGGTTTGGGGCAAATATAGAAAAATAAAATGGATAATAATGCTTATTACCTTAGGCATTTATTATCTTGCGCCCTGGATTAGATGGGATCGCGGAATAAACGCTCCAGACCAGGCCATTTTATTTGACATCCCCAATAGTCGAGCGTACTTCTTTTTTATCGAAATATGGCCACAAGAGGTTTACTACATTACCGGCATCTTGATTATTGCAGCAATAGGGCTTTTTTTTGTTACAAGCCTATTTGGTAGGGCTTGGTGTGGCTACATATGCCCACAGACTGTTTGGACAGATTTGTTTGTATGGGTTGAAAGAATTTTACAAGGTGACCGACATCAAAGATTGAAGCTGGACAAGTCAAAGTTTAGTTTTAATAAGTTTTGGCGTTTGTTAGCTACTCACTTAGTCTGGATTATAATTTCAGTTTTAACAGGCGGTGCCTGGGTGTTTTATTTCAACGATGCTCCGACCTTGATGCTGCAGTTAATAAACCAAGATGTACCATGGTCAGTCACTGGTTGGGTTGTGGCTCTTACAGGAAGTACATACTTGTTGGCAGGCTTTGGACGAGAACAGGTATGTAATTATATGTGCCCGTACGCCAGATTCCAGTCAGCAATGTTTGACGAAGAGTCATTAATTATTTGTTATGATGAGTTGCGAGGAGAGCCACGAAGCGCACGCAAAAAAGACTCCAGCTGGGAAGGTAGAGGGCATTGTATAGATTGTAAAATTTGTGTCCATGTATGTCCAGCGGGGATTGATATTAGGGACGGACTGCAGATGGAGTGTATAGCATGTGGTATGTGTATTGATGCATGTAACAATGTAATGGACAAACTAAAGTTACCTCGAGGGCTGGTACGCTATGATACTGAGTTAAACCATAAATTACGTAAAGAAAACAAACAAGAAGCTGTTCACATATTTCGCAAAAGAACAATACTCTATGTTTCAGTTCTATTCATCACAATAAGCACTATGCTTTATGGGTTAATTAACCGCTCCCCAATAGAGTTGCATGTTCTGCATGACCGTAACCCAATTTTTGTTGAACTTTCAGATAGTAGAATTAGAAACGGTTATGATATAAAAATTCTCAATAAGACACACCAAGACAAAAACTACAAGCTTACTATTTCAGGCATAGATGATTTGGATATAAAGATTGCTGTTGCTGGCAATATAATGGGCAATAAGTGGTTTAATTCTTTACCTGTTTTTGCCGACAGTATTGGCCATTTCAGAGTGTTTTTGACAGCTCAAAAGCAGAACAATGCCCGTCAACAATTAATCTTTAATGTTGAAGATGTTTACACTAAAATTAAAGAAAATAGCGATAGTATATTTATCAGCAGTCTAGAATAATGTTTAGCAAATTAGTTAAAAACGATAAAGCAATACCGCTATATTTTGTTGCCTTCTTTCTTGTGGTAGCAATTATTGATGGGATACTTGTTTATCTTGCTACATCGACCCATAGCGGATTAGTTACTGAAAACGCCTACAAAAAAGGTTTAAACTATAACCAGCAAATTGCTGCATTTAATAAGCAAGTGTTGACCGGCTGGAGTGGTGAGATAGGGTTTAATAATGAGACTTTATCTTTTAAACTAATTGACAAAGGAGGCGAGCCTATAGTGGGCGCAAAGGTTGTCGCTCATGTTTTGCGCTCAACAATGTCTGGACTAGATTTTAAGGTCACTCTCCAAGATCAAGGGAAAGGAAGATATGAGGTTAAGGGGGCTAACTTTCCTCTGAAGGGGCAGTGGGATATAATAGTGGTAGCAGAATGGAATCAACAAAAACACCAACAAAGAAAACGCATAATAGTGAATTAGGAAGTTGCTTATATTGCAATACCGATTTGTTATCTGGTAATAGTTTCTGCTCTAACAAATGTGAAAAAGCTTATTCAGAAATAAATAATAGCGAAACAAAAAAAGCAGAAGGGTCTGAACTTTTTTCTGTATTTGCTGTACCAGACTCTGATAACAGTTACAGCCTAACACTTTCAATAAGCAACATTCATTGTGCATCCTGTGTACAGAGAGTAGAAAGAGAGCTTTATGAGCACGAAGGTGTCTTATCGGCTAGAGTAAATATGTCCACAGAGAGATTAACTTTTTCTTGGAAAGGGGACAAGAAGTATGCAGACATTCTTGCCCAGTCAGTTGTTAAACTTGGGTACGGCTTGATTCCTTTCGGAGACACAGAGAGCAAAGATGGGCACCAAGATCAAGAGAGGCTACTATTGAGATGTCTTGCCGTAGCAGGTTTTGCGATGGGCAATTTAATGATGATATCTATTGGTCTGTGGTCTGAAGAGACAAAATTAATGGGAGCTGCTACACAAGGTTTCATGCATTGGATTTCTATAATTATTGCTATACCAGCAATAATATATTCGGGAAGGCCTTTCTTTTATTCAGCTGTATCAGTATTGAAAAAAGGACATACTAATATGGATGTCCCAATCTCACTTGCAATCATTCTAGCAAGTGGCATGAGCTTTTTTGAAACAATAAACCATGGCGAACATATTTACTTTGACTCAGCTCTTATGCTACTGTTCTTTCTGTTGATAGGTAGATACCTTGATATTCGAGCCAAAGGTAAGGCTAGAGAGTCGGCACAGAAACTGCTATCTAAACTTAAAGGAACAGCAACAATACTAGACAAAGGAAAACAAAAAGTCATACCAATTCGTGACCTTAAGGAAGGAATGAAAATATTAGTTTCAACAGGAGAAAATATCCCGGTTGATGGAACAATATATAAAGGCATTTCTGAACTTGACGTTAGCCTAATTACTGGAGAAACAATACCAAAAACTGTCCAAGAAGGCGATTCGGTTTTTGCTGGAACTGTTAACATTTCTGCTCCAATCAGAATAACCGCATCCAAGGCAAGCGAGAACAGCCTGCTTGGAGATATAGTTAAGTTAATGGAGCAATCAGAAAAGTCAAAGGCCAGATTTGTACGCATCGCCGATAGAGCAGCAAGTCTATATACGCCTATAGTACACTTTATGGGGTTACTAACCTTTGTTGGTTGGTGGGCTTTAGGAATTTCTTGGCAGTTGGCCTTATTAAATGCCATTACCGTTCTTATAATTACTTGCCCCTGTGCTCTCGGATTGGCAGTTCCGGTAACCCAAGTCCTCGCTCGTGGAATGTTGTTTAAAAATGGTGTCCTTTTAAAATCTGGAGATGCGTTAGAGAAGTTAGAAAAAGTTGACCTTGTTGTTCTAGATAAAACCGGAACAATAACTATAGGTAAGCCAGAACTTATAGAGGCTAAATATAGCAACAACGAACTACAAATGGCTGCCTCGCTTGCGGTTAATAGCAATCATCCATTATCAAAAGCTATCTGCAGAGCTTATACTGGAGATCTATTAGAAATTAATGAGGTAAAAGAGCTTCCTGGCATGGGTATGCAAGCATTACTGGACGGACAAGAGGCAAGACTTGGAAGCGCTAATTGGTGCGGTAATAGCTCAAATAAAGAGACTGAAACCCTTGAGTTATGGCTAAATCTAGAAGGACAAAAGACGTGCTTTAAGTTTATCGATTCATTAAGGTCCGATGCAAAAGATGTAATTAAAAAAATTAAAAAAGCTGGCTTAGAAGTGTCTCTACTTTCAGGAGACTCTAAACCAATAGTGAAAGAGGTAGCAGAGAGCTTAGGGATTTCAGCATATCATGCACAACTTACACCCATTGAAAAATTCCAATACATAGAATCAATGAAAAAACAAGGAAGAAGAGTTTTGATGGTTGGTGACGGCCTAAATGACGCACCATCGTTAGCATCAGCTAGTGTTTCAATGTCACCATCAACAGCGATAGATATTTCTCAAAACACTGCCGATGTTGTATTTCAAGGGGAAAAGCTTGCTCCAATATTTAAGACATGGAGAGTTGCTATAAAGACAAACAAGTTAATTAAACAAAACTTTACTATAGCCGTTTTGTACAATATTATAGCCATACCATTGGCGATATTTGGTTACGTGACACCACTAATTGCTGCTATCGCCATGTCAGGATCTTCATTGGTTGTGATTGGGAACAGCTTTCGATTAAACTTGATTAAGGGCTAATAATGGATGTATTGATTTTTTTAATACCTGTCGCACTTTCACTTGGATTAATTGGCCTAGCTGCATTTTTTTGGACACTAAATAATGACCAGTACGAAGACCTAGAGGGTGCTGCAAATAGAATTCTTATTGACGACGAAAAGATCGACAAGTAGCCACACCATAGAGAGTGCAAATCCACCCTTAGTTTATTTTATTTTTTAGCCGCCCACAAACAAAAATATTTATTCTTTTGTATTAAGTGACCAAAAAACTCAAGCATAGTTACTAAAATTTCATATAGTAAATTAATGTATACAATTCAATAGTAATGTATTGATAACGCCTTATTAATAATTATAATCGACCGTATATTAATTATATTGTATACAATCTTGATCAATAAGCTAACAGATTTATCGAAAAAATCACTTTCAGACAAGGTGTTTCATGCTATCCGTGAAATGATAGAGACAGGAATAATGCCTCCCGGAAGCAAAATAAGCGAGCCTAATCTAGCAAAAAAACTCGATGTGAGTCGAGTGCCAATTAGAGATGCTATATTGAAACTTCAATCCTGTGGTTTAGTTGAAAGGCAAATGAATGTTGGTGCTAAGGTTATTACATTGTCTGCTGCAAAGTTAATTGATATCTATCATATAAGAGAAAGGTTAGAGGGGCTGGCAGCAAAATTTACAGCAGAAAAGATCAGCGACAAAGATATAAATTACCTCCTATTGCTTCTAGAAAATCAAAAGAAACCTCTCAAAGAAAAGCAAGAGTATTATCAAGAAGGCGGTGATTTAGATATCCATTATTTGATAGTAAAGTCTTGTAATAATGAGCAACTAATTCAGTTATTTAATGATTCTTTGTATTATTTAATTCGTGTTTATCGTTTTCAGTTCGGAATGAGGGGGCGCAGAGTTAACAGTGCTTACCAGGAACACAAAGCTATCGTTAATGCGATAGCTAATCGTGATGGTGAGATGGCTGAAATGCTAATGCGTCAACATATTAGAGCTTCAAGGAAAGACATAGAAGAGCAACTAATTAAAGGAGTATCCAGTGAACCCAGGAAAATTATTTAGAGAAGCTGTTGACAATAATGCAATACTCCAGTGCATAGGTGCAACTACAGCCTATCATGCTATTATGGCTGAAAAGTCAGGCGCACAATCTCTTTATGTTTCTGGCGGAGGAGTTGCAGCAGGCTCTCTCGGTGTTCCTGATTTAGGAATATCAACACTAAATGATGTTGCTATAGATGTAGAGAGAATATCAGCAAGAACAGAGCTACCAATCTTGGTAGATATTGATACTGGCTGGGGAGGCTCTTTCAATATTTCGCGCGCTATTTATACACTTGAAAAGGCTGGAGCTGGAGCCGTCCATATAGAAGACCAGGTTCAACAAAAACGCTGTGGACATAGGCCTAATAAAGAGCTTGTCTCCAAGTCAGAGATGGTAGACCGAATTAAGTCAGCTGTTGATGCACGAAGATGCGATGATTTTGTAATTATGGCTAGAACAGACTCATTGGCAGTTCATGGACTGGAAGCTTCTATTGACATTATAGGAGATTGCATAGAAGCTGGTGCAGATATGATTTTTCCAGAGGCTATAACAGACATTGGTATGTACAAGAAAATTACATCAATTTTTGATGTTCCAGTGCTAGCCAATATTACAGAGTTTGGTAAAACCCCGCTACTTACAACTGATGACTTGGCTGCTGCTGGAGTCAAGATAGCGCTTTATCCTCTATCTGCTTTTAGGGCGGCAAATGCAGCAGCACTGAAAGTTTATCAAGAAATTATAACTAAAGGCACACAGCAGGGGGTTGTCGACACAATGCAGACTCGCGAAGAGCTCTACAGTTATTTGGAGTACCACGAATACGAAAAAAAATTAGATAACTTATTTAACAATGGAGGACAATAATGACAACCACCTTTAAACCCAAAAAATCAGTTGCACTTTCAGGTGTAACCGCAGGCAACACTTCTGTATGTACAGTAGGGAGGACAGGAAACGACCTACATTATCGAGGCTACGATATTCTTGACCTTGCCGAGCAATGCGAATTCGAAGAAGTTGCTTATTTATTGGTTCATGGGAGGCTACCCAACATTAAAGAATTAGATAAATATAAAGAAAAACTGGTCTCTCTAAGAGAGCTACCAGACACTCTCAAAACTGTACTTGAACAGATGCCTAAATCTGCCCACCCTATGGATGTACTTAGGACGGGATGTTCACATTTAGGAACTGTTGAACCGGAAACAGACATTTCAGATAGCAATAAAACTAGAGACATAATTGATAGATTGTTGGCTTCATTTGGTTCAATGTTAGCTTACTGGTATCATTATTCTCACAACTCTAAGCGCATCGAACTGCAAACAGAAGATGACTCAATAGGAGCTCACTTTTTAAACCTTCTTCATGGCAAAGCTGCCCCAGATTCTTGGAAAAAAGCAATGCACATATCTTTGGTACTGTATGCAGAACACGAGTTTAATGCATCTACATTTGCAGCTCGAGTTATTGCAGGCACAAACTCAGATATATACTCATCAATCACAGGAGCTATAGGAGCTCTTCGTGGTCCAAAGCACGGAGGCGCAAACGAAGAAGCGTTTAGAATTCAACAACGTTATCAAAGTCCAAATGAGGCCGAAGCTGATATTCGTAAGCGTATTGCTAATAAAGAGATTGTGATAGGATTTGGCCACCCTGTATACACAATTAGTGACCCTAGAAACGAAAAAATTAAAAAAGTAGCTAAAGACTTGTCAGTTGAAGCTAATGAAACATTAATGTTCGATGTAGCAGAACGACTAGAGTCAGTGATGATGGAAATTAAAAGTATGTTTCCAAATCTTGACTGGTTTTCTGCCGTATCTTATAACCAAATGGGCATACCAACAGATATGTTTACCCCTTTATTTGTAATGTCAAGGATAACCGGCTGGGGCGCACATGTTATTGAGCAAAGAGATGATGGAAAAATAATTCGACCCAACGCAAACTATACCGGACCAGACAACCTTCAAATTACACCAATTAAAGAACGATAAGGAATCAATATATGAACTCAAAAAGAGTAAAAGACGCAAGTCGATCGACAAGCTTTGACAAGGTAATTACAGATATAGCAGATTATGTAATAAACTTCGACGTCACCGTTTCAAATGAAGCTATGGAGACAGCTAGATACTGTTTTATGGATACCATTGGTTGTGGCTTATATGCATTAAAGTATCCCGCATGCACTAAACTTCTAGGTCCGGTAGTTCCTGGTGCAACACTACATAATGGTGCACGTGTTCCTGGGACAGAATACGAGCTTGACCCTATAAGGAGTGCCTTCAACATAGGAGCGATGGTTCGTTGGCTGGACTTTAACGATACCTGGTTAGCGGCAGAATGGGGGCACCCTTCTGATAACTTAGGGGCTATACTAGCCACTGCAGACTATTTGTCAAGATCAAATATAGCCAAAGGAAAGCCCGGTCTAACAATGAAAGATGTCTTAATTGCTATGATCAAAGCACACGAGGTGCAAGGGGTCATTGGTCTTGAAAACAGTTTTAACCTTGTAGGGCTTGACCACGTTATGTTGGTTCGAATTGCTTCAGCTGCAGTTACAGCCAAGATGATTGGTTGTAGTCGAGAAGAAATTCTTAACGCTATTTCTAATTCCTGGGTTGATGGTTCAGCTCTAAGAACATATAGACATGCACCTAACACAGGACCACGAAAATCATGGGCTGCAGGTGACGCAACTGCAAGAGGACTGCATCTAGCTTTTATGGCAAAGAGAGGTGAGATGGGCTATCCTAGTGCTATAACAGCGCCAATTTGGGGCTTCCAGGATGTTCTTTTTAAAGGCAACGAGCTCTCTTTTAAACAAGATTATGGAACATACGTAATGGAAAATATATTATTTAAAATCAGCTTTCCTGCAGAATTTCATGCACAAACGGCAGTTGAAGCTTCTATTAACTTACATCCTCTTGTTAAAGACAGACTAGAAGAGATAGAAAAAATTGTTATTCAGACCCAACAATCAGGCGATAGGATAATTAACAAAACAGGCAAATTAGATAACCCAGCGGACAGAGATCACTGCATCCAATACATGACAGCAATCGCACTAATTAAAGGGTCTTTGGTAGCTGAAGATTACGAGGACAAGGTTGCTAGCATGCCAATGATTGATGAGCTTCGATCTAAGATGATAGTAGAAGAAAACCCACTCTTTTCTAAAGAGTACTTCGAGCAAGATAAGCGCTCAATTGGGAATTCAATACAGGTGTTCTTTAATGATGGCACCTCAACACATTTAGAGAGTATAGATTACCCAGTCGGTCACCGTCGCAGACGTGATGAAGGTATACCACTACTAATTGAAAAGTTCGAACGTTATGTTACTGGGCATATGGAAAAGCATAAGTCTAGCCAAATATTACATATATGTTCGTCTCAAGAATTGTTTGAAAATACTAGTGTTGATGATATGATGTCATTACTTTCTAGTCAACAGAAACAATTGGCCGCTATGTAACTCTTCATCCAATTGTTTTTTATAAGGTGAAAAGACAATGGATAAATTAAAGCGTGCGGCAGATTATATAGCAGATGGGCTATATAATGCCGGATGTCGTTATGCATTTGGTATGCCTGGAGGAGAAGTTCTAAGTGTTCTTGATGCTCTAAAAAAATCAGGCATTGAGTTCATTCTTTGTAAACACGAAAATAATGGCGGCCATATGGCTGAGGGTGTTTATCAAAGAACCGGAAAACTAGGTGTATTGCTTGTAACTATAGGTCCAGGTGCGACAAACATAGTCAATGCAGTAGCAAATTCATACCAAGAGAGGGTTCCACTTATAGTCATTACTGGGTGTATTGATACAGAGGCAGAATCTTACTATACTCATCAGGTGCTTGACCATCAAAAGGTTTTTGCAGGGGTAACCAAAGCTAGCTTCAAGGTTAGCGCAGCAACAATTGATATAGTAGTTGATAAGGCTATCAAAATTGCTACTACTGGTCAGCCCGGTCCAGTGCATATTGATGTGCCAGTTGGTATGGCTGATGTTAAAGTTGAGCCAAGCCTTCATAATAAAACTGCTTTGCCCTCAGCGATGGTTCCAGCACCAACAGCTGACCTTTTGCGTGCGCAAGAATTATTTGCAAACTCTAAAAAACCACTACTAATTGCCGGCATTGACTCTATAAACCAAAATGCAGAAGAGGCAATAGAGTGGTTCGTAAAAAAATACAAAGTACCAATAATTACAACATACAAAAGTAAGGGTGTAGTTTCTGAGTACGATCCATTGTCTCTAGGGGGCGCGGGTTTATCGCCAAAAGCAGACAAAATACTATTAAAACTGTTAAAGCAGGCAGACTTGATAATTGGCGCTGGTTATGACCCGATAGAGATGCGTGATAACTGGAAAGATATTTGGGATATAAACAAAGTAGGAATGATAGATATCACTGCAACCATTAATAATCATTACATGCACAGCTCTACTGTCAATTTTGTTGGCGATGTTGGTGCAAGCTTGAGGTCTATAGCTGAAGATATTAAGCCTTTTGTGGTTTGGGCAGATAGGCAGCCAGAAAAAACAAGAAGAGAACTACAACTAGCATTTAGTCCGACAAAAGAATGGGGCCCGTCTCTAGTTATAGAAAGCATTAGAAAGCTTGTTCCAAAAAATACTATTGCTACTTGTGATACAGGTGCACATAAAATCCTACTATCTCAGATGTGGAAGTGCTCCCAATCTAAAACGCTATTACAGTCTAACTCTTTAAGCACTATGGCAACTGCACTTCCTTTGGCAATTGGGGCACAGATTGCTGAGCCCAAAAGAAAAGTGGTAGCTTTTACAGGAGATGCTGGTTTATTGATGTGTTTAGGGGAGTTATCTACAGTTAAAGAAATGAACCTGCCGATTATCTTTATTGTTTTTGTTGATTATTCAATAGCTCTAATTGAGAAAAAACAACGTGAGAGAGGCTTTGATAATGCCGGAGTTGACTTTAACTATGTTGATTTTTCAGCACTAGCAAAAGCTTTTGGAGGTGATGGTTATGATGCTCATAACAAGCAACAACTAGAGTCATCTTTAAAGAGTGCGTTAAGTAATAAAAACTTTACTATTATTTCTTGCCACTTGCCAAAATTTTCCTATGATGGGAAGTTCTAATTAGCTAACTATATTCAATTTAGCATATATATCTTTGCCAAATTGGTGTATATTTGAACTCTATACTAAAAAATTATTAGAGTTTTTTAGTTGTGGAATGAAAAATTTGCAAGTATTTTTAGATTAAATATATTTTAATCTTGCTTATTTTTTTTCTAAATTTTTTTTGTTTATATAAGGAGAGTAATAAATGTTAAAAATTAAAAGTAAAACTTTACTAGGCACAGCGGCATTTTTTATAGCAATCGCTACTGCTCCTAGCTCTGCAATAGCTGCTTCATCACAGTATGTTTCAATTGGAACTGGCGGAGTAACAGGGGTATATTATCCTACCGGCGGTGCAATTTGTCGTTTAGCTAACAAAACCAGAAAAGAAACAGGGGTTCGTTGTACTGTAGAGTCTACAGGTGGTTCTGTTTATAATATAAACGCTATCAGAAATGGCGATTTAGAGATGGGTGTTGCTCAATCAGATTGGCAGTACCATGCATATAATGGCACATCTAAATTTAAAGACGTTGGAGCGTATAAGGACTTAAGAGCTGTTTTTTCTGTGCATGCTGAGCCGGCAACAATTGTAGCCAGAGCAGATTCTGGTGTTAAGCATATTACAGACTTAAAAGGTAAGCGCTTTAATGTTGGTAATCAAGGATCTGGTACTCGTGCTACATGGGAAGTTATGGCAGAATCAATGGGCATGTCAAACTCTGACTTGGCGCTAGCTACAGAGCTTAAATCTTCAGAAATGGCGTCGGCTTTATGTGATAACAAGATTGACGCTTTTGTTATTTTGATTGGTCACCCAGGAAGCCTAGTAAAAGAAGTTACAACTAACTGCGATGCTAGACTAGTTGAAATTTCAGGAGCTGGGATAGATGGCTTGATCGCGAATAACGATTTTTATCGTAGCGCAACTATTCCAGGTGGAATGTATGCTGGAAACCCTGATGACACAACAACATTTGGTGTTGGTGCAACATTTGTAACTTCTGCAAAAGTGTCTGATCACGCTGTATATTCAATCGTGAAAGGAGTATTTGACAACTTTGATAAGTTTAAAAAACTACACCCAGCGTTTAACCACTTAAAAGAGTCTGAAATGATTAGTGATGCTCTTTCAGCGCCATTACATAGCGGTGCTGTTAAGTACTATAAAGAGCGCGGATGGATGTAATTTAATAACTATAAGCAAAATGAAAAAGGCAGATATGTTCTGCCTTTTTCACTATATATAATATTTTAATATTATTACAGCCTATTAAATAATTCTACAGCTTAGTTATTTATGTTCACTTATGAACATAACAATTTGTGTTTTTATTGAAGCATAAGCGTTGTTATATTTAATTAGGCAAGCTAATCGGAGTGTCATTAAATGGAGAAAAGCCCTGACGTAAGTTCTTTCGTTGAAAATGAAACAGGCAGTAGAGCCAATAATGGTCCAATAGCTAAGTTATTATTTTGGACAGCATTTGCTTGGGCAGTTTTTCAACTCTGGATAGCTTCACCATTAATTTTTATGTTTTCTGACTGGCTACCAGTCTTAAATAATATTGATACACGATCAGTTCATTTATCATTTGCATTGTTATTAGGGTATCTATCTTTCCCTGCATTTAAGTCTTCCAGCAAAAAACAAATACCATTTATTGATTGGATTTTAGCCTTGTCTGGTGTTGCTGTATCAATGTATCTTGCTATAAATGCAGTAGAATTATCTTCGGTTTCGAGATCAGGGCTTCCAAATACAGCTGACTTGGTGGTTTCTGGAATAGGATTAGCATTATTGGTTGAGGCTTCAAGAAGGTCATTAGGACCACCACTAATGATAGTTGCCTTGGTGTTTTTAGCCTATGTATTTTTTGGCCATATGGCTCCAGAAGTTATAGCATGGAAAGGCGCGACTATTCCGCGCGCTATGAGTCATATGTGGCTAACACAAGAGGGTGTCTTTGGTGTTGCTTTAGGCGTATCAACTACTATGGTTTTTTTATTTGTCTTATTTGGCTCATTGCTAGAACGTGCAGGTGCAGGAAATTATTTTATTTGGGTAGCTTTTTCTTTGCTTGGACACTTAAGAGGGGGTCCAGCAAAAGCTGCAGTAGTTTCTTCAGCTTTAACAGGGCTTGTTTCAGGTTCTTCCATTGGAAATGTTGTCACTACTGGAACCTTTACAATTCCACTTATGAGGAGGGTGGGTTTCAGTCCAGAAAAGGCTGGAGCTATTGAGGTAGCTTCTTCAACAAATGGACAGTTGACCCCTCCAGTTATGGGGGCGGCAGCATTTTTAATAATTGAATTTACTGGAATATCCTATATTGAAGTTATAACACACGCCTTCCTGCCCGCTATTATTTCATATATTGCACTAATATATATAGTGCATATAGAGGCATGCAAGGCTAATCTTGAAGGATTGCCACGTCTAGACAACAAAACAGTTGCTCAAAGAATGCTGACATTTATGACCGTAGTAATGGGAATAGTTATACTTTCTTTATTAGTCTACTTTGGACTGGGGTGGCTAAAAGGATTTGCAGGAGATGCAACCCCATGGATTTCAGCAATAATCTTTGTTGTGTTATACATATATTTACTAAAAGTTGCTACAAAATATCCAGATCTAGGGAGGGGTGATAAAATTACGGAGCTTCCTAAAGTCGGCCCTGTTGTAAAGTCTGGCCTTTATTTTTTACTGCCTGTTGTGGTTCTTATTTGGTGCCTCGCAATAGAAAGATTTTCACCAGCTTTGTCAGTATTTTGGGCTTCTGTTGGAATGATTTTTATCTTATTAACTCATAAATATTTAAAAGCAATTATGAGGAATGAGAGTAATGCAGTTTCAAAAATAAACGAGAGCTGGCATGATTTCGAACTTGGCATGGTGTCAGGCTCTAGAAATATGATTGGTATTGCTATAGCAACTGGTACAGCAGGGATTATTATTGGAACAGTAACTCTTACTGGAGTTGGACTAGTAATGGCAGAGGTTGTTGAGTTATTGTCTGCTGGAAACTTAATTATTATGCTCTTGCTAACCGCAATAATCAGTCTTCTTTTAGGTATGGGGTTGCCAACAACTGCAAACTATATTGTTGTATCTTCACTTATGGCACCTGTGATAGTATCGATTGGGGCTCAAAATGGACTTATTGTTCCACTAATTGCAGTGCATTTATTTGTATTTTACTTTGGAATTTTGGCTGACGACACCCCTCCAGTTGGGCTTGCAGCTTACGCTGCTGCGGCAATATCTGGAGGAGACCCAATTCGAACGGGAATACAAGGTTTTAAGTATGATATTCGTACCGCATTACTGCCTTTTATGTTTATATTTAATACAGAATTATTGTTGATTGGCATCACCAGCTCGATTCATCTACTACTTGTTATTTCATCGGCAGTATTAGCAATGCTAATATTTGCAGCAGCAACCCAAGGATACCTTATTACTAAGAGTAAGCTGTGGGAGTCAGCTACTTTATTATTGGTTGTTTTTATGTTATTTAGGCCTGGTTTTTTTATGGATATGATTAAGCCAGAACTGAAAACAGTAAATGCAACACAAATATACAATATAGCTAATTCTTTACCAAATAAGGCCCAAATAAGGGTTCAAGTTGTAGGCGAGACTTTTGAGGGTAAGCAGGTAGATAAAATAGTCATGTTGCCAGTAGGAAATATTGAAGATGGAAGACAAAGGCTTGAAAAAAATGCGGGCTTGTTCCTTAGACAAGAGTCAGGAAGAATGTATGTAGATGACTTAACTTTTGGGGGTGTGGCAGAAAGGCAAAAGATTGATTATGACTGGGAAATCGCTAGTGTCCAAATAAAAAATGATAGGCCCTCAAAACAATGGTTTTTTATTCCTGCATTGTGCCTTTTTGCTTTAGTATGGGGATCTCAAAAAAGAAGAAAGAAGGCAATTAAAATAACCAATGTTTAGATTGTGATATTGGGTTAAGGAATAAACAGCTTAAGATTGCTTTTGTTATTAATTAATAAGCTCTTTTAATGCAAAAAGGCTTAATAGTGAGCACATGGTTCGGTCCTAAATAATGAACAATTTGAACCAGTCACCCTGTCACAATACTTACAGAGCTCATCGCCATTGTCTAACTGTATTATTTTATTATTTATAGTTACACCATCATTTTTGAGTGATGAAAGAGCCCTAGAAAAGGACTCAGGAGTTATGCCAAGAAATGATGCAATAATATTTTTTGAAACTGGCAACTCAGAGTTATTATTAATCTTACCATGAGCCAAAAACCAACCAACTCTCTCTTTAGCAGTTTTTAGCTGTAATACTGTATTCGTAATCATCAAATTTTGTACACTGTTTGCTAAAAATTTAATATTATTCATAGAAAATTGATGGTTATTTTTTACGAACCTTTGTACATCATTTTCTTTAAAATGGAACAAAATTGTGTCTTCAATGAATCCAGCAGATACATCAAAATAAGGCGAAAAGTATAATGGGGTTACAGCATCACCGGCACTAAACAAAGACAAAACGATCTCGTCCCCATCCACATTAGTATTGGTGAGTTTAAAAGTTCCTTTAAAAACAATATACAGTTTAGAGTGCTGCTTTGGGTTAAACTGTTGAATTTCTCCTTTGTGGTATTGTTCAATCTGCATTTTGGCGAAGAATTCATTTAAGTCTTCTTTTTTGATGCCCTGAAACAGAGCAATATTGTACATAAATGCAAAGTATTTTGATGTGTTAACCTTGTTAGGTATCATTCGTATCATTATATCGATTATTTAGTAAATGCAACACTAAACCTTGATATAAATCAAATATATTAAATATTGTAAAATATATAATTAACCACTCTTATAAAGCATAGCTTTCTATATTTATAAATAAAAGCTGCACACACTATGGGTTTGTTTGATTTAAAGATAATTAATAAATATGATTGCGCAGGTCCCCGCTATACATCATATCCAACTGCAAATAGGTTTGATAAATTTGACAATAAAGAGTACGCTAAACAGGCGTTGATTAGTAACGAAAATAAACGCCCTTTATCAATTTATTGCCATATTCCATTTTGTAATACTGTTTGTTATTATTGTGGTTGCAATAAGGTTGTCACTAAAGACAAAAATAAAGCAAAGCCTTATATCTCAAGATTATTTCATGAGATTGATATGCAGTCATTATTATTTGACAGCTCAAGGGTGGTCGAACAAATGCATTTTGGGGGTGGCACCCCAACATTTTTGTCTGACGATGAACTAAGCTCAATTAGCAGTAAGCTACAAAGTCAATTTAATTTTTCAGATAATGGAGAATACTCCATAGAAATTGATCCTAGGGGGGTTGGCGAAAAAACAATAAAGACTTTAGCAAGAGCGAAATTTAACAGAATAAGTTTAGGAGTACAAGACTTCAATATAGATGTGCAAAGGGCCGTCAATAGAGTTCAAAGCTTTGAGCAAACAAAACAGGTAATCAATATTGCGAGAAGAAATGGGTTTAATTCAGTAAGTATAGATTTAATATATGGGCTACCTAAACAATCAGTTGAAACATTTGCCACAACGCTCGACCAAGTTGTCAATTTAAAACCTGACCGTATATCTCTATTTAACTATGCCCACTTGCCTGAACTATTTAAGCCTCAAAGGCGTATAAACATATTAGAGTTACCATCGGTCGATATAAAAATGGCAATCTTTAAATATTCGGTAGATTATTTGCTGTCATCTGGCTATGCTTATATTGGTATGGATCACTTTGCTTTGCCAAACGATTCACTTGCAATTGCACAAAGGGAAGGGAGGCTTTATAGGAACTTTCAGGGATACTCTACTCATTCAGAGTGTGAATTAGTTGGTCTCGGGCTAAGTTCAATTGGACAGATTGGAAAGAGCTTTTCTCAGAACGAGAAAAGTATAGAAAAATACTATCAAAAAATTGACTCTGGAGAAATTCCAATTTCAAAAGGTTACACAATTAACAATGATGATGAAATTAGAAGAGCAGTAATTATGGAGCTCATTTGTCACTTTGAATTAGACTTTGCCAATATCGAAAGCCAGTTTGAAATTGTTTTTAGTGACTACTTTAAAGACAGTCTTTCTAATCTTGCTGAAATGAAAAAAGACGGACTTATTGAGCTAAACGATACAAATATTAAAGTAAAAGACAAGGGCAGACTACTTATACGCAATATCTGCATGACTTTTGATGCTTACTTATCGAAAGACGAAACAAATTTCTCAAGGACTATATAAATTCATCCCAGCCTAACCTGTGATTATCAGACACGTAAATTACAAATATATCAATAATTAAATATTGTGTAATTGATGCATGTCAATTATTTTATATTTTCCTACCCAGCATGATATTTTTTGTGTATTATTCATTATTGTGAGGATAAAAACTTTCTTACGAAGAAATAAATTTATTTTATTATTTAAACAATAAGGGGGGCGTTTTGGAAGAACTAAAACTAGCACAACAGGTCACAAACACAATGTTTGCAGAGACCTATTACTTTTTAACGATACCGCTGATGATGCTTATTCACGCAGGGTTTCTTGCCTATGAAATGGGTGCAACTCGTGTGAAGAATGTATTATCCTCAGGTATTAAAAACCTACTAGCGTTTGCGTTTACTATCGTAACGTTTTATTTCTTTGGTTGGTGGTTCTACTGGGCCTTACCAACATGGCCAATGGATTTAGCCGCTGGACCAGGATACATGGAAATATCAGGAATTGCTTACGCTAATGCTATAGCTTTGCCTTGGGGGGATTCGGCTCAATATATGGGACCTAATATGGGCGATCACGCTTCTGGTGTTTTCTGGGGAGCTTTCGCGCTTTTTGCTGCAACTACTGCATCAATTGCATCAGGAGCACTCATAGAAAGGATTCAGACAGTTGGCTTTGTTATCTGTGCAATTGTACTGGGATCATTCGCATGGGTTGTAGCCGCTGCATGGGGATGGCATGCTGATGGATGGCTTGTAACAGAGTGGGGTTTTCACGATTTCGGCGCTGCAGGTCTTGTACATGCTGTAGCTGGATTTTTTGCGCTAGGTGTCCTAATTAATTTAGGGCCACGTGTAGGCAAGTTCAATGCCGACGGTTCTGCAAACCATATAGCGGGCCACAATATGCCATCAACAATAGTAGGATTAATGCTTATTATTGTGGGCTTCTTCGGATTCTTAATGGCTTGTATTATCCTGCCTGGCGAAGGATGGAGTTGGTATGGCGATGCAGGTACTACCATTTATGGCACACCAATGACGCTATCTGCCCTTGCATTTAATATAGTTATGGCAGTTTCAGGCGGCATTATTGGAGCGTGGATCTTTACTAAAGACCCTTTCTGGATGATGTCTGGTGCACTTGCAGGTATTATCTCTGTAGCATCAGGGTTAGATGTATACTTCCCAGCACACGTATTCTTAATCGCTACTGTTGCAGGTATTATCATCAAACCATGTGCTGATTGGCTAGAGGCACGTGGCATTGATGACGCTGTAGGAGCTGTTACGATTCATGGAACTATAGGATTATTCGGTGTTATTGTTCTTGGAATATTTGGTTCTGGAATGCCAGGACTTGGAGCTTATGCACCTGAAGGTACAGTAGCTATGAGTTTTGTTGGACAAGTATTTGGTTCAATAATAATGTTCCTTCTTGGCTTTGTACCGGGATATGTTGTATCATGGATACTAAACAAAGCAGGAATGCTACGTATTCCTGATGCGGTTCAAATTAAAGGCCTTGACCCTGTTAAGGTGCCTGCTCAGGCATACCCAGAAGGTATGACTAGCCCGGAATCTGAAAATTAATTTTATAGGAGAGAATATTATGGGTTATCATCTTAAATCGTTCACTGAACTTGTAGCTGACGGCGCTTGGGCAGACGTTGGTATGTATATCGGTGCAGGGAGCTCTATGCCTGGCTGGTACACTTTCATAGGCGTGGTTGTTTGCGTAGTCATCTTGGCTATGGGTAATAAGAGCGAGCATGACCATTATGACAAGCATCAGTAAAACAATGTGAGTCTTAAATAAAGGGCGGTAAAACCGCCCTTTTTTATTGCTGGTTAAAACATTAATACAAAGCTATCTTGCCGTATATTTTTGAATTACAGCTTCACAATCTTGTTACATGTTTGAGTAAAAATTAAATGATTATTCAATATACAGTAGACTTGAGGCTTGCTTATACTTTCAATAACAATCTAGTTGGATCTTCTAAAGCGTCTTTTATTGCTATTAAGAATTGTACAGCATCTTTACCATCAATTATGCGGTGGTCGTAGGACAGAGCAAGATACATCATAGGCCTAATAACAATCTCACCATCAACCACTACAGGCCTTTCTTGAGTCTTATGCATTCCTAATATAGCACTTTGTGGAGAGTTTAATATGGGAGTTGACAATAAAGAACCAAAAACCCCACCATTTGAGATTGTGAAGGTTCCCCCAATCATTTCTTCAACTGTCAAGTCACCAGATTGTGCGCGATTTCCAAAGTCTATAATGTTTTTTTCTATGTCATGCATAGCCATTTTGTGGGCATCTCTAAGGACTGGCACAACAAGACCTCTATCAGACGATACAGCAACAGACACATCACAATAGGCGTGATATACAATATCTTCACCATCTAAGTACGCATTAACCGCTGGAAATTTTTTTAAAGCTTCGACTGCAGCCTTTACAAAAAATGACATAAAACCCAACTTGACACCATACTTCTTTTCAAATGCTTCCTTATAGCTACCCCTCATTGACAATATTGCACTCATATCAATTTCATTAAAGGTGGTTAGCATAGCTGTATTTTGTGTTGCCGAGTGTAGCCTATCAGCTATAGTTTTGCGTAGACGACTCATCGGCACCCTTTCCTCAGTTCGGTTGCCAGTTTGTGCTATAGCGACTGGTGCAGGAGCCTTATTAATTGATTCCGGGGTTTTTTCTGGGGCTGGAATATCGTCTTTTATCGACTCTTCAGGCTCTTTTATCGACTCTTTAGGCTCTTTTATTGGCTTATCGTTAATAGTGCCAAGTAGCTGCTTTTCAGTAACCGTTTCACCTTCTTTTGCGATAATTTCATCCAGCACTCCAGACTCTTCTGCAGGAACCTCCAGCACAACCTTGTCAGTTTCAATTTCAACAATAACGTCATCCATTTGTACGCTTTCGCCAGGCTTCTTGTGCCACAAAGCGACAGTGGCTTCACTTATTGATTCTGGCAGTACAGGGACTTTAATTTCTATCATTTTATCTCCTAACGCTGTTTTATAGGCAGGATGCCAAGCGCCTGTTCAATTACATTGTTTTGGTTAATATTGTGCATACCAAGTGTTCCTTCAGCCGGCGCCGCATACAAATCACGTGATGCAATATCTAGAGTTTGGTTTTTACCAGTACAGCCCATAAAGTTGTGACGTGTTGGGTACCATGCACCCTGATTGATTGGTTCTTCTTGACACCATATAAGCTCCTTTGCATTGCTGAATTTTGCTAATTCAGTTTTAAGTTCTTCAACAGGAAAAGGGTACAACTGTTCAAGCCTAAGAATAGCTACATTGTTAATTTGATCATCTTGCCGTCTAGTTAGTAGTTCATAAAATATCTTGCCACTACACATTACAACTCGATCTACTTTTTTTGCTTTAATGTATTCATATTGTTCTTCATAGACAACTCTAAATCTATTCTCTTCAAACTTGAACAAGGGGGAGCCTGCTAGCGGGTTTCTAAGCAAACTTTTGGGCGTCATTACTATCAATGGCGAGCGAAACTTTCTAAGCATCTGGCGTCGCAATAAATGAAATACTTGAGAGGCTGTGCTTGGTACGCACACTTGCATATTGTGACTCGCACATAATTGAAGAAAACGTTCTAGCCTTGCAGATGAGTGCTCGGGCCCTTGCCCTTCTAGTCCATGAGGCAGTAACATAACTAAATTAGATAGACGCCCCCATTTAGCCTCTCCAGAACTAACATATTGATCAATTATTGCTTGTGCGCCATTAGCAAAGTCGCCAAACTGAGCCTCCCATATAACCAGAGAGTCTGGGTTAGCTGTAGCGTAACCATACTCAAAACCAAGTGCAGCTTCTTCCGACAAGATAGAATCTATTATCTGTACAGTTCCTTGTTTTGATTTTAGATTTTGTAAGGGTATATATTCTTCAATTTTTATTTGGTTATGAAGTACGGCGTGGCGATGAAAAAAGGTACCCCTTCCGCAATCCTGACCAGCTAAACGAATTGCTACTCCATCAGCAGCTAAGCTAGCATATGCAAGGTTTTCAGCAAACCCCCAGTCGGCATTTATCTTGCCCTCAGCCATTTTTTGCCTATCATCCATTACCTTTTTAACTCGTGGATGCAATTCAAAACCTTTAGGAACAGCCTGTAGTTTTTTGTTTAATTGCTTTATCTTTTTAAAAGTTATTGAAGAGTTATATTGTTGGTCCCATTCTTGGTTAAAGTGGGGCGCCCATGTAGTCTTCCATGCCCTTTTGCCTTTAGGCTCAATAATATTGTATGCAACACGTTCGCCTGACTTTAGTCTCTTTCTGTATTCCGTAATGAGGCCATCAACTTCTTTTTGTGTGACTACATTTTGATCCATAAGGGTTTGAGCAAATCTTGCCCTAGTGGTAGGCAATTTACGGATAGCTTTGTACATCATGGGTTGAGTTACAGCTGGCTCATCAGCCTCGTTATGGCCATGACGTCGATAACACATCAGATCTATAACAACATCCTTTTTATACTTCATTCGATAATCTAGTGCCATTTTGGTAACGAAGCTTACCATTTCAAGGTCGTCAGCGTTTACATGGAAAACAGGGGCATTGACCATTTTGACTACATCAGTGCAGTAGTCAGTTGACCTTGCATCGAACTGAGCGCTAGTTGTAAAACCTATTTGGTTATTAATAACAATGTGAAGCGTACCCTTGGTTGAGTAGCCTCTTGATTGAGACATGTTTAATGTTTCCATAACAACGCCTTGTCCAGAAAATGCAGCGTCTCCATGAATAAGCACAGGAAGAATTTCATTACCTTTTTCATCGCCAATTATTTCTTGGTGGTAGCGAGCATAACCTTCTAGGACGGGATTAACTAGTTCAAGATGTGAAGGGTTAAACATCAATGCTAGGTGTATATCGTTACCAGAAGTTTTTATATCTGAAGAGAATCCTTGATGGTACTTAACATCTCCAGTCTGGTTTTTTGATAATTCGTAGTTTCCAGCAAATTCATCAAATAGATTTTCTGCATGCTTACCCATAATATTAATCAATACATTTAGTCTACCGCGGTGTGCCATAGCCATACAAATTCTTCGCATTGAGTAAGAGCCAGAGTGTTCAATCAGTATATTAATTAGAGGAATTAAGGTGTCGCTACCTTCAAGTGAAAAACGCTTCTGACCAACATATTGGTTATGTAAAAATTTTTCAAAAACTTCTGCAGCAGTAAGTCTTTGTAACATCCATTTTTTATAGGCAGCAGAACTATTTCTGTGTTTGTTTGAATTTTCAACCCTTTTCTGAATCCATCTTTTCTCACTGACGCTAGATATATGCATGTACTCAGCGCCCAATGTCTCGCAATATGTTTGTTCTAGGTTAGCAATAAATTCTCGTAAATTCGTTGGCGTTTTGCCTTGATATGACCCTATATTGAATGAAGAATCTAGGTCACTATCATCCAAGCCAAACTTAGACAAGCTGAACTTTGGTATTGGATGATGTCTTGGTCGATTTAAAGGGTCAAGTTTAGACTTTAAATGGCCATTATATCTATAAGCGTTAAGTAGCTGAAGGACACCAAGCTGTTTTTCGTCAAAATTATCTAGAGTAGTGCCGGACTGATTTTCAAAATTATTTTCACCGTAAGCGATGAAGCGATTGATAACTTCTTGGTGCGAGTTTGCGTTATTATCCATAAAATCAAATTACAATTAGAGATTGTTTTTATTTTTATAAAATAGCGTTATACAAACTGTGCGTATTGTACCAATATTAATAGCACATAATGGCATTAAATTAAGAGTATTTTATAATTTGATATTAGTTATTTTATATAATTATTATTAATTAAGCATTCACCTTAATTTATGTTACTTATTGTCATAAAATTAGCCAATAAATAACATACTATTGTAGTCCTAATATAATGAACAAGCTTGAAAAATTATTACAACAAAAGCCCTACATTCTAGCTGATGGAGCTACAGGCACCAATCTATTTTCTATGGGACTTCAGGCAGGAGACCCACCCGAGCCATGGAATATTCTACACACAGAAAGGGTTCGCAAACTGCATCAAGGCTTTGTTGATTCTGGTTCTGATATATTTTTAACAAACAGTTTTGGCTGTACATCATTTCGTCTTAGACTGCACAAATTTGAAAAGCAAGTATTTGATCTTAATATGGCTGCTGCAAAAATTGCACGAGAAGTTGCCGATAGCACTGATAGGACTGTTATTGTAGCCGGCTCTATGGGCCCTACTGGGGAGATGATAGAGCCACATGGATCTATGACTACAAAGGAGGCAATGTTAGCTTTCCGAGAGCAGGCAGAGGGTTTGGTTGAAGGAGGAGTTGATGCGCTTTGGCTTGAAACTATGTATTCTATTGAAGAACTAGAGGTTGCGGTTGAAGCGGTACAAGGTTTTAATCTGCCCGTTTGTGCTACTATGAGCTTTGATACTGCTGGCAAAACAATGATGGGATTTACTCCGTCTAATCTAGCTGTTAGAGCTGAAGAATTGGGACTCTTTGGTTTTGGTGCAAATTGCGGTGTTGGAGCTTCAGATTTATTAGCCACAATTACAGATATAAGTCGAAATGTTGAAAAAGGAAAAACAGTTATAGCAAAAGCCAATTGCGGAATTCCAGAGTATCGTAATGGAGAAATTGTGTACACAGGTACAGAGTCTTTGATGGCAGATTATGTGCACCTCGCGCTTAATTCAGGAGCTAAAATAGTGGGCGGCTGTTGTGGTACAACATTCAGACATGTTGCAGCTATGAGAAAGGCAATGGATGAACATCAAATGGGGAGTCCGCCAAGCATAGATGAGGTTATTGATAGAATGGGAGAGATGTCTCAAGGGTCCAAGTCTATATATTCCAATAAGACACATAACCCAACTAACCAAAGAAGCAGAAGGAGACATAAAAAGCAAAATAATTCCAATTAAATCAATCATATGCATGTTTCTTACAATATACAAAAGTTTTTTGCTTCAGTTATAAAACTATGTGATATGATTTAATTAAGAAAATTAAAAGGCAACTAATTAGTAAAATGAAGGGCGTTTCAATAATTGACAAGGACCTGCCAAGTTTTGGCAAAGACAAGCATCTTGAGGCATCTATAGGTATGCAGGTACGCAATAACCGTAAGAAAATGGGCGTAACACTTCAGCAACTATCTAAACAGTCTAGCTTGTCATCTAGCATGCTATCTAAAATTGAGAATGGACAAATCAGTGCATCTCTTAAAACTATCCAGGCTATCTGTCACTCATTAAACATTTCGATTAGCAGCCTTTTTAAGCATTTTGAGACTGACGTAGAACCAACATTTGTTTCATCTGGTAATGGACTAACAATTGAAAGAGGGGGTACCTCGTCGGGCCGACATTATCAACTATTGGGCCACACTATAGGTAGTTCATTGAAAGTAGAACCGTGCCTTATAACTATAAATAAAAGCAACTACAAATTTCCAGAGTTTCAGCATAAAGGGGTAGAGTTCATTTATATGCTTGAGGGTAGTATGGATTATTATTATGGAAAAAAGATTTACCGATTTAACAAAGGTGACTCGTTATATTTCGATTCAGATACCCCACATGGCCCTAAAAAAATTATCACATCTGAGTGCCAGTTTCTGGCTGTAATATGTTCATCTGGCTCTGAAGTACTTTGAACATTAGCCTACTTACTACTGCTCCAAGTATTAGCCCTCATAGCCCAACCAGTTAAAACTATAAGAACTTAATAAACTTAGAAAGATTTATAGTATATTAATGTTTCTTAATAATAAAAAATATTTCTTGACAAGATAATATATCTTCGGGTATAGTTACCCTGTAAATTACAAAAAAGCTATGAATTAGTGGTTTGGTATTGCTTCAATAGTGGCATATCGAAAGGTTTTCTGTTTCAAATGCTGGATATTGTTAATTTAAAGTATTTGCAATGTAAAGACATTATTTTATTTTTTGAGGAGAGTATATGACTGATCTAGAACAACACGTAAATGAGCCAGGAAGAGATAAGCTCGTTAAACAGGTAAAAGATAAAATTGACAAGTTAGGCGTTACCTATGTTTACTATCAATTTGTTTCTGTAACGGGAAGGATTGTGGGCAAGGGTATTCCTGCACGTCATTGGGAGCGTTTATCAGAAAAAGGTTTCCAATTAGTTTACGGTTCAACTGCAAACTTATTTATTGATCGTCATGGAGACTACATAGGCTACGGTCCAGAAGCATCAGAACTTGTAGGTATCCCAGACCCGGATACTTTTTGCCAACTACCTTGGGACAAAAAAGTTGCACGTGTTTTTTGTAGGCTTTATAGAAACCGTGAGGAGAGAGATAACCCAGGTGCAGCATTAACTTCTGATTGCCGAGGAAATCTTTACAGACAGCACAAAGAGTTCCAAGACCAATACGGACTAGATATGCGTTGTGGTACTGAGCCAGAAATGATGTGGCTTAAGCGCGGAGAAGACGGTATGCCGAATGGTGGAGTAACCAAACCAAATTGTTACCATATCGATCAGTTTGAAGAGTTGAGACCAGTATTTATGAAGGTTATAGAATATTCGGAGCAAATGGGTCTTGATATTATTCAGGGAGACCACGAAGATGCACCTGGCCAGTTAGAGCTTAATACACAATTCGATGATGTATTACGTAACGCAGACCGTTTAACTACTTATCGTCAAATCTGCGCACAAGTTGCCCGTGAATTTGGCCTGATAGCATGCTTTATGAGTAAGCCATTTATGGGAGTATCGGCTTCAGGATGTCACCACAATATGTCTTTATGGAAGGGAGGCAAGGATGTATTCCATCCAGAGATAGCTTCTGGCGATGGAGAGCTACCCGGCATGCCTGGATGCTTTACTTATAAGGAAGGTGGCCAAAATACTTTCATGCCAGATCCGTCAATTGACGAAAAAATGCCTGGCCCTATAGGATTAAATTCAATCGGCGGAGTTATAAAACACCTTCCGGCATTGACTTCAATTGGTTCTTCTACAGTAAACTCTTATCGCCGTCTATGGGATACAGGTTTTTGGGCTCCAATTTTTGCTGACTGGGGTTATCAAAACCGTACTTGTGCGCTTAGGGTTTCTGCACCAGGACGTTTCGAATATCGATCAGTTGACTCAATGGTAAACCCTTACTTGATGGGTTCAGCACTGCTAAAAGCTATGGGAGACGGTATAGACAATGATATCGATGCTGGCGAGGCTGAAGAGCGCAATATTTATGAAGCCATGGAGGCAGGTAAAAATGTTACTAAGTTGCCTATGTCTTTAGGTGATGCAATGAATGAACTTGCAAACGATGAAGTTATTAAATCTGCAATGCCAGATGAAATGTATAAGGTTTATAGCCACTATAAGAACGACGAGTGGGAGAGGTTTAACCATACAGTTACTGATTGGGATATGGAAACCTATATTGACTGTTTACCTTAACTTTTAAATAAATTTTAAGTTAATTAATTTTAATGCTTCTCACCACAGAGAAGCACTTTTAGAGGAGATTTGTTATGTGTGGTATTGTTGGATTAATCCATAAAAAGAGCGATAAAAATGAAAATATAGGCGCTCAAATGACTTCAATGCTTCAAGCTTTGAAGCATAGAGGTCCAGACTCAACTGGTTATGCAGTTTATGGGGAGGACACAGGCAACCAAATTGTAAGGTTTAAGGTTGCAGAGGGAGCTGACTTAGAGGGAAGTTATGATATTCATGCCGAAATAAATGAAAGAATAAAGACTGTTGACTCTCGCTTAAAGCAGCTTGGAGTTAAGATTGTTAGTAAAGAATCTGCTACTGAGTATGCCCATAGATACGAGATTGAGTTCTCTGGAGACATGAAAAAAGTTGCAGACTTTATCGAAGACATTGAGGGTGTCGAGATACTATCTATAGGAAATTCGCTAGAGCTTATAAAAGATCTTGGCGATGCTAGTGTTGTTGCTGACCAGTACGGTCTGAATAATTTTGACGGTACTCATGGCATAGGACACACCAGAATGGCGACAGAGTCAGACGTTGATATTCGTTCAGCTCACCCCTACTGGGCTTACCCATTTAGCGATATTTCAGTTGTACATAATGGGCAATTAACAAACTATTGGACTAACAGACGTGCATTAGAAAACAAAGGCCACAGATTTTCTTCTAACTGTGACTCAGAGCTTATAGCTGTTTATATTGCAGACAGAATGAATGATGGTGCTGAGTTAGAAGAGGCTATGAGAGATTCAGTAGAATATTTGGATGGTGTTTTTACATATCTTGTCGCTACTAAAGATCAATTAGGAATGGCTAAAGATGTTATGGCAGCAAAACCAATGGTAGTTTATGAGGGTGATGACATGATTGCATTGGCATCTGAAGAGGTTGCAATTAGAACGTTATTTGATCATCGCATTGAAACATTTGACCCATATCACGGAGAGGTAAAAGTATGGCAACATTAACTAAGGATAAGTCCCATGAAATGGGGCTACATGAGGAAGCCTTATTAGGGCGCACACAGCAACGTTTTTTCTCTGCAGAGGAGAGCGAAAACTTTACATATTATCATTCATTTGATGTGGATATAAAGAAGTCCGCTTCAATCGATGCTCAGGAATTAACCCCTAGAGAAATAAACCGCCAGATAAGAGAGTTGATGCAGCAGGGGGTTGGCGATATAACAATAGATAATCCAATGTCGCGTCATGGAGTTGGTGTAGGAATCCTGAACAGAGTTAACCTAACATTTACTGACAGTTTAGGGTACTTCGGTTGTGGTCTAATTGATGGCCCGAATATCCACATAAAGGGCAGAGTAGGATGGTCATGTGGTGAAAATATGATGGCCGGAACAGTAGTCATTGATAGCAACGCCGGATCAACTTTTGGGGCAGCTATTCGTGGCGGAGATTTGGTCTGTAGAGGAAGTGTTGGCGCCAGAACTGGAATCGACCAAAAGGGAGGAACTATTATTGTTGGTGGCGATACTGGGGCTTTTTCTGGATTTATGATGCAGCGCGGACGTATGATTGTTTGTGGCGATGCAGGAATGAATCTTGGAGATTCTATGTATGACGGAACTATTTATGTTGGCGGTGAGGTTGAAGAACTTGGTGTTGACTGTGTTCCTGGAGAAATGACAGAGCTGGATATTCGCTATCTTTCTTCAAAATTAGATTTATATGGCATCAAAACCCCTAATGGAGTTGAAAAGATGAACAAGTATGTTTCAGGTAAGCAACTCTGGAACTATGACAAGCTAGAGCCACATGAGAAGAAACTGGTTCTTTAGTAGTCACTTTTATAATTAATACAAAGGAAATATCATGAGTAAAGAAATAGATGACACTTCAAACTTAGGTAAAAGCTTTATCTTTCCTAAGGAAGTGATGAACGATATCCATATTAAGTCTGATTTGGGTAGGTACAGAATGAGAGGTTTCTCTCTATTTAAGAAGATACCTTCTTGGGACGAATTAACTTTTATGCCTGGAACTCTTACAAGGTTTGTTATTGAAGGATACAGAGAAAAGTGTTTAACTAAAACTATTATAGGCCCAGAGGCGCCACGCCCACTTGAGTTAGATATACCTATCTATATCACAGGTATGAGCTTTGGTGCACTGAGCTATGAGGCTAAAACAGCACTAGCTCGTGGAGCCACTATGGCCGGAACAGCTACATGTTCTGGAGAGGGAGGTATGATACCTGATGAGAGGCGCTATTCAAGTAAATGGCTATATCAATGTATCCAGTCACGTTATGGTTTTAATCCGAATCACTTAAGGCTAGCTGACGGTGTAGAGTTTTTCATTGGACAGGGCTGTAAGGTAGGCTTAGGAGGTCACTTGATGGGTCAAAAAGTTACTGACCAGGTTGCGGAAATGAGATCTTTGCCTGCAGGTATTGACCAACGCTCACCTGCAAGACACCCTGACTGGCTTGGTCCTGATGACTTGGCACTTAAAATTGAAGAGATACGTGAAGCGACAGACGGACAAATACCAATACAGTTGAAGCTTGGAGCTGCTCGTGTATATGACGATGTACGTATGGCTGCAAAAACAGGCTGTGACAGTATCTATATTGACGGCATGGAAGGCGGAACTGGTGCTGGTCCACACCTAGCAACAGAGGAGACAGGAGTGCCAGGAATTGCCGCTATACGTCAAGCACGTAAAGCGATTGATGATGTTGGCATGAATGGCAAAATCAGTCTAATATATGCTGGAGGTATTCGTAACGGCGCAGATGTGGCTAAAGCTATAGCACTAGGCGCAGACGCAATAGCTATAGGTCATTCAGCTATGATGGCACTTAACTGTAACAGAGATACCCCTGAGGCTGACTACGAGGGTGAGATGGGTGTAAGGCCTGGAGAGTGTTACCACTGTCATACTGGCCGTTGTACTGTTGGTGTTGCTACTCAGGACCCTGAGTTAAGGAAACGCCTCGACCCAGATTTAGCTGCAGAACGTGTGTATAACTTTTTACACACATTAGCTATAGAGTGCCAGATGTTTGCACGTGCTTGCGGTAAGACTAATGTACATTCTTTAGAGCCTGAAGATTTAGCTGCACTAACAATGGAAGCTTCAGCTTGTGCACAGGTTCCTATTGCTGGCTCGCAATATACTGTTGGTCGTCCAGACATGACACGTTACTAATTAAATTGAATTGGGAGATATTATGAGTAATAAAGAGGAAGGATATTTTATTGATACGGATGGTCTAGACACTGATCGCGAACAAGAAATAGGACAACATATTGGATATAGATATGATGTTAACTTGGTACCTGATCTTAAGTACATTACGCCATTCTTACAAAAATATATTGATATTATGGGATGGAAAGATCTTAACTGGTTAGAGGATATTCATATGGGTTATGAAGAAGATCATGCTGCTGTTTTTGATAGAAACATTAACGGTTGGGTTACAGTGCCAGATAATATAAAGCTACCAGACAATCAGCAGGAACGCGATATGATTGCAAGGGAGCTGTTAGTTAAGTTCCAAATGTCTGAGCAACATCCAATGGTTGACTTGAATGATGCTTATCGCAAATTTTAGTAAAAGACTACTTGTAGTGATGGTTAGTTTTATCTAGTTTTCAGCGCCTTTACCCTTTTTTTTGGCGCTGTAAACTATTTAATTTTTTTAAAAAAAAGTTACTAGAGTCTAATTTTTTTGGGGATATTTTAGAATCTATAATGAAAGTATCGACTGTTAGATATGAAGAGAATTTAGAAACCTACCAAATTTATGGAGGTGAGTCTCTGTCTATTGAAATTGACAATGGAGATCATGTTGAGATAGTTGATGTTGAGGGGGACCAGCCCTGCACCTTGTTGGCCCTTGATATGAATGGCTCTAGCATAATTGAGTCACTAAGCTGGAAAACAAAACCAATACAGAAAAACGATCACCTGACTGAAAAAAATCTATCTAATTCAGCAAATGCAATATTAAAGAAAAAAAATATTACCCTAAAAGGTTTAACCAGTATAGATTTGTTTGATAAAAACAGTCCTGCCGACACTAGTCAGTCTTTTGGCATTAACAAAGAAGGTATGTGTGTCATAAGCGCATCTGGTGGGCCGATGGTGGTAGATGAACAGAATAGCCCAACAGAAATATTGATAAATATTACTAGGGCTAAACCAATAAAGAGCTCCGAGAGACTTCCAGAACCACTAGCAGAGCCGCTTTCTGAGATTAGAATTAATAATAGTACTGCCAAATCTTACACTGTTAAGGCTGGCGAGTATATTCAAATAATTGACGTTGAAGGTAGGCAATGTTCTGACTTCCAGGCATTCCCAGTCGAAGACTTAAAAAACGGTATAGTTACCTCAATTGATCCAACGGTGACTAGATCTATTATGGGTTCAAGTTACCCTGCTCCAGGTGTTTTTGATAAGTTTTATAACCAAAACTCAGAGCCATTAGTTGAAGTTATGCATGACACTGTATGTAGGCATGATACTTTTGGTTTGGCTTGTAACTCAAAATATTATGATGATAAGGGTTACCCCGGACACATCAGTTGTACTGAAAACTTCAACAAAGCTCTACATAAATATAGCATTGAACCTAGGCTTAATTGGGTGGCAGTAAATTTTTTCTTTAACACTAACATTGAAGAATGCCACACTGTATCTTCTGACGTCTCTTGGTCAAGGCCTGGCGACTATGTACTATTAAGGGCCATGACAGATCTAGTCTGTGTTTCTTCTGCATGCCCCGATGATACATCCCCTGTAAATGGATGGAACCCTACTGATATTCATGTAAGGGTGTATGATAAATCTAATAAATTTTCTTCTGCTATGGCTTTTAGGCCAGACCCACAAACAATTCCTACTATGACAAAAAATACCGGATTCCACAAAAACACTGAAAAATTAACCAGAAACTTTATTGAATATAACGGCTACTGGTTAGCATCTGATTACAACAATCTTGGACAGATAAAAGAGTACTGGCAATGTCGCGAAGGAGTAGTAATGATAGACTTGTCACCTCTTAGAAAGTTTGAAGTATATGGGCCAGATGCTGAGGCATTGATGCAGTATGCTATAACTAGAGATGTGCGCAAGCTTTCTGTTGGTCAAATTGTCTATACTGCAATGTGCTACGATAACGGCTGTATGGTTGATGATGGTACCTTGTACCGCTTATGTAATGACACTTTTAGATGGATTGGCGGGTGTGATGAGGGTGGCAAGCATTTAAGAAAGATAGCTAAAAACAGAAATCTAAATGCTTGGGTTAAGTCATCAACAGATCAGTTGCACAATGTAGCTGTTCAAGGGCCAAAAAGTAGAGAAACTTTAGCAAAAATTATTTGGACTTCTAAGACACAAACAACAATTGAGGAGCTTAAGTGGTTCCGTTTAACTGTTGGCAGAATTGGTGGAGAGTTTGGAATACCTGTAATGGTTTCACGTACCGGATACTCAGGAGAGCTTGGATATGAAGTTTTTGCCCATCCAAAGGACTGTGAAGCTGTTTGGGATGCTATAGCTGATGCTGGGGAAGAGTTTAATATATGCCCACTAGGGCTAGATGCTCTCGATATGCTTAGAATTGAATCGGGGTTAATTTTTGCTGGTTATGAGTTTTGTGATCAAACAGACCCATTTGAAGCGGGGATATCATTTACAGTTCCTTTAAAGACTAAAGACGAAGATTTTAGCGGTAAAGACGAACTAATTAAACGAAAAAACTCCCCACAGAGGTCTCTTGTTGGGATAGAATTGGATGTTAATGAGGTTGCTGAGCATGGCGACGGCGTATATGTTGGCAAGCAACAGGTCGGAGTTGTGACTAGTGCGACTCGGTCACCTATTTTGAAAAAGAATATTGCGCTGTGTCGAATTTCAGTTTCAGAGTCTGAAATAGGCAATAAAGTTGAAGTTGGTAAATTAGATGGACATCATAAGCGGTTAGCTGCCGAGGTTGTTAGTTTTCCGTTTTATGACCCAGAGAAAACAAGAGTTAGAATGTAGTTTTCTTTGGTATGGTACTTTCTTATGGCTTAATAATAGCCTAAGATAGTGGTTTGGTTAAAAATATATATATGTATATGTTTTTTATGTGTTTTTTAATCAATAATTGGTTTGATTTCTGCTAATGATTATTTTTTGTCATTATTAGAAATCAAAAAAAACAACTAAAAGAAGGAGAAAAAAATGAAAAAGTTAATTAATAAGGTAGCTGCAGCTGCTTTAACAATTACTTTGGCTACGGTTTCTGGGCAATCAATTGCTAAGGACTCGAGTAAGCCAATTGTTATACCAACACATAACTGGTCAAGTCAAGTTGTAATGGCATATGTTATTGGTGGTATTTTTGAAAGTATGGGCAATAATGTTGAATATGTACCAGCTGACTCTCAAGCGGTTTATGAATCCATACGTAATGGTGACGTAACTATATCTCATGAAGTTTGGCAGTCAAGTTTCGGCAAGTCATTCTATAACGCGATGGCAAAAGGCGGTGTAATCGATGCAGGAACACACGCAGCGATGACATTAGAAGAAATGGGAGTGCCACAATGGGTAGTAGATGAAAACTTGTGCCCTGGTTTACCTAATTGGGAAGCATTGAAAAACTGTAAAGATGTATTTGCAACTGCTGACTCTGGAGGTAAAGGTCGCTGGTTAGAAGGACCTCAAAGTTGGCATGGTGACTTAATGCCAGTACGTGTTGATGCGCTTGGCCTTGGTGACGATTATGTTGTTAAGTTCGCTGGCGGTGCTGATGCACTTTGGGCTGACTTGGCGGCTGCCAAGAAAGAGGGCCGCGGTACTATCATATTTAACTGGACACCAAACTTTACGGATGCTGATGGATTTGCATTTATTGAGTTCCCTGAGTACACCGACGGTTGTAGAAAAGCTGATGGTGGTGACGGTAGCTGTGGTTCACCGAAAGGATGGCTGAAGAAGGCTGCACACTATCAGATGCCTAAGAGATGGCCTGCTGCTTACACAACATTCTCTAGAATGTCGTTTACAACTAAAGACATCGGTCAAATGGCTGCTCTTGTAGATATTGATAAGATGAGTCATCAAGACGCTGCTAAATCATGGTTAGCTGATCATGAAGATGTTTGGAAGCCGTTTACTCAAGCAGGTATGTAATAAATTTACGCTTGATTGTGTAAAAAATCTCCCCTGAGACCTAACTTAGGGGAGTAATAAATACCTCCAAAACTATTTTACTTAGGTAGGAAAGGAGGTATTTTTTTGTGATGTATGTAAAATAAAAATAAACCACCAGGCTCATTAGGAAAGAAATTATGCCCTCTAAAGTTAGTTCAGATAAGAAAAAAAATGCAGTAATAAAGTGTGATTCAGTGTACAAAATTTTTGGCGACAATGCCAAAAAAATGTTGCAAAAATCTAATGGCAATGTTGATGCTAAAGAATTCCAAGACGCAGGCTGTGTTGTTGGAGTTAATAGTGCTTCATTTGAAGTTTATGAGGGTGAAATGTTAGTTGTTATGGGGCTATCAGGTTCAGGGAAATCAACACTTCTTCGTTGCATATCAAGACTTACAGATACTACAGCAGGTAATATCTATATTGACGGTAAAGATTTACTGGCACTGAGTGATAAAGAGCTTATTAATCTTAGGCGTAATAAAATGGGAATGGTATTCCAAAGTTTCGCTCTTTTGCCGCACAAAACTGTGTTAGAAAATATAGCTTTCCCTTTACAAGTTAAAGGCAATAGCACAAAAGACAGCATGAACAGAGCGTTAGAGATGGCCAAACTTGTTGGGCTTGATGGGCGTGAAAATTATTTTCCTAGACAGCTCTCTGGTGGCCAGCAACAACGTGTTGGTATTGCTCGATCATTAGCTGTTGAGCCCGATATTTGGTTCTTGGATGAGCCTTTTTCAGCTCTTGATCCGCTTATCCGTAAGGAGATGCAGGATGAGTTTTTAAGATTACAAGGTGTTCTTAACAAAACCATATTATTTGTAACCCATGACTTCGATGAGGCGCTACGCTTAGCAGATAGGATAGCGATAATGAAAGACGGAATAATTGAGCAGATTGATACACCTGCTAACATCGTTCTTAATCCTGCAACAGAATATGTGGCTAAATTTACTAGAGAGGTTCCACGTGAAAAGGTTCTTAATTGTGAATCTGTTATGGATGAAATAGGAGATCTTGCGGATTCAGATATGAGTCAACTAAGGGTTTCCAAGGATGCAATAATTGAGACAGTTTGTGAAGCTGTCCTTAGCGAACAGAAACCTGTAGCTGTTGTAGATAAAAACGACAAAGTTGTCGGAGCTCTTCATTGCTCAAAGGTAATACATATGCTGTTCGGCACCAAATAGATAGGATATAAGGTCTACAAAACATAGAGAAATGAATTACATAACTGAGCACCCTAAATTGTCACAATTTGCAGTTTTGTTAGCTGTATTTTTTTTGTTGTATTTTAATATTAATCCAGCAGATGGCATTTTTTGGAGGTTGCCCTCGTTGCTTACTGATTTGCCTAGGATAGTTAACGATTCTGTTGATTTTTTAATGTTCGAGTGGTGGCCAATCGAGATTTATGACCCTGAAATTGAGGAGTATGAAGAGACAGCGTTACTAAAAGAGATAACTAGGTCATTTTCTCGTTCTATACTATTTTGTATTGAGCTCATACGTGAAATACTTTTGGGTGGGGTCAAAACTATAGTAGCCTTTACGGATTGGGATTTTGTTGAAGAGAATGAATGGGCTCGTTTACCAGCCATGCCATGGACTGTAGTAGCTGCAGGTGGCATCCTGATTGGATACGCTTTAAAGGGGAAAGGACTTGCGTTATTGGTAGCATTTGCAACAATATACATATCTTCTTTTGGTCAGTGGGAGCCTGCAATGGAGACGCTCTCATTTGTTTTAATCGCAGCTCCAATTTCATTTATTTTGGGTCTATTGTTAGGTGTTTTTGCTTATAAAAATCGTACTACTGAAGCAATATTAATGCCACTATTAAACGTAGCACAGACAATGCCACATTTTTCTTATTTAGTGCCTGTTATGGTGTTTTTTGGTATTGGCGATCATGCTGGCGCAATTGCAACTATAATTTTTGCAACTCCACCCATGATACGTCTTACATTGTTAGGCCTAAAGAAAGTTTCTCCTGAGGTCCTAGATGCAGGAATGATGAGTGGTTGTCGCAACTTCCAGCTTCTATATAAAGTTTTAATTCCAACCGCTAGACGAGACATCTTAATTGGAGTAAACCAAGTCATTATGCAATGTCTGGCTATGGCAGTTATTGCCTCTTTTATTGGAGCTAAGGGTTTAGGCTTTAATTTATTGCTTGCACTTAATCAGCTAAGAATTGGACAGGCTTTGGAGCTGGGCATTTGCATTGTACTTATTGCAGTAGTTTTAGATAAGCTCTCGTTAGCTTGGGCTAACAAACAGACTGATTATTTTGCTGATCTTCCATTTATGCAACGTCATAAATACTCATTATTTTTTGGAGTTATATTTATTACCGGTATAGTCTTAGCCTATATTGGAAGTTTCATATTTAAGGACGGGATTAATTATTTATATTTAATACCACATAATAAGGGAATAACCACAGAAAACTTTTGGCAGGCAGGAGTTGACTGGATATGGGATACTTTTTTCTTTAGCTTAAAGGCATTTAATGAGTCTTTAATTCAGGATGTTTTGATGCCAATGAAAGCCGCCTATTTGGCTATGCCTGTTGTCGCAACATTTGCCCTAGTTATGGGAGTCGGCTACATTATTGGAGGCATCAGGTCGGCGCTAATTGTTGGAGCCTTGTTGTTATATATTGCTCTTACAGATTGGTGGGACAGGGCCTTGATTACGGCATATATGACAACTTTTGGAGTTATTGTGTCAGTAATTATAGGTATAACGGTTGGCTCATTGTGCGCTCAAAATTCATTAGCTACCAAAGTTATTTTGTTGGTTTGTGATACCTTTCAGACCTTCCCTTCATTCATTTACTTGATACCAGTAATTATGCTTTTTGGTGTAACAGATACATCTGTATTAATTGCTGTAATTGTATATGCAACAATACCTGCAACGAGATACACAGTAGAAGGCCTTGGTAGTGTGCCACCGTCATTGCAAGATGCAGGCTCAATGTCAGGCGTAAGTCGTTTACAGAGGTGGGTTAAAATTGAACTGCCTTTAGCTTTTCCACATATTATGCTTGGCATAAATCAAACAGTTGTTTTTGCATTATTTATGGTAATCATTGGTGCAATGATAGGAACAGATGATTTAGGGCAATACATATTGAAAGCTTTGTCTGACAAACAAGGAACTGGGAATGGACTACTTCTTGGCCTTTGTGTTGCTTTTATAGGTCTTGCGGTAGATCATTTGATTAATACTTGGGCGAAAAAACGTAAAGAAGATTTAGGTATAGCATAGAAATTTTATTCTTTTATATGGTGAATTAATAAATAGCGAACCTAATAGAGCAAAATATATAGTAATGGCTATTGCTATAGTTATTACTAGTATTAATGTTATTTAGAGTTAAATTTATTCAATATATCTTGAATTTATATAATTAACATTACTTTTATCATGTGTATTATCTTTACTATATTAATTTAATGGGGAAAAAATGAAAACAAGAGTAGCGGTAATTGGAGCAGGCCCTTCAGGCTTAGCACAACTAAGGGCTTTTAAGTCGGCAGAAAATAAAGGTAGCGAAGTTCCTGATGTTGTTTGCTTTGAAAAGCAAAGTGACTGGGGCGGGCTATGGAATTATAGCTGGAGAACTGGCTTAGATGAACATGGAGAGATAGCTCATAGCAGCATGTACCGTTACTTATGGTCTAACGGTCCAAAAGAGTGCCTAGAGTTCGCAGACTATTATTTTGAAGAACACTTTGACCGCCCTATAGCTTCTTACCCGCCAAGAGAGGTTTTATTTGATTATATCCAAGGAAGAGTTGTCAAGGCAGGAGTTAGAGAAAAGATAAGATTTAATACAGCCGTAAGGGATATATCTTTTAATGAAGATTCAAAAATGTTTACTGTAAGAGTTCACGATCTAGAAAATGAGAAGTCCTATAGTGAAGAATTCGATTATGTTGTAGTGGCTACAGGGCACTTTTCAACGCCAAACGTTCCGGAGTATGAGGGCTTCAGCCATTTTAATGGCAGAATTCTCCATGCACATGATTTTAGAGATGCCCTTGAGTTTAAAGGAAAAGACATTCTAGTAGTTGGTAGTAGTTACTCTGCGGAAGACATTGGTTCTCAATGTTACAAGTATGGTGCAAAATCTATTACCAGTAGCTACAGATCTGCCCCAATGGGGTTCAAGTGGCCAGATAATTGGGACGAGAAGCCTGCTATAGTTAAGGTTGATGGCAATACTGTGCATTTTATTGATGGAAGTACTAAGGACGTCGATGCTATTATTCTGTGTACTGGTTATGTGCATCATTTTCCATTTTTGCCAGACTCTTTACGTCTAGAAACAAAGAATATTTTGTACCCATTAGGAATGTATAAAGGTGTCGTTTGGGAAGAAAACCCACAACTAATGTATCTAGGCATGCAAGACCAGTGGTACACCTTTAATATGTTTGATGCTCAGGCTTGGTATGCAAGAGATGTAATCTTGGGCAAAATTAAATTACCATCCCTTGATAAGATGAAAGAGCATACTAAAGAATGGCATGCGCTTGAAACAGCAGACCCTAGTGTGGCATATGCATACAAATTTCAAGGCGACTACATACAAATGTTAATAGACGAAACTGATTATCCAAACTTCGATATTGAAGGCATGAGACTTACCTTCTTGGATTGGAAGAACAACAAGAAAGAAGATATTATGGCGTTTAGAGATAAATCACATAAATCTTTAATGACTGGAACCCAGTCACCACCGCATCATACTCCGTGGATTGATGCCTTAGATGATTCACTCGAATCGTATTTAGATATATAAATAGAATAAATAATATGCAAATAATTGATGGAAAAAAAATAGCTAAAAAGCTAAGAGAAGATATTGCAAAAGAGGTTAAAGGGTATAGTCGGCCTCCAGGACTGGCAGTTATATTGGTTGGCACAGACCCTGCATCTGAAGTGTATGTAAAAAACAAAACAAGAGCGTGTGTTGAGGTTGGTTTTTATTCAGACCAATTGCATAAGTCAGCCAACATAACACAGGAAGAGCTATTGTCAGAGATATACCGTTTAAATGAGCATGAAACAATTGATGGAATATTGGTGCAACTGCCGTTACCAAAGCATATAGATGAAAATGCTATTCTAGAGGCAATCCTGCCTGAAAAAGATGTTGACGGTTTTAGCAGTGAAAATATTGGCAAGCTAATGCAAAACAAGCCATTCATTAGCCCTTGTACTCCAAAAGGCATTATGACTATGTTAGAAAGCCTGGATTATAATTTAAAGGGTAAAGATTGTATTATTATAGGAGCATCAAACATTGTTGGAAGGCCTATGGCAATGGAGTTATTGAACTCAGGCGCCACAGTTACAGTTTGTCATAGCTCAACTAAAGATATAACCAAAAAAACTAAAGAGGCTGACGTGATAATTGCTGCCGCAGGAGTAACGCACCTTGTTAACGGAGACTGGGTCAAAGATGGTGCAGTTATAATTGATGTAGGGATTAATAGGTTAGATAATGGAAAGCTTACTGGAGACGTTGATTTTGATACAGTAAAGGACAAAGTAAGCGCCATAAGTCCTGTTCCAGGTGGAGTTGGACCTATGACAATAGCCACTCTATTAGAAAACACATTGATAGCATTCAAGGCTAGACTTTAATTTATATATTTAAATAATTTACGCCCAAGCATTGATATAAGCCTGCTCAATAATTAAGCAGGCAAAATAACTATAAATATTATTTTCTGTGGTTATTTATTTGTGTGGCAACCCAATGATGAAATAAGTATGTAGGGCTATCCATAATAGGCGAAAACTTACCGCCATCGAAATGAATTCCTTGTCGCCCTTTTTGCATACCTTCAACTACCCCAACATCCTCTATAAATACCGATTTCCAAAATTCAGAGTTTTCCTTCTTAAGGTTATCTAAATTACGTAATTCATTGGATTTTTTTGCATAATATATTGAAACATGCTCAATAGTTTTTGAGGTACTAACAGGCTCAAGAATAATATTATAAATGTGGTCCCTATGAACCCCCAACAAAACATTGGGGTAAAAACATATATACTCACTACCTGTGTCCCACTTAGAGCTCAAATTTTCAAAATCTGGGAAAGCATTGCCAGACTTATCCTTTAATTGAGAATACACAAGCGAACCTTGCCCAGAGAAGCTACCCCCCTCTTCAATATGGTAGTGATCTTCAACTTTAGAGATCTTGTTAAGTGTTGGATGTACAAAAGGCAGGTGGTAACTTTCCGCGTAGTTCTCAACTGCTAATTTCCAGTTAGTATTTACTGTGAGTGAGAAATATGAATTTTCTTCACCATAATAAATTGGTTGTTCAAATTCTTTCCAACGATTAATTATTTTGGAAGCGTAATCAACAAATTCTGGGGCACTATTTGATATATTAACAAAAATTATGTCTTGCCATACGTGTGACCTTATTTTGTTTAAGCCCAATTCAGCGTGATTTATTGCCTCATGAGTATTTAATTTGACCCCCCCTGCCATAGGGGTTGCACACAGCTCACCGTTAAGTTTGTAGCACCACGAATGGTAAGGGCAGCTTATTACACCTGATATCTTGGTTTGTTTCTCAACTAGTATCATGCCGCGATGGCGGCAAGTATTTTGAAAAACATTAATAGCGCCAGTTTCGTCTCTTATTATTAGTATAGGCACACCAACAAAGCTAATAGGCTTGGCATCTCCTATCTCAGGAATATCTTTTGAGGTGCCAATTGCTGACCAGTTGTTAAATAAAACAGCCTGCTTTTCTTCTTCAAAGACTTCATCACTGATGTAATGATCGTTTGGTAGCCCACGGGATATTTCAATGGGCTTAAGGACCATGTCTATATTTGTTAATGGGGTTTTTTTCACTTCTTTAATTACTATCTTCAAACTTATATATAAAGTATATAGGTCTACTGTATTAGAAAATCCCTTAGAGCCTTTACATTTTCAGACAAAAGGTCCTCACTGTCACTTGTTATATATATTGCTGAAGGCGCAGGAGTTGAAGTTTTACCAAGAATTACAAGCTCTCCACTATCAAGTTTAGGTTTTAGTAGGTGCTTCCAACCTAAAACAATGCCTACGTCATCACTTGCAGCCTGAAGTGCAATAATATAGTTGTTAACAGTGATACCATGATCAATCTTGCCCTTATATCCAAGAGAGCTGAACCAAGCAAACCAGTTAGACCAATTCTTATCTTTTGCTCTTAAATGTATAAGAGGGAGTTGGGCTAACTCCTCTATCGTTGGGTTAGGGTGCTTTAATTTAAATTTAGGACTACATACCGGAACAAGCTCATCATGAAATAAAGTGTGTTTTTGATTTGATTCGCTTTCAACATAGCCATAACATATCTGTAAATCAACTGCCACTCCTTGAAAGTCAGGATTGTCGGTGACATGCTGATTTACCGGTATTTCTGGGTTCTCTCTCCAGAACTGTACCAGCCTAGGAGTTAACCACAAGCTTGAAATTGCAGTGGTACTTGATATAGCAACATCCTCAGTATTTGTAGATCTTCTTAGATTCGAAAGTGTTGATGATATTGCAGAGAAGCTACTTTGGAGGACCGCAAATAATGACTCTCCTTGGTCTGACAAGTTCTTTTTATGATGTTTCCGGTCAAATAATGAGAAGTTTAAGTCTTCTTCAAGGTACTTTATTTGGTGACTAACAGCGCCCGGAGTAACTCCTAACTCTTCAGCAGCTTTTTTAAAATTACGATTACGAGCTGCAGTTTCAAAGGTAGCTAATGAAGTTAGAGATGGCAATTTATAGTGTCTTCTTGACATAACATTTCAACAAATATAATTTAGTTGAATAAAAGTATACTTCAACACAGGTGCATATGTCAAATATGTATAATTGAATTGACAATATATATCCTAGAAATATGTACTAAAACTATTGTTTTATAAGGAAATAATAAAGAATATAGTGGCTATTACGGTAGCATTAAGTTTTATATTTTGTTGGGATTAAATATAAATTAGTATATATAAATTCACTATTATTTGAATATTATTGGCTATACAAATCGTCAATTAAGTGATAATGTTTTCAAAAGTTAAATATTAATTAGGAGACAAAATCTATGGCCTTACCTAAACATTCTAAATACCTTATTGTAGGAGCTGGCATTCATGGCCTTTCAACGGCTTGGCGCTTGGCTGAAAAATTAACTGCCGCCGGTGAAAGTGTTGATGGACGTGTTACCATTGTAGACAAAGCTGGGATAGCCGCAGGAGCAACAGGCATTGCATGTGGTGTAGTTCGAAACAATTATTTCCAGCCAGCAATGCGCAAATTAATGGCGCACTCTGTAAGCATCTGGGAGAGTGACCCTGAAGCATTCAGTTATCACCCTGTTGGCTATATGCAAATTTCTCCTGAGAGTATGAGAGAAGACGTGAAACAGATTCATGCTGAGCAACAAGAGATTGGATATGAAAGCGTGTTTATTGAGGGAGAAGATGAGTCACGTGAATACATGCTAGACATGTTTGATGATTGGCAAGCAAAAGGAATAACCTCTGTTCTGCATGAAAAGAAAGGTGGTTACGCCAACAATACCAAAGCTATGTATGGCTTGGCAAGTAAAGTGGAGGCCTTAGGAGTAAGAATAATTACAGGTGTTGAGGTAACAGGTTTTACAAGAAACAATGCAACAGGATCAGTTGCTGAGGTACAAACCAATCAAGGCAATATAGGTTGCGAACATGTAGTAATTGGCGCAGGTCCATGGGTAAGAGATTTTTGGAAAATGCTCGAACTTCCAGCACAAATAGAGGTAAAGGATTTGGAGGGCAATGTCCACAGCAATGTTGACATGTGGCGCTTCTGGCAATTAGAAGAAGGAGTACTTAGAGTTGAGCCTGAGTTATTAAAAACTAACGACGGCAAGATGCCACCAGTTTTGCATGTAGATACAGATGCCCCTTTATATTCTGATGTTGATGGTTCACTAATTACTGACCAGCTATGGGGAATATACTACAAACCTGATTGGCATTTCGGTGGAATTCAAGGGGGCGCTGCACCTTACGAAGTAAAAAAATCTGCAGAAGAAGTACAGATTGACCCTTACGGACCATCTAGTCCAGAGTTTGTTTCAGGACCTGAGTTTGCCCATATGTGGGTCTCTGCCTTGGCTCATTGCCACAAAAGATTTGAAGGCAAAATGCCAAAATACCATAAAGAGCCATCTGGCGGAGTTGGCTGTTTCACTGCAGATAGCTTCCCTGTAATTGATACTTTTAGTGGCAATGTTACTGTCATAGCAGACAGCAACCATGGCTACAAGATGTTGGGTCTAGGGTGTCTAGTCGCTGAAGAGCTATTAGGAGAAAAACAAGAACTACTGGAGCCTTTTAAGTTTTCACGCTTTAAAGAAGGTAAATTACATCCAGTCTCAAATAGTCCATACCCTTGGAGTTAAGCTGTGAGCAAAGTACGCTACTCTGCATTTAAAGTTTTAAAAGAGGCTTTGTCAGGCCACAAGGGTTGGGAGCCCGTCTGGAGAGATGCGGAACCAAAAACTGAAGGTTACGATGTAATTATTGTTGGTGGAGGTGGTCATGGACTTGCCACTGCGTATTATTTGGCAAAAAATCATGGCATAACTAATGTTGCAGTTCTGGAGCGTGGTTGGATTGGCTCAGGCAACGTTGGAAGGAACACAACAATTATACGTTCAAACTATTTATTACCAGGTAACGAACCATTCTATGAGCTATCTATGCAGTTATGGGAAAACTTAGAGCAAGATATTAACTACAATGCCATGGTCTCTCAACGAGGTATCATGAATCTAATTCATTCCGATGCACAGAGAGACGCTTTTGTACGCCGCGCTAATTCAATGCTTTTTGCAGATGCAGGAGCAGAGTATCTTAATCAAGACGACATAAAGGACAGATATCCATTTTTAGATGTAAAGAATGCACGCTTCCCAATTAAGGGAGCACTATCACAACCACGTGGCGGCACAGTTAGGCATGACGCTGTAGCATGGGGCTATGCCAGAGCTGCAAGTAACTTGGGCGTTGATATCATCCAGAATTGTGAGGTTAAAGGATTTAATATTGATAACGGGGTTTGTTCAGGAGTAAAAACAACCAAAGGTGACATAAAGGCAGGACGTGTTGCAGTATGCGTTGCTGGCTCTTCTGGAAGAGTTATGGCTCAAGCGGGAATTAAATTACCTATCGAGAGCCATGTATTGCAGGCCTTTGTTACTGAAGGCTTAAAGCCCGTTATGGACAATGTAATTACTTTCGGTGCTGGGCACTTTTATTGTTCGCAATCTGACAAGGGCGGACTTGTATTTGGCGGCGATATTGACGCTTACAACACCTATGCACAGAGAGGCAACCTGCCAGTTGTTGAGGATGTATGTTCAGGCGGCATGGCAATCATGCCAATGATAGGCAGAGCAAGATTGTTACGTTCTTGGGGAGGTATTATGGATATGTCAATGGATGGCTCCCCATTCATAGACAAAACAGAAATCAACGAGTTATATTTCAATGGAGGTTGGTGCTACGGAGGCTTTAAGGCTACACCGGCTAGTGGATATTGTTATGCACATCTGCTAGCTACTGGAGAATATCATGAAGTTGCCAGTGCTTTTCGACTAGACCGTTTTAGACGCGGCGCAATGATTGACGAGAAAGGTGTTGGGCCTCAACCTAACCTACATTAAGGCTTATTGTTATGATTATTAATCACCCACTATTAGGACCAAGAGATTCAGAAGAGTTTGTATATCTCGGATCTACAGATTTAATTAATCGTCCCGACTGGGAGAGTGGAACAGCAGCAGAAGATTTTCATCAGTACCAGTACATAAGAGAAAATGTAGCTGGAGATAATCCCGAGCTTTGGTATCACGAACAGGGTGATCAGTCCTGGCTAGTTGTAACCCGTAATACTTTAACACACGAGATAAAAAGTGTAGAGTTGGCGGCAGATTATGCAAGAAGAATGGGGCGATCAAAATGAATCAAATTAACAGAATCAAAGGCGGCATTGTAGACCAAAGCAGTGAACTTTCGTTTACTTTTAATGGGCAATCATTAAAAGGTTATCAGGGCGACACCCTAGCTTCAGCTCTACTGGCAAACAACAAACATTTGGTTGGACGCTCATTTAAGTATCACAGACCTAGAGGAATATTTACGGCTGGCTCAGAAGAGCCAAATGCAATTATGGAGATTGGTACTGGTGCATACCAAGAGCCTAATACAAGGGCTACAGTAACGCAACTACATGACGGACTTATAGCGAACAGTCAGAACCATAGAGGCCCATTAAGCTTTGATTTTATGGCTATAACAGATATGTTTTCACCCTTGCTTAGTGCTGGATTTTATTATAAGACTTTTATGTGGCCAAAAGCTTTTTGGGAGAAAATCTATGAGCCAGCTATCCGTAATTCAGCGGGCCTGGGTAGGCTGTCAAAACAAGAGGACCCCGACACTTATGATAAGGGGTTTCGTTACTGCGATATTTTGATTGTTGGTGCTGGAGCTTCTGGTCTTTCAGCTGCACTTACTGCTGCAAGCTCTGGAGCGAAAGTGATTTTGGCAGATGAAGATTTTTTAATGGGCGGCAGGCTGAATTCTGAAACAAATGAAATTGATGGAATGACTGGTCCACAATGGGCCATGAATGCGGTTGCAAAACTGAACACCATGGATAATGTGACTTTAATGCCTGACACCACCATTTTTGGTGCCTATGACCATGGAATTTATGGAGCTATTGAGAACAGAGCAAACGAAGCTAGAGAGAACAACGCCAAGCCAAGACAGGTCAACTGGAGAATCTATTCTAAACGCACAATTTTATGCGCAGGTGCAACCGAGAGGGCTATAGCTTTTGGTAATAATGATAGGCCGGGTATTATGCTCGCGAGTGCTGTTAGAACTTACCTGAATAGGTTTGCTGTCGCTACTGGAGAAAGTATCAGTGTATACACCAATAACGATGATGGCTGGAGGACTGCAAAAGACTTGATAGATAAGGGCGTTAATGTAGAGGCAGTAATAGATAGTCGAAAGATTAGCCCGGTTATGGAAGTTCCAGGTGCAAGAACGTTTATGAACACTAATGTTGTTAACACTAAGGGCAGAAGAGCTATAAAGTCAATAAAGCTGTCTAATGGCAAGACAATAAATACCGACACTTTGGCAGTTTCTGGTGGTTGGAATCCTAATCTACATTTGACTTGCCATCACCGTGGTGTCCCAAAATATAACGAAAATATCTGCTCATTTGTTCCTGGAGAATCTGCGCCTGAGGGAATGACTGTTGCTGGCCGCGCAAATGGAACAATGGTACTTGCAAAGGCAATTGAAGAGGGTCACAATAAAGGAATTGAGGCCGCTAAAGAGCTTGGTTTTGATGCTAAAAAATCGGAACACGCTAGGACCGATAATATAAATTACAACATTACTGCTAACTGGGGTGTTGAAAGTGGTAAAGAAAGAGCCTGGGTAGATTATCAGAATGATGTAACAGTAAAAGATATTAGGTTAGCTAACCTTGAGGGCTTTAAATCAGTTGAGCATGTTAAAAGATATACAACTCTAGGCATGGCAACTGACCAAGGGAAAACTGCTAACGTACTTGCGATAGGAGTAATGTCAGAGAATTTAGGAAAGTCAGTTGATGACACAGGAACTACTATTTTTCGTCCCCCATACTCTCCAGTAGCAATAGGTGCTTTTGCTGGTAGAAGGAGAGCTAAAGAGTTTTATCCAACTAGATATACTCCCAGCCACAAGTGGGCTGATGAGAAGGGAGCAGTCTTTGTTGAGGTAGGTATGTGGTATCGTGCACAATGGTTTCCAAAGCAAGGCGAAACCTTTTGGCGTGATTCTGTAGATCGTGAGGTTAGGCAAACAAGGGCCTCTGTTGGGGTTTGCGATGTTACCACACTTGGAAAAATCGATCTGAAAGGGTCCGACATTTCAGAGTTTTTAAATCGCGTTTATGCAAACGCCTTTGCAAAGGTTCCAGTAGGCAAAACTCGCTACGGATTAATGTTACGCGAGGATGGAATGGCGATGGACGATGGCACTACTGCAAGGCTGGCTGAAGATCACTTTGTTATGACAACTACGACCGCTAATGCTGTAAGTGTTTATAGACATCTACAGTTCTGTCACCAATGCCTATGGCCAGATCTTGATGTGCACATGATTTCAGTTACTGAGCAATATGCTCAGTACGCTGTTGCAGGGCCTAACTCTAGAAAGTTATTGCAAAAGATTGTAGACCCAGATTTTGATATCTCTAACGAGGCACTACCATTTATGGGGGCTACCGAGTTGACTGTATGTGGCGGAACACCAGCAAGATTATTTAGGATATCTTTTTCAGGCGAGTTGGCTTACGAGATTGCTGTTCAGACACGTTATGGAGATTCATTGATGCGTGCAATTATGGAGGCTGGCGATGAGTTTGATGTTGTTGCTTACGGCACAGAAGCTTTAGGTGTTATGAGAATTGAAAAAGGCCATGCCGCTGGACCTGAACTAAATGGGCAAACTAGTGCCTATGACTTGGGTATGGGCGGAATGATATCCGGCAAAAAGGATTTCATTGGTTATACACTCGGTATGAGAGAAGAGCTACAAAGGGACGACAGAATGCAGATGGTAGGGTTCAAACCTGTCAATACAGGAGACCTTCTCCAGGCAGGAGCACATCTGGTCAATATTGGAGATGAGCCAATAACTTATAATGACCAAGGTTGGATTTCTTCGTGTATATATTCGCCCATTATGGAGCACTATATTGGTTTAGGTTTTATTAAAAACGGACAAAACAGAAAGGGAGAGACCGTTCGTGCAGTTGATTTATTAAGGGGAAATGATGTAGAGGTGGAGATTGTAAGTCCACACTTCGTTGACCCTGAAGGGGAGCGTTTACGTGTCTAACTATACATTAACAAAACTTTCACCTCTTGAGGGTGCAAGATATGATTTCGAGGGAGTTACTATAAGTGAGATTGTTGGCCAGTCCTTAGTAATGCTTGCAATGCCAAAAGACAAGACAGATGAGATAGCTAAGTCAGTTAAGAAGTCTTGTGGAATCTCTATTCCAGATATCTGTAAATCTTCTAACTCAGACGATGGTTCAATAACTTTTTGGAGGCTACAACAAAGCCAACTTATGGTTTATTTTTCTTACGATAACGATGATGCAGAGTCTTATATAAAAAATAAATTTAATGCACCCGCATACTATACTGACCAGTCCGACACTTGGTCTATGATAAGAGTAAAAGGAGCTGAATCTTGTAATGTTCTAGAGAGGATATGTCCACTAAACCTTGATCCAGAAATATTTAGTGTGGGCGACGTATCAAGAACCGTTATGGAACATATTGGCACAATAATTTATAAAGAAGAAGAGGACTCATTTGCACTTCTTACCATGCGTTCTTTTGGTAAATCAATGATGCACGCACTAGAGGTT
>JASLYC010000064.1 GCA_030739975.1 Gammaproteobacteria bacterium
CCCAAAGAAAACTTGCAGAACTACTATCTGCACACCGCTCCTTAGTAAGTAAAGTTGAAACTGGGGAAAGGGGACTTGACACTCATGAATTGATAGAGTTTGCATCAGTATTAAATTTCTCGGTTTCAGAGTATTATGAATATATTGCTAATAAGGTTGATGAATAAATTATTCCTTATTTATTTTCTATATAAGTCATTGATTTAACTAATTGTCTTCAACCCTTTTTTGCGGATTAAGACACGATAAGAAATACCCTTCTTATTATTTATTTTTTGTATAGTTGACATAACAAATCTCCATAAAAGTACGAAAAATGTACTAAATAAGAAATTTGAAATAAGAATAAGACTGTCAAACCCTTGTGGTAATTGACATTCGGTAAATAAGTAAACTCACCGACCCCTACCATGTCAAGGTAGTGCTCTAACCAGCTGAGCTACGCGACTAAAAATTGTGAATTATACTAGAGACTAATAACTAAAAACAACCTCGGATAATTTTTTGAATATCACTAGCTGCTTCATAAGGGTTTAAGGCATTTTTAATTGGCCTACCAACAACAATATAGTCTGATCCGGATTTAAATGCGGTAGCTACATCTACTACACGCTTCTGATCGTCGTCATTTGCAACAGGTCTTATGCCGGGCGTTACTGCTATAAGTTTATTATCAACGTGCTCTCTTAAAAATGGCACCTCTAGGCCAGATGAAACCACACCGTCACAGCCAGCTTCAAAAGCTCTTTTAGCACGAGATATAACTAAATCTTGAACATCACACTTAAATCCTAAATCATCTAAATCTCCCCTGTCAAGGCTTGTTAGAGCGGTTACGGCAAGTATTTTAAGGTCTCCCTTATTTTCTACAGCCTTCTCCATTAAAGCCTGATTTCCATGGATAGTTGCAAAAGTTGCGCCATAATCACTCAACCTTCTTATTGTTCTTCCTACAGTCTCTGGAACATCAAAAAACTTTAAATCCACGAACACTTTTTTGTCTTTTTCAATTAACCAATCAAGTAACCTAAAGTACTGACCAGTCATTAATAGCTCCATGCCAATTTTGTAAAAATTAACACTATCATCTAACTGAATAACTAGGCTTTTTGCTTGCTCTACCTCTGGCACATCAAGCGCAAAGATGAGTCTGTCCTCTATATTAATGTTCTTCATATATCCTTATTAATCTTAAAAAATACCGCCAGAATAGCCGTTCTTGTTGGCCTTTTTAATCCATTCCTTTGCTAACATTACGTTTTTCTCTACGCCCTTCCCTATAGCAAGAAAAACGCCAACATTATACTGTGATTTTGGGTGACTTTGCTTGGCAGATTTTAGGTACCATTTGTAGGCAGAATCAAAGTCTTGTTTAACCCCCATTCCCATCTCATACATTAATCCAAGATTGTACTGAGCCTCAAAATCACCTTCTTCTGCAAGATGAATTATCTCTTCTGGACTGGAATTATCGAAATCCAAAAAATAAAAAACAGATTAAGGTGAAACAGTAACAGTTACCTTAACTGTATTAGAGTTTGGTCTAGTCTTAGTATTATAGGTAAAGCTATATCCATTATATAAATACTCTACTCTATAGTGACTTAGACGTCTCTCAGTTATAGTCCTGTATTTTCTTTCACAAACTTCCTTAGATACTACCTTACCTGTTGTAGATTTAGCAACCTCATCATCGTGAGCTAAAGAGGCTCCAAGTATAGTTCCTGCTAAGGTCATTATGTCTTTGCCGTCACCCTTGCCCAACTGATTACCAACTATCCCGCCAAAAATACCTCCGATTATTTCGTTGGTAGCTGAACCATCGCCATCGCCCTGATAAGTTTCTTTAATATAACAGTCATCGTAAGGTTCTCGAATAACATTGTCCTTATAGATTTTATTAACTGAAACAATTTCAGCTTGATCAGTAAAACTACCAGAAAATGACAGTCCTGGGATTAGAAGCGACATTATAAAAATTATTTTTTTCATTTTCATTGTATGTTCCTTTATTCTAACTTCTCTATTAGATAATTATATACCTAAGGTATGATTTATTCCATGAATTCGACTAAACAACTTTACTATATCCATGACCCTATGTGTTCGTGGTGTTGGGGCTTTTCTAAAACCTGGGGTAAGGTAAAAAAGGAGTTAAATAGTGATATTGAAATTATCTATGTTCTTGGTGGGTTAGCCCCAGACAACAATGAAATTATGGACGAAAGAATGCGTGAATATGTTCAAATGAATTGGAAAAAGATTGAAAAAAGAATTCCTGGCACAAGGTTTAATTACAATTTCTGGCAAGAATGCCAACCAAGAAGGTCAACCTATCCAGCGTGTCGCGCTGTCTTGGCAACCAATAACCAAGATAAAAATCTAGAATTAAATATGATTAATAAAATTCAGCAAGGTTACTATTTACAGGCTAAAAACCCATCAGAAGATGATGTTCTTGTAGGTTTTGCTAATGAATTAGGCTTAGATATAAAAAGGTTTGGGATAGATTTAAATTCTGAAGAAACAAACAAAAGGCTTATGCAGAACATTGAGCTTGCTGGGTCGCTCAATATTTATGGGTTCCCATCTTTAATACTTCATGCTAATAATACAAGCAAACATATTGTGATTGATTACAATGACGATATATCTATATTAAATCAAATTAATGCTTGATTCTATCAGGCAATCAATCGATAATACCACTACTGCCTTTGTAGCTCAGCTGGATAGAGCACTCGCCTCCTAAGCGAGGGGTCGTGCGTTCGAATCGCGCCAAGGGCACCAATTTACTAATTCACGATGCAAAACAATTAATTAAATTTGATTGCTATAATCGCCTCCTATAAAGTGACTATTATGAATATTAAACTACTAAACAAGAGCAGTAACTTTAATATATTATTAGCTGGTATTTTGGGGCTATTTATTGGTGTTGGTGTTGCAAGGTTTGCATATACTTCTTTGCTGCCTAGTATGCTAGAAGGAAAAGCTCTGTCGCTCACATTTTCAGGAGTACTTGCCTCGGCCAATTATGCTGGCTATCTTTCTGGGGCCATATTTGCAATTTTTATAAAGGGCATTAATAATAAGATTCGATATTTTCGAATTGGGCTCTTGTTGTGCATAGTAACTACCTTAGTTTTGGGAATTACAACCAATGAAACTTTATGGCTCTTGAGTAGATTTGTAGCCGGGTTTGGTGCTGCAATGAGTTTGGTAGTCGGTGCAGCAATCGTAATGGTTAAATTAGACTACAAAGATAAGACTAAAGCCATGGGAATTAATTTTTCTGGTATCGCTGTGGCTCTAGCATTATCTGATGTAATAGCTAGATACACGCTATCTATGTATTCTTGGCAGATGTCCTGGGTAGTTCTTAGTATTAGTGCTGTTATTGTAGTTTTTTATCCCTGGTACATATTATCACCAGAACCTAAGTCAGAACAAAATAATAATATTTCTAGTTTTGATAAAAATATATTTTCGGGTTTCGTAGTTATATTGATTTTGGCTTATTTTACTGCCGGAGTGGGTATGGTTGTACAGGGTACTTTTTTGCCCACTATACTTAAATCAATACCGGGACTAGAAGGTATTTCTGGCTCTACATGGTTAATAGTTGGTCTGGTCGGAATTCCTTCTTCAATCATATGGATGCGCATGGCCCATAAATATGGCAGTGTTAATATTATTATCATAGCCTTGATTATTCAGATTGTTGGAATACTAATTCCAACTTTTACTAGTAATGTTTACCTAAACTTGATTTCTGGAATCCTATATGGCGGTACCTTTGTTGGTTTGGTAGCTCTATTTATGCACCTTGGAGGTAGAATAGCTGGAGACAACCCGGTTATTCTTATGGGGTCACTCACTACTGCTTACGGAATAGGGCAAGTTAGCGCTCCACTATACACAGTTGCTCTTACTGACTGGTCTGGAAACTATAACTATGCCCTCTACGCTACCGCTGCTATTTTATGTTTAGGGGTGATAATACTAATAGCGTCGAAAACATTTAATATTGAACATAAGGCTAACTAATTACAAACTTTTGATAATATATAGCTCTTTTTTTCACTTTATATAGCTGAATTACCTTGTTACAAACTGGCTCTATAATCCACGTACAGGTATAATTAACCTTTATTAAAAGTATTTTTATATACCCTATGTCTGGCAATTCTATTGGAAAATTATTCACCATTACTACAGCTGGAGAATCGCACGGCGAATCTTTAGTTGGCATTGTTGATGGCTGCCCTCCAGGGATGGACCTTACTGAGTCTGACTTACAGGGAGATCTAGATTTAAGAAAACCTGGAACTTCTCGCCATACTACGCAGCGTAGAGAGGACGACTCGGTTAAAATCTTGTCAGGGGTATTTGAAGGTAAAACAACCGGAACTCCAATAGCCCTGTTAATACAAAACACCGACCAACGATCAAAAGACTATAGCGATATCGCTAATACATTTAGGCCAGGCCATGCCGACTACACGTATACTCAAAAATATGGCTTCAGAGATTATCGTGGCGGTGGAAGGTCTTCTGCACGAGAAACAGCACTAAGAGTGGCTGGCGGAGGAATAGCTAAAAAATATCTGAAAGAGAATTTAGGTATTGAGGTTCGTGGTTATTTGTCTCAGTTGGGACCTATAAAGTCTGAAAATTTTGATTGGAAAGAGGTCCACAACAACCCTTTCTTTTGTCCTGACTCTAGCAAAATAAAAAAGCTCGAGGACTATATGGATGCTCTACGCAAATCTGGAGACTCCATAGGTGCACGCATTAATATAGTTGCTAGCAATATGCCTACAGGTCTAGGTGAACCGATATTTGATCGCCTAGAGGCTGAAATAGCTCACGGTATGATGAGTATCAATGCTGTAAAGGGTGTCGAGTTTGGGGCAGGATTTGAGTCTGTTACACAGCTAGGAACTGAGCACCGTGATGCGATTACCCCTCAAGGATTTAAAAGTAACAATGCCGGTGGAGTCTTAGGAGGTATAAGCTCTGGGCAAGACATACTTGTCTCAATTGCGCTCAAGCCTACATCGAGCTTAAGAATCCCAATCGAAAGTATCGATAAAGATGGCAACACAACTGAGGTTATTACTAAAGGTCGACATGATCCCTGTGTTGGTATTCGCGCAACTCCAATCGCCGAAGCTATGCTCGCAATAACTTTGATGGATCACGCTCTTAGGCATCGCGCACAGAACATAGATGTTTCTTCAAAAACTCCAACTGTTCCTGCCGCTAAATCTTAATTTTTTAAAAAATAATAGTTATTAATGTTCAAGTTAATTCATAAGCGCGTTCCGAGTAACGCAAAGAACGATATATTGTCAGGCCTTACTGTTGCCTTGGCGTTAGTCCCTGAAGCCGTTGCTTTTGCTCTTTTGGCTGGACTTAACCCTTTGGTAGGGCTTTATGCGGCTTTTACTATTGGACTTGTAACATCAATAATTGGTGGAAGACCAGGGATGATTTCTGGAGCAACAGGTGCTATCGCAGTAGTCATCGGAACATTGGTTGCTATTCATGGTGTTGAGTACCTATTTGCTGCAGTAGTATTGACAGGAATAATCCAAATCATCTTTGGCTTATTAAGGATGGGAAAATTTATTAGACTAGTTCCTCACCCAGTTTTTTTAGGTTTTGTAAACGGATTAGCAATTGTTATCTTTCTAGCTCAAGTTAAACAGTTCAAGGTTGCAGGTGAATGGATTAGCGGCACACCTTTATTAATTATGCTAATTATCATAGCAATTACGATGACCATTATTCACTTCTTACCAAAATTAACGAGAGCTATTCCATCAACTTTAGTAGCAATTATTGTTGGCACGGTTGCTGTTTTATTTTTGGGGTTAGATACAAGAACCGTTGGAGATATTGCTCCAATAGGTGGAGCCTTCCCTCCATTCCATATCCCTGAAGTGCCTGTTACTCTTGAGATGTTTAAAATTGTCCTTCCTTACGCTATCGTTATGGCGCTGGTTGGGCTCATAGAAAGCCTTTTAACTCTAAACCTGATTGATGACTTAACAGAAACCACAGGGCAACCAAATCGCGAATGTATTGGTCAGGGACTGGCAAACACCGTTACCGGCTTCTTTGGTGGCATGGGCGGCTGTGCAATGGTTGGGCAAAGTCTAATTAACATTAAGTCTGGAGGTCGAGGAAGGTTGTCAGGAATTGTTGCATCTGTAGTGTTGCTATTTTTTATACTTTACCTCTCTAGCTACATTGAAATGATTCCGGTTGCTGTCTTGATTGGTGTAATGATGATGGTTGTTATTGGTACATTTGAGTGGGGTTCATTTAGATTATTTGGAAAAGTTCCTATACCTGACATAATTGTCGGCATAACGGTTGCAGCAATAACTGTTTTAACAGACAATCTAGCGCTAGCCGTAATCGCTGGAGTTATAATGTCAGCGCTATCTTTTGCTTGGGAGTCGGCAGGAAAAATATACTCCATAGAAGAGAACGAATCAAAAGGGGTAAAGACCTATAAACTGCATGGCGCACTATTTTTTGCTTCAATCAATACCTTTCATAAGATTTTTAGCCCGAAACAAGACCCAGAAAATGTTTATATTGATTTTGAAGACTCAAGAGTAATCGACCATTCAGCCATACAAGCAATTGATAAGCTCGCTGAGCGCTATCAAAAAGCAGGAAAAACACTCCACTTAGTGCATCTAAGTTCTGAATGTAGGTTGCTACTTAAAACGGCAAAGGATCTAGTAGAAGTTAATGTGCTTGAAGACCCTCAATACCATGT
>JASLYC010000065.1 GCA_030739975.1 Gammaproteobacteria bacterium
CAATAGTGCCATAAAGTGGAGTATTGACGGACAGAATTATACAAGCATTATCGATGATTTTAGCGTCGAAATGCTGCCTAAAGCCGACAATGTTTGGGTTAGCTGTGTCGCCAATTGCGAAATCCTAGATGGCCTTAGCAATATTAATATAGCAACTACAGATTTTAAGTTCGGGCCTCTCGAGTGCGGCTACAAGAATCCAAACGAGCTCGGAATAGACCGCTATCTGGCAATGATAGCGGCGACGGATTTATATAAAAATCAAAACCTTCTAGTGGTTGATGTAGGTAGTGCAGTTACTTTTGATGTTGTATTGTCTACAGGTCTCCATAAGGGGGGACTGATAATGCCAGGCCTAAGGGCTATCAGGAATAGTTTTGCTAAATTTAGTACCAATAATAGCGACATTCAAACAAAAAAGCTGACACAAAATAGCGCCGATGCTTGGCTATCCGGTACTAGCTTTATGCTACTAAACTCAATCGAAAGGCAGATATACAGCTACAAAGATAAATACAAAAATATTACAGTTATAGTTACCGGTGGTGGGGCAGAAAAAGTCCTTGAATATCTAAACTTTAATACTAATTACCACAACAACCTGGTATTAGATGGACTCTGTATTTATGCAGAAACCTTAAATAATGCTCATTAGTGGTTGGTATAATCTAGCCCATTCAATTGACAAATAATAATTATGCAAGACCACAGAGTTTTATCTGGCATGAGGCCAACAGGCAGACTTCATCTAGGTCACTATCATGGTGTTCTAAAGAATTGGGCTGAGCTACAAAATGAGTATGATTCATATTTTTTTGTTGCCGACTGGCACGCATTTACAACCCACTATTCCGATAACATAGATCTAGATAATAACGTCATGGAGATGGTAGTTGATTGGCTTGCTTCAGGGATCAACCCTAATACTTCAACTATATTTGTACAATCCAAGGTTCCAGAACATGCCGAGTTACATTTATTACTATCAATGACAACCCCGGTAAGTTGGCTGGAAAGGGTTCCTTCATATAAAGACCAACAAGACAAACTAAAATCTAAGGACCTTTCTACCTACGGATTTTTAGGTTACCCCTTACTTCAGAGCGCAGATATTTTGATTTATAAGGCTGGTCTAGTGCCAGTAGGAGAAGATCAGGTTGCCCATGTTGAGCTTACTAGAGAGGTTGCGAGGAGGTTTAATTATGTCCATGGACGTGAAGTAGATTTTGAAAAAAAAGCCCAAGATGCAATATCCAAGATGGGAAAAAAAGCTGCCAAACTTTACAACAAACTAAGAAAAGATTACCAAGAACGTGGCAATGAAGATGCTCTAGTTAAGTCTAGAGCTTTGCTACTAGAGCAACAGAACATTACTATGAGCGATAGTGAAAGATTGGCTGGTTATATCGAGGGTATGGGCAAGATAATACTGCCAGAACCTGAAGCACTACTAACCAAAGCATCAAAGATGCCTGGGCTTGACGGCCAAAAAATGAGTAAATCTTACAACAACACTATTTCATTAAGAGACACTCCAAACAAGGTTGAGAAAAAAATTAAGCGTATGCCTACTGACCCTGCAAGGATAAAACTTACCGACCCGGGAGACCCTAAAAAGTGCCCTGTATGGCAACTACATCAGGTTTACTCTGACAAATCAACTATGGACTGGGTTTCTGACGGATGCGTCAAAGCAAAAATGGGCTGCATAGATTGCAAACAGCCAGTAATTGATGCAATAAATAATGAGCTTGCCCCAATGCAGGAAAGAATTGCAAAATACCAGTCTGACCCTGACCTTATTAGGCAGATTATATTTGATGGCAGTGAAAGGGCTAGAAATGTTGCCAGAGAGACCATGTCAGAGGTTCGTGAGGCTATGGGAATCTCTTACTAATATTTGTTAATATAGTGTCTGATAGACTACAAAAACTAATCGCAAGTGCCGGCTACGGTTCACGTCGATGGGCCGAAAGATTGATAGATCAGGGGCGCATAGAAGTCAACAATAAAACTGCAAAGATTGGAGACAAGGCAAAGATAAATGACAAGGTCAAAATCGATGGCAGGAAGATTGATTTAGCTCGATACAAAGAAGAAGAGACCAAAGTAATCATTCTCAACAAGCAGGCTGGCGTTATTTGCTCAAACAAGGACAGTGAAGGAAGGAAGAGCGTTTATGAGCTACTACCTAAGGGCTCTCGTTGGGTAATGGTGGGAAGGCTTGACTTGAACACATCAGGGCTATTACTGTTCACTAATAACGGAACACTTGCCAATAAATTGATGCACCCATCATCCGAGATAGACCGTGAATATGCTGTAAGAGTTTTAGGCAAAGTTGATAAGGATGATATCGCTAGACTTACAGAGGGTCTAGAGCTGGAAGATGGATTTGCTAAATTTAATCGCGTAACTTTGGCTGGCGGAGAGGGAGCAAATAGGTGGTACAAGGTAGTCCTAAGGGAAGGCAAAAAGAGAGAAGTTAGAAGGCTATGGGAAGCCTTAGGTTTCAAAGTTTCGCGCCTTATCCGTGTGCGCTTTGGAGAAATTCGTCTACCAGAATCATTAAGGGCTAATCAGTTTGAGTACCTCAAACCAGGTCAGGTAAATTTACTCCTAAGGGATGCCAAACTTTAGATGCAAAATTTAAAGCCAGAAACTTAAAAAAGAAATTCTTGAATGCCCAAAATATGCGGTACCTCTAGTATAATTGCGCATTTAGTCTATTATAAAAAGTGTCAATGTCAGATTACAAGTCCACCCTAAATTTACCAGCAACAACTTTCGCTATGAAGGCTAACCTTGCTAACCGTGAGGGCGAATTTCTGAAGCAGTGGGAGAATGACAATCTTTATCAAAATATTCGTCAACAAAATAGTGGCAAGCCTAAATTTGTATTACATGACGGACCACCTTATGCGAATGGCGATATTCATATAGGTCATGCAGTAAACAAGGTACTCAAAGATATAATAGTAAAGTCAAAATCTTTATCTGGGTTTGATGCGCCATATGTTCCTGGTTGGGATTGCCATGGCTTACCAATAGAACACAATATTGAAAAAAAGAAAGGCAAGGTGGGGCAAAAAATATCTGCAAATGATTTTAGAGCAGCATGTAGGAATTACGCGAATAAACAGATTGAACAACAAAGAAAAGACTTCAAGAGATTAGGGATAATCGGTGATTGGGATAATCCATATCTAACAAAGAACTATAAGTATGAGGCTGATATTGTTCGAGCTCTTGGTAATATTGTTGAGAGTGGGCATGTATCTAAAGGCTTTAAGCCAGTTCACTGGTGTACCGAATGTGGCTCTGCTTTGGCAGAAGCCGAGGTTGAATACAAAGACAAAAAATCTATCTCGATTGATGTTAAATTTAAGTTAATTGATACTGAAATTTTCTCAGTTAATAAGCCTATTTTTATTGTTATTTGGACGACAACCCCGTGGACCTTACCAGCCAATGAGGCGGTAGCAATTCATCCAGAATTTGATTATGTGTTAGTTGAGATGGATGATGAATACTATTTGTTGGCAAAAGATCTAGTCGATAGCGCTATTTCTAGATACGATATAGAAAAGTATTCAGTCGGCAAAGAAATATATAAAGGCTCCCAGTTGGAGGGATTGACTGTTGAGCACCCATTTTACAATAAACAAGTGCCTTTAATTTTAGGCGAGCATGTAACTACTGAGGCAGGCACAGGAGCAGTACATACATCACCGGCACATGGAGTAGACGATTACGCTGTTGGGGTAAAATATGAATTACCAGTAGATTGTCCAGTAGATGGCAAAGGAGTATTTTTTGATAGCACAGAGCTATTTGCAGGTCAATATATTTTTAAAGCTAACTCGAGTGTAGTTGAAGTCCTAAAAAGCAATAACAGGCTCGTAAAAAGTGAAGATTTGGTGCACTCTTATCCTCACTGTTGGAGGCATAAAACGCCAGTCATATTTAGAGCAACACCTCAATGGTTTGTGTCAATGGAACAAAACAAACTAAGAGATATAGTTAATACTGAAATTCCAAAAGTTATGTGGATTCCAGATTGGGGTCAAAAACGCATAGAGTTAATGATAGGAAATAGGCCTGACTGGTGTATATCACGTCAGCGCTATTGGGGTTCACCTATAACACTGTTTATTCACAAACAGACAGGCGAGATGCATCCTGATACTAAAGAACTTTTCGAGAAGGTCGCCTTGATAATTGAAAAGGGCGGCATTGAGTCTTGGTTTGAACTAGAAACCAAAGATATTCTAGGAGACGACGCAGAAAATTATGAAAAGACTACCGATACGCTTGATGTTTGGTTTGATTCAGGTGTAAGTCACTATGCAGTATTAAAGGACAACAAAGATTTAACGCCTATAGCTGATATGTATTTGGAAGGGTCCGATCAGCATCGTGGATGGTTCCAATCGTCATTAATAACCTCATGTGCGATTAACGGGCATGCCCCATATAAACAGGTTCTGACACACGGCTTTACGGTAGACAAGGACGGCAAAAAGATGAGTAAGTCACTTGGCAATGTTATGTCGCCACAAAAGGTAGTCAATAATCTAGGAGCAGATATTCTACGCTTATGGATTGCTAGTACCGACTATACAGGCGAAATGACTGTATCTGATGACATACTAAAGCGCTCTGCTGATAGTTATCGTAGGATTAGAAATACTATACGTTTTATGTTGGCCAATATGCAGGGTTTTGACCCCAAATCGAATATAGTAAGCAATAAAGATATGTTAGCTCTTGATCGCTGGATAGTCTCCAAAACAGCTGAACTACAATCTCAAATAATAAATGCGTATGAGCAATACAACTTTCATCACCTAATGCAGCTAATTCTCAACTACTGCACCAATGACCTAGGCGGGTTTTATTTAGACATCATTAAAGATAGACAATACACTACACAAGAGAATTCACTTGCCAGGAGGAGCGCACAGACAGCTTTACATCACTTAACCAATGCGATGGTTTGTTGGCTTACTCCGGTGCTATCTTTTACCGCTGAAGAGGTTTGGCAAAACATGCCACAAAATAATAATGACAGTGTTTTTTTACAAACATGGTATGAGGAGCTAACAGAGGGTTACAATAACGAGGCAATTGACAAGTGTCGCTCTATCAACACATATGTCCGCAAGCAGATGGAAACTATGAGAGCAGAGAAAGAGATTGGCTCTTCACTTGAAGTGGAAGTTGATATATATTGTGACAAAGAAGCCTTTAATCTGCTAAGTGGTTTAGGAGACGAGTTGAGGTTTGTGTTTATTACTTCATATGCTAGAGTGCACTTGATTAACAAAGAAGCAACAGACTGCGTAGATGCAGGCGAAGGTGTCAAGATTAAGGTTTCAAAAAGTAGTCACGAAAAATGCGTTAGATGTTGGCATCACCGTGAAGAGGTGGGAAGTATCAAAGACCATCCAGAGCTTTGTTCGCGTTGCGTAGATAATGCTATTGGTAATGGAGAGAAAAGAGAGTTTGCATAATGAGACAACTTGACCTTGATCTAGCCGAAAAATCATACCCCATATATATTGGTAGAGATTTAATTTCAAAGCCTGAACTATTTTCTAAACACGTAAATGGAAAGCAAGTTATGGTGGTTTCAGACACCACTGTAGCGCCACTATATCTTGAAAAAGTGAAATCTCTTTTTGTTAACTACACTGTAGCTGAAGTTATTTTATCTGATGGAGAGCAGTACAAAACACTAGAGACTGTAAACACAATTTTTGACGCTTTACTTGAAAATCATTTTGACCGAAGCTGCACACTTGTTGCTTTAGGAGGAGGAGTGGTTGGAGATATGACAGGTTTTGCTGCTGCCAGCTACCAAAGAGGAGTCAACTTTATTCAAATTCCCACCACACTACTTTCTCAGGTAGATTCAAGTGTTGGCGGCAAGACAGGTGTTAACCATGCACTTGGAAAAAATATGATTGGCTCTTTCTACCAGCCAAAATGTGTTGTTATTGATATCGATACTTTGGATACTCTGGACGATAGACAGTTTTCAGCCGGTATGGCTGAAGTAATAAAATACGGCCTACTTGGAAATGAAAGTTTTTTTAATTTTATTAATTCTAATATTGAAAGACTAATGTTAAAAGACAAAGAATTATTGACCGATACAATATACCAATCTTGCTATGACAAGGCTGATATTGTTGCTCAGGATGAGTTTGAGTTAGGAAATAGAGCGCTACTAAACCTTGGGCACACCTTTGGTCATGCTATAGAAAACACTTTGGGATATGGCGTATATTTGCATGGGGAAGCAGTAGCAATTGGAATGCTTATGGCAGCTGAATTGTCTCATCTAGAGGGATATATAGATATTAAAGATATAGCTAAAATTAAAAGTATATTAGAAAAAGCTAATTTACCTACTAGTTTTTTTGGTAAAATTACTTCCTCTGGGTTTATTGAGGCTATGTCTGTAGACAAAAAAGTTATAGGTGGCAGTATAAGATTAGTGCTATTAAATAGCATAGGTAGTGCCTTTATTTGTAAGAACTATTCAAACAAACTTCTACAACAGGTGATCGATAATTATTGTAATATAATTAATTGAATAGGTGATATTTTGACAACAACAGGACAAAAAGTTTCTAGTATAGAATCAACCCAAGTTCCAACTATAGAGTGTCTAGAAAATCTTGCAGTAAGAATGCAAGAACAAACAAATTCCAAGTTTGAAAAGTTTTTCCTTCCCTCGCTATTAGTTTTTAGTCTAATTGTAATAGGGTTCTTTGTTGTTATATACTCAATAACTCAAGACATGAATAGATTAGCCAACACTATGGACTATAGCATGTCAAAGAATATGGATCTAATGTCAGTTAGTGTTGACAATATTTCAAACGACATGTCACAAATAACTTCATCTGTTAGCAGTATGGATAATAACTTTGCAAAAGTTAACGATAATATGGACATAATTGCATCTAAGTTGGATAATCTAGATTCTATGGCTGCTGATTTAAGTAACATGAATGTCAAAATGAACATCTTGGAGCCGATGCTAATGAATATGAAAGAGATGAATAATAATATGTCAACTATGGTTTACTCAATGCAGTGGATGCAGCACGATATATCAACAATGAGAGCGTCATTTGCAAAACCTATGAGTATGATTAACAAGATGCCTTTTCCCTTTTAATTATGTCACTTAATGAAGAAAAAGTAAGCCAGATCGCATACCTAGCTCGCTTAAAATTAAGTGATGAAGAGTTAGAAATTAACACAAACGAGCTTAATAATATTCTCCAGTTAGTAGAGCAATTACAGGAAATTGAGGCTGAAGGTGTTGAACCTATGGCGCATCCACTACATATGTCTCAGAGGTTAAGAGTTGATGAGGTTAAAGAAAAAGATGATTCTAATAATTTTCAGTCTATCGCTCCAAAAACTGGAAATGGTCATTACCTAGTGCCTACAGTTATCGACTAATATGCATACTAAAACATTAACACAGTTAGTCGATGGGTTAGCAAAAAAAGAGTTTTCTTCAACCGAAATTACTCAGCACTTCATTAATCGAATAAAGTCCTCAAAACTTAATGCATTTATAACCGTAACTGAAGATTTAGCTCTAGAACAGGCAAGAGTTGCAGATGATAGGATTGCCAATAATGATAATGGAGTCCTAACCGGAGTACCTTACGCGCATAAAGACATTTTTTGCACTAAAGGAGTCAAAACTAGTGCGGGCTCAAAGATGTTGGATAATTTTATTGCACCCTATGACTCCACAGTAAGTCACAAACTAAACACTGCAGGCACGGTAATGCTTGGTAAGTCCAATATGGATGAATTTGCTATGGGATCATCGAACGAGAATTCCTATTATGGCAGTGTAAAAAATCCATGGAATCTTAATAAAATTCCAGGAGGCTCTTCTGGTGGTTCTGCAGCATCTGTTGCTGCTAGATTGTCCCCATTCGCTACCGGTACTGATACTGGTGGATCTATTAGACAGCCATCAAGTTTATGTGGCATCACCGGCCTTAAACCTACTTATGGTAGGGTCTCACGTTATGGCATGATAGCTTATGCTTCAAGCTTGGATCAAGCCGGACCAATGACACAAACAGCAGAAGATGCTGCCTTAGTTTTAAATGTTATGGCCGGGTTTGATAGTAAGGACTCTACTAGTTCAGACAAAAATGTTGAAGACTATACGGCTAAACTTGAAGATTCAATTAAAGGACTAAAGATAGGACTACCTAAGGAGTTTTTTTCTGAAGGACTAGATGATGGGGTTGCTGAAAATATTATGCATGCAATTAAAGAGTTCGAATCTATGGGAGCATCAGTGAAAGAGATATCCCTGCCAAACTCTTCATACGCTATTCCTACTTACTATATTGTCGCACCTTGCGAATGCTCTTCAAATTTATCGCGTATGGATGGTGTTCGTTATGGTTATCGTTGTGAGGACCCAAAAGATTTAGAGGACTTGTACTTGCGTTCACGCTCGGAGGGCTTCGGAAAAGAGGTTCAGCGCCGTATAATGATTGGAGCTTACGCCCTTTCTGCTGGTTATTATGATGCATATTATCTCAAAGCACAGAAAGTTAGACACCTGATTAGTGACGACTTTAAGAGGGCATTTAAAGATGTAGATGTTGTAATGGGTCCAGTTTCTCCTACCACAGCTTTCGATTTAGGCTCAGTTAAAGACCCTGTTTCAATGTATTTGGCTGATATTTATACACTGTCAGCAAACTTAGCGGGGTTACCAGGTATGAGTATTCCAGCTGGGTTCTCTAACAATTTACCTGTAGGCCTTCAGTTGATAGGAAATTATTGGTCAGAATCTATATTGTTAAATATTGCACATAAGTTTCAGCAACAAACAGATTGGCATAATAAAGCGCCTAAGGAGTATTAATTATGAATTGGGAGACCGTTATAGGGCTTGAAATTCATGCCCAACTTAATACCAAATCTAAGATATTTTCTTCAGCATCTACAGAGTACGGTGCCAAACCAAATTCACAAGCTTGTGCTGTAGATTTGGGTCTGCCAGGTGTTTTACCAGTATTAAATAAAGAGGTTGTAAGTAAAGCTATCAAGTTTGGCTTAGCAGTTAAAGCGAAGATAAATCAGCGCAACATATTTGATAGAAAGAACTATTTTTATCCTGATCTACCTAAAGGCTACCAAATTTCTCAGCTTGATTGGCCCATTGTAGGCGAAGGACAGATAGAAATTAGCGTCGACAATAATACTAAAGTTATTGGAGTCACTCGTGCACACTTGGAGGAGGATGCTGGAAAATCTATCCATGATTTGTATGATGAGTATACTGCAGTTGACCTAAACAGGGCTGGCACCCCTTTACTTGAGATAGTTTCAGAGCCTGATATGAGGAGTGCTAAGGAAGCCGTCTCTTACGCAAAAAAAATACATGAATTGGTGCAGTATCTAGATATTTGCGATGGAAATATGCAGGAAGGGTCGTTTCGTTGTGATGCTAATGTGTCAATTCGTCCTGCTGGAGACAATAAATTAGGGACAAGGGCAGAGTTAAAAAACATAAACTCATTTAAATTTTTGGAGCGCGCTATTAACCTTGAGGTTGATAGGCAACAAGATATTCTTGAGGATGGTGGGGAGATAGTTCAGGAAACAAGACTTTATGACTCTATAAAGAACGAGACACGTTCAATGCGCTCAAAAGAAGAAGCAAATGATTACCGTTATTTCCCTGACCCTGACCTTCTTCCTGTTGAAATTTCTGATGAATTAATGAGTCAAATTATGACTGAATTGCCGGAACTGCCAAGCGAAAAAAAGGCTAGATATATTTCTGAGTTTGAGCTTAGTGAATATGATGCTGGTGTTTTAACATCGCAGAAGTCATTGGCTGATTATTTTGAAAAAGCAGTATCAATCAGCAATACAAATGTAAAGCTTTGCGCTAACTGGATTATGGGAGATCTTTTGGCAGCACTAAACAAAGAGCAAGTAGATATAACAAATTCACCTATTTGTGCAGAGGATTTGTCATTATTGGTTAGTCGTATAGATGACGATACGATATCTGGAAAGATAGCTAAAGATGTATTTAAATCTATGTGGAATGGTGAAGGTAGTGCTGATGAAGTTATTAAAGAGAAGGGCTTAAAGCAGATAACTGATAGTTCAGAGATAGAATCAATTATCGACAGCATTATTGCTGCTAATGCACCACAGGTGGAACAGTTTAAGTCAGGAAATGAAAAAATTATTGGGTTTTTTGTTGGTCAGGCAATGAAAGCTACTGGCGGCAAGGCAAACCCAAAACAAGTTAATGAGCTACTTAGAAAAAAACTAACTTAAGGTAACAAAATAGCTAGAATTGATACAACTTATATAAAGTTTATAAGCAAATCATTACTTGTTCAACACATATATTAATAATTAATGATTTTTTACAATTGCTGCTATTAAATTAGTCCAGCAAAGCTATACATTAATGTTTGAAAAAAGGAAACAATAGGAAATATTATTGTCTTAAAAACACCAATAAACAATAACGCTAGAAGTATATATAGCCCGTATGGTTCTAGTTGGTCGTACTGATATGAAAGCCTTCCTGGTAGGATTGAACTGACTACTCGTCCACCATCCAGTGGGGGTAGAGGTATTAAATTAAGTACTGCTAAAACTAAATTGATCTGAACCCCTATCTGGCCCATATCTACAAATAATTGGGAATTCATATTAACAGCAATAACAATAACCAACAACCATAATACCGACATAATAAAGTTCGACAAAGGTCCAGCAAGAGCCACCCAAAGCATATCTTTTTTAGGCGAGCGTAGTGCTGATGAGTTTATAGGGACAGGCTTGGCCCAGCCAAATATAAATCCAGAGACAAAAAATAAAAATGCCGGAACTAATATAGTGCCAACTGGATCAATATGTTTTATTGGGTTTAGAGTTAAACGACCCATCATTCTTGCTGTATGGTCACCAAACTGACTGGCGGTCCATCCATGCGCTGTTTCATGTACCGTAATTGCAAACAGAACTGGAATTGTCCAAATTAATAATGTTTGAATATCACTCATAGGTAAAATCAGACTTAATGTAATTATTTGCCTTTATTTTATACTCATAAAACATTCAATTTATTGTATAAGTTGCATGACTATTTAACTTGATTTATTAATGAAAACTACAGAATTACTTATACCTACACTAAAAGAAGCTCCCAATGACGCCGTTGTCATATCTCATCAACTTATGGTTAGGGCAGGATTAATATCTAAGCTAGCTTCTGGCTTGTACTCATACTTACCTATGGGTTTTAGAGTCCTTCATAAAATTGAAAATATTATCCGTGAAGAAATGAATAGGTCTGGCGCTCAAGAGCTACTAATGCCAGTTGCTCAGCCTGCAGAGCTATGGCAAGAGTCAGGAAGGTGGACAGAATATGGTCCAGAGCTGTTACGTTTTAGAGACAGGCATGATAGAGATTTCTGTCTTGGGCCGACCCACGAAGAGGTAATCACAAATATTGCATCACAGCATATGCGAAGCTATAAACAACTACCTATGAATTTTTACCAAATTCAAACAAAGTTTAGGGATGAAATACGCCCCAGATTTGGGGTAATGAGGTCACGTGAATTTATTATGAAGGATGCATATTCATTCCATATAAACCAGGATTCACTTGAGCAAACCTACAAATTAATGCACCAAACCTATTGTAATATTTTTGATCGCATAGGCCTAGATTATCGGTCAGTGTTGGCTGACTCTGGTGCAATTGGAGGGGAGGGTTCACAAGAGTTCCATGTATTGGCTGACTCTGGTGAGGATGCTATATGTTTTTCTGATAAATCAGATTACGCTGCTAATGTTGAGCGGGCTGAGACCTTGCCACAGAAAAAACCTAAAAGCCCAGAGCAGGATTTACAAATAGTTGATACTCCTGGATGTAAAACTATAAGTGATGTAACCAATTTACTAGATATTGACGTAAAAAGAACTATAAAAACACTTGTAGTTGATAGTGAAGATGGCGGATTGATCGCTCTTGTTCTGAGAGGGGACCATGAATTAAATGAAATTAAAGCTGAAAAAATAGATAATGTTGTAAGACCTCTATCGATGGCATCTGAAGAGAGTATAAATTCGGCAGGATACTCTATAGGTTCAATAGGCGTCAAGGACTTGTCAATGCCAATATTTGTGGACTATGCAGCTGCCTGTTTGAATGATTTTGTTTGTGGTGCCAACCAAGAAGGTAAACACCTTACAGGTGTCAATTGGCTTCGTGATACAATCGATATTAATACTGCCGATTTACGCAATATAGTTGATGGCGACCCTTCTCCAGACGGTAAGGGCAAGTTGGCTATAAAAAGGGGTATAGAGGTTGGCCATATATTTCAACTTGGAACTAAGTATTCAAAAGCTATGAATGCTAACGTGATTGAAGAAAATGGCAAGTCAGTTGCAATGTCTATGGGTTGTTATGGAATTGGAGTGACCAGAGTATTGGCGGCATCAATTGAGCAGAATTTTGATGATAGGGGTATTATCTTTCCAGAGTCGATAGCTCCATTTAAAGTTGTAATTATTCCAATCAACTACAACAAATCAACCAGAGTTAAAGATCTATCAGATAAGCTATATAAAGAAATTCTTGAGGCTGACATTGAAGTGTTGCTTGATAATCGTAAAGAGAGAG
>JASLYC010000066.1 GCA_030739975.1 Gammaproteobacteria bacterium
GCCTACTTCCCTTTTACCAAATTGGTACATGTTGGTAGCTATCCTTTTGGATACATTACAAGGTCATTCATTTCCATGAGGCGGTATTTGGCATTAAAAAAATAAAGAATATCAACGAACAAGTGTCCACATTAAGATTTATCTTTAGGGTGATTTAATTGTACTCTCCATAACCTCCTCCTCCAGGTGTTTTGAGTACAAAAATATCGTCTTTTTTTGCCTTAATTTGACCTTTAGTACTCAGCTTAGTGACACTTTGATCAGGGTGAACAACATAGTTTTCACCGATGGATCCAGGCTTTCCGCCAGCAACGCCATAAGGAGGTATGATTCGGTGCCCAGCAATTATGTTTACCGTCATTGATTCTAAAAAGCGCATGCGTCTGTCAACTCCTTCACCACCCATATTGAGGCCGAAACCACCAGACCCTTGGCGAATTGAAAAAGATTCGATACGAACTGGAAAACGCAACTCCAATACTTCGATGTCTGTCAATTTAGTGTTCGTCATATGTGTGTGTACCGCACTGCAGCCACTCTGTTTTTCACTAGCACCGGAGCCGCCACAAATCGTTTCGTAATTCTGTACTTTATCATTTCCCCAAATATAGTTATTCATAGTACCTTGAGATGCTGCAACCACACCTAGTGCTCCAAAAAGAGCGTCCACTATATATTGAGAGGTTTCGGTATTTCCGGCGATAACCGCAGCTGGATAAACTGGATTTATCATACTGCCTTCAGGAATAATTAGATTAAGCGGTCTAAAGCAACCTGCATTTAAAGGAATTTCATCGTCAACCATACAACGAAAAACATACAACACCGCTGCCTGACAAATAGCCTTTGGTGCGTTATAGTTGCTGGGATGTTGGTCACTAGTACCAGTAAAATCAATGGTAGCAGATCGTTCAGTTCTATCTACACTAATCGTCACACAAACTTGATTACCATCATCCATTTTATATGTATAGCTGCAGTCACTTAGAACATCTATTACGCGTCTAACACATTCTTCAGCATTATCTTGAACGTGCTGCATATAGGCATGAACAACATCGAGTCCGTAATTTCTAACGATCCTAAGAAGCTCTTGAGCACCCTTCTCTGATGCCGCAACTTGCGCCTTTAAATCAGCGATATTATCTTTAATGTTTCTTGCTGGGTACTCCCCAGAGCTAAGAATATTATAAATCTCATTCTCCTGAAATATGCCTTTGGAGACCAAATTAAAGTTGTCAATCAGTATGCCCTCCTCTTTAACGTGTTTGGAGTGGGCTGGAGCTGAACCTGGAACTGTGCCTCCGATATCGGCATGATGGCCTCGTGTTGCTACATAGAAAATTACTTGTTCATTGTTTTCATCGTAAACTGGCTTTATTAAGGTAATATCAGGCAAGTGTGTTCCGCCATTGTATGGCGCATTAATAAGGAACGCATCTCCGGGCGACATGGTATTAAAGTTCTCACGAATAATAGTTTTAATCGATTCGCTCATTGAACCCAAATGAACAGGTATGTGTGGGGCATTGGCAACTAGGTTTCCGTCAGCAGAAAATAGGGCGCAAGAAAAATCTAGTCGCTCCTTAATATTAACTGAAGATGCTGTGTTCTCGAGTACCGTACCCATCTGTTCTGCTACACTCATAAATAGATTGTTAAAGATTTCTAGCATCACTGGGTCAACATCTGTGCCGATTGCATTATCTCTAATAATAGGCTCGATACGCTCAATCACTATATCATTGTCAGGGCGAACCTTGGCTTGCCAGCCTGGCTCGATAACAATCGTTGAGGTAGGCTCAATTATGACTGCTGGACCATTAATGCCCTCATCACTAGCAATATTGTCACGACGATAAAACGGTGTCTGCTGTACTTTGCCATTTACTGTAACCGGAAGTAACGCAACAGCCTTACTTGTTGCTGGGCTTGGGCGAGATTTGTTAGGCTCAGTTCTCTCATTTTCACAAGACACCTCTGACTGTATAGATTCAACGATTAGTTTTTTTTCTGGAGAAATGAAGCTGAATCTAGACTTATGGATCTTCTCAAAGTTAAGCTTTAGGGCAGAATAACCATCAAATTGAATAGCTAGAGAGCTGTCTGAACCTTGATAACGTAGATATACACGACGAGTGTATTGCAGCTTCTCCCCATCAAGCCCTTGGTCAGTCATTTCTTTTTTACCTTGTAACTCTAGATTAGTAAATTTATGTTTAAGCGTATCTATAAGTTCTTCATCTAGGCAAGATTCAATTGCCAAGTCGTTAATAGTGTGAGTATCTGCAAGCCCCATACCAAACGCAGACAATACCCCAGCAAGTGGGTGTAGATAAATACGTTTCATGCCGAGACTATCGGCAACCATACATGCATGCTGTCCACCAGCGCCGCCAAAACAAGACAGAGTGTAGCCACTCAAATCGTGACCACGCTCTACCGATATTTTTTTAATCGCATTCGCCATACTCTCGACAGCAATCGAAAGGTAGCCTTCTGCAACATCACTAGGTATTACTGTTTTTTTGGTTGCCAAAGATATTTCTTCTGCTAGTGCGATAAACTTTTCCTCGACAATTTTAGTGTCAAGCTCTTGGTCGGCATTAGGTCCAAAAACTTTAGGAAATAGCTCTGGCTTTAGCTTGCCCAGCATGACATTACAATCTGTTATGGTTAGTGGGCCACCATTTCGGTAACACGCCGGGCCAGGGTTAGCGCCAGCAGAGTCTGGGCCTACACGATAACGTGCACCATCGAAATGTAGGATAGAGCCGCCGCCAGCGGCAACGGTATGAATTGACATCATAGGCGCCCTGACACGTACTCCTGCCACCTGTGTTTCAAGTGTGCGCTCATATTCATCAGAGTAATGAGACACGTCTGTCGAGGTGCCACCCATATCAAAGCCGATTAGTTTTTCAAAGCCTGCACTATTACCAGTCTTCACCATACCAACAACACCTCCAGCTGGACCAGACAATATTGCATCCTTACCCTGAAAAAATCGAGCATCAGTTAGTCCGCCATTGGACTGCATAAACATCAGCTTTCCCTTCTCTTCGCCAGCCCTGCCTAAGGCTCTCTCGACCTGATTGATATAACGCCTGAGGATAGGTGATAGGTAGGCGTCAACTACCGTTGTGTCCCCTCTTGGCACAATTTTCATCAACGGGCTAACTTCATGACTCACTGAAATCTGTTCAAACCCAATACTTTCAGCTATGCTCTTTAATTGTGACTCGTGTTCCTGATGTCGGTAGCCATGGAGCAACACTATAGCAATAGATCGATAACCTTTATCAAATGCATCATGCAATTTTTCATTTGACCGATTTGTGTCGAGCTCTTTAATAATATTGCCATCAATATCCATACGTTCATCGATCTCAACGACATCGCTATAGAGCATGTCTGGTAACTGAATGTCTAAAGCAAAAATCTTTGGTCTTTGCTGATAGCCTATACGCAATATATCTCCAAACCCCTTAGTAATAACCAGCAAGGTTCTTTCACCTTCACGCTCCAAAAGAGCGTTAGTGGCAACCGTAGTTCCCATCTTTATTGACTTAATTCTATCCATTGGTATGTTGTCACTTGCACCCAAGAATAATAGGTAACGGATACCCTGAATAGCGGCATCTTCATAATGCTCGGGGTTTTCGCTTAGTAACTTATGACTGACAATGTTGCCATCTGGAGTCTTTCCAATTACGTCAGTAAAGGTGCCTCCACGGTCAATCCAGAATTCCCACTTACCTTTAATATTTTTTGGCTTAGTCATAATAAATAACTATAGACTGATATTTTATGAAACAATAATTTTATGCTTTTTCTAATACCAGCATAGCGGTTAATTTATAGAATACATTGCAACAAATAATCTTTATATGTTTTTAAATATAATATTTTCTATGCTTTAATATAATTTAAGTCATTTGTCTAAAAAATATATAATTTCATAATTTTGTTGACTTTTTAGTCAACACTGGAGTATTATTCTTGTGTAGCTAATATTTAATTTTCTGAAATAGCTAAAGCTTCCATATAAATAATTGATATGGATGTGATTTTTTGTTTTTTAAATATTTAAAAACTATATGAGCACAAATGAACCACTTGTAAGATTTGAGAATGTACAAAAAAGCTATGACGGAGAAATCCTTGTTGTAAAGGACTTTAATCTTGACGTCGAGCACGGTGAATTCGTTACTATGTTGGGTCCATCCGGCTCTGGCAAGACTACCTGCCTTATGATGCTTGCAGGCTTTGAACCAGCAACAAATGGTAACATTTACCTTAACGGCAAACCAATCAATAATGTACCTCCACACAAGAGAGGTATAGGAATGGTATTCCAGAACTATGCTTTATTCCCTCACATGACTGTTGCTGAAAACCTCGCATTCCCATTAGAAGTACGAAATATCGGCAAAGCCGAAAGAGAAGAAAGAGTAAACAGGGCTCTTGATATGGTTAGGCTTGGTGATTTTGGGAATCGCAGACCGGCACAACTTTCTGGCGGACAACAGCAAAGAGTTGCCGTTGCAAGGTCACTTATATTTGACCCTGAACTTGTACTAATGGATGAACCGCTTGGTGCACTAGATAAAAACCTACGTGAACAAATGCAGTACGAAATCAAACACCTTCATGAGAGCCTTGGTTTAACTGTTATGTACGTTACCCATGACCAAACAGAGGCGCTAACAATGTCTAATAGGATTGCGGTCTTCGATGACGGAGTTGTGCAGCAGTGTGCATCCCCATCAAAACTGTATGAACGCCCAGATAATGCCTTTGTGGCAAACTTTATTGGAGAAAATAATCGCCTAATGGGTACAGTAGAGGCAATCAATGGTGAAAATGCCACAGTCAAGACTGACTCTGGGGATATCGTTGTTGCAACCAAAATTAATGTAAGTTCTGTTGGTGAGAGAACTACCCTATCGCTAAGACCTGAAAGGATTTTCATCTCTCCAGAAGACAACAAAACACCTAACACATATTCTGCTATGGTAAAAGAATTAATCTACCATGGTGACCATATTCGTACACGCTTTAGTGTGTGTGGAGATGACGATTTTATCGTCAAAGTTCCTAATTCTGCCGATAATACATCTTTGATAGAAGGTAAAGAGGTAAATATTGGATGGATGTCGGAGGATTGTCTTGCTCTTGATGGATAGAGCAAGCATTTTTACTTATTACTACAAAAGGAGAAAGTAATATGAATAAAATAATATCAAAAGCACTATTTACTAGTGCTGTATCTATAGCGGTAGTCGCTGGTTCTGTTCAGGCAGCATCAATTACCGCTGTTTCTTGGGGTGGAGCTTATACTAAATCTCAAGTAGAGGCATACCACAAACCTTGGGCTGCTGCTACCGGAAACACTGTGGTCTCTGAGGACTATAGCGGTGGATTAGCTGAAGTTAAGGCACAGGTAGAGGCAGGAAACGTGACATGGAACACTGTCGACGTTGAGTTGTCTGATGCTGTACGTGGTTGCGATGAAGGACTATTTGAAACGATAGATGCAAGCACACTTCCAGATGGAGCTGACGGTAGTTCTGCTGCTGACGACTTCTTACCTGGAACGGTCACAGACTGTGCTGTAGGTAATATCGTTTGGTCAACTATTGTTGCTTATGATGGATCTAAGATGAGTGGCGTTGAAACTATGGCCGACTTCTTTGATACTGAGAAATTTCCTGGTAAGCGTGGCCTCAGAAAAGGACCTAAGCCAAACCTAGAGATGGCATTGATGGCTGATGGTGTACCTGCTAAGTATGTATACGCTCTTCTTAATACAGATGCCGGAATCCAGATGGCCTTTGATAAGCTTGATACTATAAAGGACTCTGTAGTCTGGTGGGAGGCTGGTGCACAGCCGCCACAGCTATTAGCTGATGGTGAAGTTGCAATGACAACAGCATACAATGGACGTATATTTAATGCTGTAGCTGCTGAAGGCAAGCCTTTTGAAATTATGTGGGATGGTCAGGTTTGGGATTTAGACCTTTGGGTAGTACCTAAGGGCGCTCCAAATATGGCTGAGACTCTTGACTTTATCAAGTTCTCTACAGGTACTCAGGCTCTAGCAGATCAAGCTAGCTGGATATCTTATGGTCCGGTACGTAAGTCATCTGCGGCATTGGTTGGCTCTTACCATAACCAGCCAGACCTAGATATGGCTGTTCATATGCCTACAGCTCCAGAAAACTTTGGAAACGCTCTACAGAACGATTTCGAGTTTTGGGCTGACAACCAGGACCAACTAAACGAACGCTTTAACGCTTGGTTGGCTAACTAAATAAACATTAGATAGATTAATGTTTTATGTCGACAGGTGTTATTTAGCCTGTCGACATTTTTACATTTATTAAACTAAAATGTCATCAACTACAGAAATATTAGAGCAGGACGGGGTCTCTTTAAAGGCTAGACTAGCAAAAGCTACTGCTGTACAAAAAAAGAGAGCACTGCTATTAACAATGCCCCTTGTAATATTCTTAATAGTAAGCTTCGTAATGCCTATAGGGCAAATGCTCTGGAGAAGCGTTAATAACCCAACAGTTTCAAATGTAGTACCAAACTTCGCTATTGCCATTCAGCAATGGGATGGCAAAGACCTCCCACCTGAATCAGTCTTTAAAATTTTTGTAGAGGACTTGGTTATAGCCAAAAAAAATCGTGAAATAGGTAAAACAGTTGGAAACCTTGCAACTAGAATTAACTATGACATTCCAGGCAGCAGAAGTCTTTTTACTTCTACTGCACGTAAAGCCAAAAAGCTAAAAGCTCCATTCAAAAAATCTCTAATCAAGGTAAATAAAAAATGGAAAAATCCAGCTCTATGGCTAAGCCTAAAAAGGAACGCAAAAGACATAACGCCTGCATTCTATCTTGCGGCTATGGACTTAAAATATAACGAAAAAGGTGACATAGTAAAGGCTGATAAACTCTACCAAATTTATCTGTCAAATTTTATCAAGACTATAAATTTGTCAGCAATAATAACTGCAATCTGTATTGTATTAGCTTACCCGGTAGCGTACGTTCTATCTATATTGCCTTTGCGTCAATCTAACTTATTAATGATATTTGTGTTATTGCCGTTTTGGACATCACTATTGGTTCGAACAACGGCATGGATTGCTATTCTTCAGACTGAAGGGGTGATTAACGATATACTTGTTTTCCTGGGATTCCTATCTGACGATGGGAGGGTTCAGATGATTTACAATCAGACCGGAACTATTGTGGCTATGGTCCACATTCTTTTACCTTTCATGGTTTTGCCGCTTTACTCTGTAATGAAGACTATAAGCCCAACATATATGAAGGCTGCACTATCGATGGGTGCAAAAAAATCTTATGCTCTAAGGAAGGTTTACCTTCCATTGACTCTTCCTGGCCTTGGTGCAGGAACATTATTAGTGTTTATACTTGCTATAGGATACTACATCACACCTGCACTAGTTGGCGGTGAGGATGGTTTATTAATATCTAACCTTATAGCTTACCACATACAAAAATCTCTTAACTGGAGTCTAGGTGCTGCTTTAGGAACTATTCTTCTTGTTACGGTACTGATTCTATACTGGCTATATAACAAAATTATCGGTATCGATAATCTTAAGTTCGGTTGATGGAGTAGAAATTAATGGCATTATTTAATCGCGAAAAAATTAATGGAATATTTGCCTTATTGGCTATTGCTGTAGTGATATATTTTCTATTAGGCTCAATAATTCCTGCAATTGCATTCATCATTCTGTTCTCGATCCCGCTATATTTTATGAAGCCGTTGCCTGTATTTGCGAGCACTATTGACTACATTTCTCATTATGTTTTTGTAGCCATTTGTACCTTTATTTTTATTTTCCTAATAACACCTGTACTAATAATAATACCTCTGTCTTTCAATGCTGAACCTTACTTCACATTCACTCAGGGAATGCTAAGCCTTGACCCTAGCGCATTCTCAACAAGGTGGTATGAGGATATAGTATATAACGGGATGCTTGACCCTAATGGCACTGAAAAATGGTGGAACGATATGTGGAACAATGCTCAATGGATTCGTTCTGCTCGCAATTCATTCTTCATTGCTACAATGTCTGCCGTTATAGCAACGGTTCTAGGGACTATAGCTGCACTAGGCTTGTCAAGATCAGAAATGCCTTACAAGGCGGCAATAACTAGTCTATTGATATCTCCTATGATTGTGCCACTAGTTATAACTGCTAGCGGCATGTTTTTTTTCTACTCAAGTATAAACCTAGCTAAAACATATACAGGCGTGATTTTAGCCCATGTAACGCTCGGAATACCTTTCGTAATTATTACTGTAACTGCCACACTAAGTGGCTTTGATACTAACCTTATCAAAGCTTCACAAAGTCTAGGGGCCCACGGCTGGATTACCTTTAGAAGAGTAATCATGCCACTTATAATGCCTGGAATGATATCTGGAGCACTGTTTGCATTTATTACTTCGCTAGATGAAATTGTAGCAGTAATATTTATTGCAGATGTTGAGCAGAGAACAATTCCTAGACAAATGTTCTCAGGGATTAGAGAACAGATATCTCCAACCATCCTTGCTGTTGCAAGTGTGTTGGTTTTAATATCAATAATCCTATTAACTGTATTGGAGCTACTAAGGCGACGCTCTGAAAGGCTACGCGGAATTACTCCGGGGTAATAATTCTTAGTTATTGCAATTGATTCTATTAGCTTATAAATCAATAAAAGACCTGGTACTTAAACTGTAATAACCTTACAATTCATTTGTCATAGTTTGTTCCAAAAAACAATTTATCCCTAATATAATATGGCTATTAAACAAAAATAAACCGACATGCAAAAACATATAATTTCTACCGATAAAGCGCCCGCCGCTATTGGAACATACTCACAAGCCGTCGCTGTTTCTGGAGGCACAACTATCTATTTATCTGGACAGGTGCCATTTATACCTGAAACTATGGAATTTGTTGAGGGTGATATAAGCAAACAGATACACCAGGTATTCCAAAATTTATCCGAACTTTGCAAGGCATCGGGTGGCACCCTAAACGATATAGTCAAACTAAATGTTTATTTGACAGAGCTTTCAAACTTCCCAATCCTAAATGAGATAATGTCGACATACTTCGAAGAGCCCTACCCTGCTCGTGCAGCTATAGGAGTAAAGGAACTCCCTAAGGGTGCACAGATTGAAATGGATGGTGTAATGATAGTCAACTCTGAGCAGTACAGTTACTAGGAAAGTGCGATCACTATCTGATCCGATTATTTCATTAAACGGATTAGGGCCAAAAACTGCTGATAAATTAAACTCTATAGGTGTATACAGGTTAGAGCATTTATTATTCCACCTGCCATATCGTTACCAAAATAAAATAAAGTTTACCCCTCTAAATAATGCAGTAGTGGGCGAAGAAGCACTAGTTGAGCTTGTAATTGACAGAATTGAATCTATACCGTCAAAGCAGAGACAGGTTTTATGTTATCTTTCTGATGATGAAAATAGGTCACTACTAGTTCGATTTTTTCATTTCAGTCAATATCAACAAATTGCGCTAAAAAGGGGGGAATTAATTCAATGCTTTGGCGAGATAAAAATTGGCCGACAGGGTCTAGAGATGTATCACCCAGAGTACAGATTAATTTCAAAGGGACAATCCACCCTTATTGAAAAGACTTTAAGCCCAATATACCCTCTAACTTCTGGGGTTCGTCAATTGCAATTAAAGAAGTGGATAAATATTGCATTAGAAACTCTACAAAAATCTAACATCAATGATAATCTAGCAAATTTACCAGGGAACTCCTTGCCTGACTTAAAACAGGCCCTAAATACTCTACACCACCCAAATGAAGATGAAAATATAGAGCAAATAACTAACTTTAAGCATCCCTGTCAACAAAGACTAATAATTGAAGAGTTGTGTGCACAAAAATTAAGTCTGCTTATCCTAAAAAAACAAAGAAAAAATATAAAGTCAAACACCTTTGAGATAAAAAAATCACTATCAAGTTCGCTGATAAACTCTCTAGATTTCAACTTGACAATAGCACAAGAGCGCTGCTTAAATGAGATAAATACAGATATAAGCTCTCCACAACCCATGCTAAGATTGCTGCAAGGAGATGTTGGCTCTGGCAAAACCATTGTTGCTGTAATTGCCTGCCTACAGGCAATTGAGAATGGCTTTCAGTCGGCAATTATGGCACCAACAGAAATTCTCGCATCACAGCATCTGGATAGCTTTTCGAATTACCTTAAACCTCTTGGCATTAATATAGCATTCTTGATAGGCTCTCAATCACACAAAGAGAAGGAGGAAGAACAGCAAAAAATAGAGCAAGGTTTAGCTCAAATTGTTATCGGCACTCATGCATTATTTCAAGAAGGCGTTAATTTTGATAAATTAGGATTAGTTGTTATTGATGAACAACATAAATTCGGTGTGCATCAAAGACTGTTACTTGCAAGAAAGGCGCACAATACACCACACCAATTAGTCATGACTGCTACTCCAATACCTCGATCACTTACCATGACTGCTTATGCTGATTTGGACTGCTCTACTATAGACGAATTACCGCCTGGCAGGATTGCTACCAAAACTATAGCTATAAGCAATCAAAGAAAAAGAGAGATAATAGACAAAATCAAACAGGTCTGTATTGACAGATCTCAAGTGTACTGGGTATGCACATTAATAGATGAATCAGAAGCGCTAAGGGCAGAATCTGCCAACAATACTCTTGAGTATTTGCAAACAAGTTTGCCTGGCTTATCTGTCACTCTAATTCATGGCAAGATGGGTAAAGAAGAAAAATCTAAAATTATGTCTCAATTCTCTTCTGGAGAGATTGATGTTCTAGTAGCAACTACCGTTATTGAGGTTGGGGTAAACGTGCCTAACGCCTCACTAATGGTTATAGAGAATTCTGAAAGACTTGGATTAGCTCAACTACATCAGTTAAGGGGTCGTGTAGGCCGTGGCAATCAGAGCAGTATATGTATTTTGGTTTATCAGCCACCATTGAGTAAGAATGCCACTGAGAGGATTGATATATTAAGGCAAACCAATGATGGCTTTACTATAGCTCAAAAAGACTTGGAACTTAGAGGGCCTGGAGAGGTTTTAGGAACTCAGCAGGCCGGCATTGCAAACATGAAAATTGCCGAGATAGTTAGGGATGGTTACCTTCTAAATCAGGTTAACTATTACTCTCAATTGATTATCAACTCTGATAATATAGATCAGAAAAAATTAATTGAAAGATGGATTGACGAAGATAAAAGAAGCTACGCTAACGCATAAATATATATATCTACACAACATAAATACCCCTATCTTGTAAAATAAATGCTCTATGTTTAACCCAGAAAAATTTCAATGGAGACTGTTCGATAAAATCGAAAGTATTCCAAACATTGTGGTGGAGTGGCTACTAGATAATCGCTCACTTACCGCAAAACTTAGAGATAAATACAAGGACTTTAAAGTCAATGTAATATCCCAACAACTAAACCAGCCATATCCATGTGAGCTGGCTCTACTCGATAATTCAACTGATAAATTTATTATCAGGGAGGTTGAACTTATAGGAGACAGTACGGCTGTCGTTTTTGCAAGATCTGTAATTCCAGTAAACTCTGACACGGAAGATCTGCTTTCGATTGGCTCAAAGCCCCTAGGTGAAATCCTCTTTAACGACCCTACAATTAAACGTGGCCCACTCGAAGTCGGAAAACACAATAATTCTTGGGCTAGACGCTCTACCTTTAAAATAAACAATACCAAGCTTTTGGTTAGTGAAATTTTTCTTGAACAACTCTATGCGTGACAAGATATTTTCGAACAATACTGACTTAGTTGATTTCATTTTTGACAAGAAAGTTGCTGACGTTTTTGATGATATGGTTAATAGGTCCGTACCTGGCTATCAAACTATGCTAGAGATGATAGGCCTAATCGTAAAAATATACGCAAAAGACAACTCAAACTTCTATGACTTGGGGGCATCGACTGGGGCAACATCTTTGGCTCTAGGACTGCACAATACCCATCAAAATAACAAAATAATTGCTGTTGATAATGCCATAGAGATGGCACGAAAATGTAAAAAAAACTTAACAAGTAAGCTGTCTAATTTTGAGGTAGTTTGTAGTGATATTAACGACATAAAATTTGAAAACGCCTCTATAGTAGTACTTAACTTGACTATGCAGTTCATTGATTTAAAAAAAAGACAGTCACTAGTTGATAATATTTTCAAAGGTCTTATTGATGGGGGTGTTTTAGTTATTTCTGAAAAAATTCACTTCGATGACGACAAAAAACAAAAACAAATAAGTAAACTGCATCTTAACTTTAAAAGAGCGAACGGTTATAGTGAACTGGAAATATCTCAAAAAAGACAATTAATAGAAAATGTATTGGTCACCGATAGTAAAGAAACTCACCTTAATAGACTTAAAATAGCTGGCTTTAGTGAAAGTATTTGTCACTTTCAGTGTCTTAACTTCGCATCCTTTTTAGCGGTAAAATAGTCATCTTAATTAATCAAGACAAGTTTTATGCTTTTAATGATAGACAATTACGATTCTTTTACCTACAACTTAGTCCAATACTTTGGAGAGCTAGGTCAAAATGTAGCTGTACATAGAAATGATGAAATTACTATAAAAGAAATTGATAAGCTTTCTCCTGATTATTTAGTTATTTCTCCCGGCCCTTGTACTCCAAATGAGGCCGGCATCTCTATTGAAGCCATAAAGCATTTCGCTGGAAAGATACCTATGTTAGGTGTTTGTTTAGGTTTCCAGGCAATGGCTCAAGCATTTGGCGGCAATATAGTTGGCGCAAAAAAAATTATGCATGGCAAGGTTTCTGCTGTTTATCATAATGGCAATGGGGTATTCTCAAAATTGACTAACCCTTTAAACGCTACCCGTTATCATTCTCTGGTTGCTGAACAGACAAGCCTCCCTGATTGCTTTGAAGTTACCTCTTGGACTCAAGATAGCAATGAAGATATAGATGAAATAATGGGCATTAAACACAAAAAATTTAATATTGAAGGTGTCCAATTCCATCCAGAATCTATACTCACAGAGTATGGCCACCAAATGCTTGAAAACTTTTTAAACAATAATAAATAAAGGAAAATTACTATGGAATTAATAAACTTTTTATTTGCTGATGATCAGTTACTTATTACTGGAACTTTGGCAATATTAATTGGCCTTTTTGTGGTTAGCATAATTAGTGAAAAATTTCGAAAATATAAAGTGGTTGATGTGAACGGTGCCATTAATTTAATGGACAACGATGACTTGTTAATTATTGATGTTAGGGAAGATAAGGAGAGAAAATCCGGCTTTATAAGTAATGATATACATATCCCTCTCAAACAGGTCAAGGACAAATTTTCTACACTAGATAACGGCAAAAGTGTTCTTGTTTATTGTCGTAGTGGCAATAGGTCTATACATGCAGCAGGCATGCTAAGTAACAATAATTTTCAAAAGGTTTTTAGTTTAAAGGGCGGCATTAAGGCATGGGAAAAAGCGAATATGCCAATAAAGAAATCATAAGTAACGTGAAAAAAAATATTATGTACTGTTCTGATAGTTGCCCATATTGTCAGATGGCATACCGACTATTAGAAAGCAAAGGGGTGCCATTTAAAAAAATAAATGTAGACGGTAAAAAGCACCTATGGGATGAAATGATTGAAAAAACTGGCAGAAATACTGTGCCACAAATATATATTAATGGGAATCATATTGGTGGATACACAGAACTATACTCTACAAACCAATCTGGCCTCCTAGAGGAGATTGTTAATGGCTAATTGTTTATCTGTAGTTGGTGCAGGGGCATGGGGTAGCGCATTGGCAATTGCGCTTAGTGAAAATTTTGATGTTGTTTATCTTCAGGTATATGCAGAGGATGAGTTAGCATCTATTTACCCAAGACACCCAGCACTCCCAGTAGACTATTCTGGCAATATCAAACTAACTTGCAAGGCTGATAACATATCAAACTCTGAGTGCATTCTTATTGCTGTACCCAGCTATGGGTTCGCAACAACACTTGAATCTATAAAGCCACATCTTAACCCTAGCCAACAAATTGCATGGGCTACCAAGGGTTTCGATACAACCAATCAGTGCTTTTTACATCAAACCTTTGACAGAATAATTAAAGATCAATACAGTTGCGTTATATCCGGACCAAGCTTTGCCTATGAGGTAGCTTCTGGAAAGCCAACGGCTCTTTCGGTAGCATCGAAAGATAAAAAAACTCGTGAATATTGGGCGCAAATATTACAAACAAATACACTAAGAGCTTACACCAATGAAGATATAGTTGGTGTTGAAGTTGGAGGGTCAGTAAAAAATATTCTAGCTATAGCTGCTGGCATTGCTTCAGGCCTAGGTTTTGGTGCCAACACTCAGGCCGCTCTTATTACTAGGGGTTTGGCAGAAATGATTAGGTTTGGGAAAAGCTTAGGTGCCAATGAACTTACATTCAACGGACTATCTGGGATAGGAGATCTTGTACTTACATGTTCTGATAACTTGTCTAGAAACCGTAGGTTTGGTATCGAACTTGCAAAAAATAATTCTAAGGAGGAGGCTCTAAAGAATGTTGGCGCTACAGTTGAAGGTTTAAATGCTTTAGGGATAGTTCTGTCAATTGCTAGAAAGAATAAAATTGAGATGCCAATTTGTGAAAAAGTTTACCAGGTTGTGCAAAAAAATATAACTCCAAAGCAGGCCGTAATGGATCTAATGTCAAGAGAACAAACTATAGAATGATTGTTGATCTGCTTAGGCATGGGGAGCCTTTAGGTGGTCGAAGGTTTCGTGGCCTACAAGATGATCCGTTAACAGATAAGGGGTGGTCTCAGATGTTGGAGTCTACGGCAGGAAAGAGTTGGGACTTTATCGCCTCTTCACCATTAAATCGTTGCTCAAAGTTTGCCAAACATTTGTCATCAAATACTAGTACAAATCACCAGATATATGAAGACCTAGTAGAATTTAATTGGGGAGAATGGCAAGGAATGAGTGCAGAACAAATTGGATTTGAAAATCTTAAACAATTCAAAAATGATCCAATTAATAACAGGCCTAAGAACAGTGAAAACTTGTACCAATTTAATAACAGGATATTGTCTACTTTCAATAAGATAATTAAACAAAACAACAACAATCTTTCTATATTGTTTATTGTGCATGCTGGAGTAATTAGAGTAATTAAATCGCACCTTTTGAATTTACCTTTAGAAGAAATTTTTCATATAGAGGTTATAGCTGGATCCTGTGAAAGGTTTGAATTTTAGATACTTTTTTATCTCGTCATTTCTTGCCATAGGTATAGCTAATGCCGATGAATATTGGGGGCTTGAGGCATGGATTGGTAACCTCTTTACACCCAACTTTGAAGAATACAAAGACATAACAGAAAGAAAAAAAGCCTTCTTTTTGTACTTACTACCGACTATAAATGAACACAACACTGAAATCACTAAACTCAGAAAAAGAATAATCAACAATAGCATTAGCGAAGAAGAGATATATAACCTGAAAAAACTTTACAAAATAGATAAAGATAGCGACACTTCAAGACTACTAAATTCTGTTGATATTGTTCCTGCTTCATTGGTTCTAGCGCAAGCAGCTATGGAGTCCGATTGGGGCAGGTCAAGATTTGCAAAATACTACCACAACTTTTTTGGTTTGTGGTGCTTTAGAGAAGGTTGTGGAGTAATACCTATGGATAGAGATAATTACGCTAGCCACGAGGTTGCTAAATTTTCATCTCTAGATAAGGCAGTAAAATACTATATGCTTTCAATCAATCGTAACCCAGCATATGAAGTGTTCCGTCAAATTAGAAAAAGCAAGCGCGACAATAATATACCGTTAAGAGGAATTAGCTTATCAGAGGGTTTAGATAATTACGCTGAAATTGGTTATGAATACGTAGAGATAATTAAAAAAATAATTATCTTTAATAAGCTTGAAAGGTTCGACAATATAATGTTGCCACTTCCTGTGCTGCAATACCCGGCATATCTAAGTAAAGAAAATACTGAACAATAAAAAAGCCCGCTTTGCGGGCTTTTTTTGTAGTCTTGAAATTTATTAACGTTTTGAGTACTGTTCGCTCTTACGTGCCTTCTTGTGTCCAACTTTTTTACGTTCGACTATTCTAGCATCGCGAGTAACAAAACCGGCCTTACGTAGGTTAGGTCTTAGGTCATTGTCATAAGCCATAAGAGCACGAGTAACACCAAGCCTGATTGCTCCAGCTTGTCCAGTATCTCCACCACCCTTTACTATAATGTTAAAGTCAAACTTGTTGTTCATTTCAACGGTATCTATTGGTTGGTTTACAATCATTGATGATGTTTCCCTGCCAAAATACTCATTCATTGGGCGCTTATTAACTGTAAAAATACCGCTACCTTTGGTCATGTAAACTCGAGCTACAGAAGTTTTTCTTCTGCCTGTTGCGTAATATGTTTCTGTTTTTGCCATAATAATATATTAAATCTTAAATATCTAAAACCTGTGGTTGTTGAGCAGTATGTGAATGCTCAGCTCCCGCAAATACTTTCATTTTTCTTGCCATCTCTCTACCTAAAGGGCCTTTAGGCAACATACCTTTAACCGCTTTATTAATAATTTCTTCTGGCTTCTTGGCTTGTAGGTCCTTAAATGCAATAGACTTTAAGTTACCAACATATCCTGTATGGTGGTGGTACATTTTGTCGTTAAATTTATTGCCGGTTACCTTAACTTTTTCAGCGTTAATTACAACGATGTAGTCGCCCGTGTCAGTGTGTGGTGTGTATTCAGGCTTATGCTTGCCACGCAAACGTGATGCGAGCTCTGTAGCCAAACGACCGAGAGTTTTGCCGTCTGCATCAACCAAAAACCAGTCCCTTTTCACTTCGTGGGATTTAGCGCTGAATGTTTTCATAATAATCTAATCTGTCTTCATGCGGAATAATCGGACTATTATAATCACTTTTTGTTTTTATTGTAAGATTATCACTGAAATTTCTTATATAAATCATAAGAAAATAAACTTTAAGAAGCTATTAAAATAATTCTACCTGATATGAGCTAAACTAATCTTAAAACTAAAAGGATTATTACTCAAGATAACAGGCATTAATATTGATTTACTCTACATATGGAATAAAGTCTAATTCCTTTTTATACAAACTTGTCTTGACATCCATCAATCCTAAAATTATATGGAAAAGACTGTCATGCGATAACTTACCTTTAGCTATATCTTTTAGCTTTTCAATCTTTACTTCATTAGAAAAATTATCGTAAAGACAGATAATCGAGGCAACATGTGTCTGCTCTTTTGGAGCGATAAAGTATGGCATGCCATGTAAATATACACCTCCCTCACCAAGAGACTCTCCATGATCACTAATATAAAACATGGCGGTATTGAATGAACCTTTATTTCTTTTTAGAAACTCTATTGTGTTGTTTAAAAAATAATCGGTATAGACAATAGTGTTGTCATAAGAGTTAGTTATTTGCTCATCAGTACAATCATTTAATTGGTTGGTTTTACATACAGGCGAAAAAATCTCGAAACTCTTAGGGTATCGTCTATAGTAGGAAGGCCCATGACTACCCATAGTGTGTAGAACGACAACTATGTCTTTGCCTTTGTTGTTGTCTATATAGTCCT
>JASLYC010000067.1 GCA_030739975.1 Gammaproteobacteria bacterium
GCTTTGCGAGAAAAAGGTACAAATAGATAATCATCGACTCTAATTCTGTCACTTATAAGCTCGTTTATGGTTTTTATTTTAATAATAGAGGTGTGATATTTTTTTGCTATTGCACTTAAAGTATCACCTCTTTTGATTTTATAGCGCATCAATTCATTTTTTTCTTTTGCAATTTTAGCTTCCTGAGCTAGCCTTTTCTCTTCCTTCTTTTTAGCTTTTGCAGTAGCTTCAGCTTGAGCTTTCTCATCTGTGCTATTACTGGAGGGCGCTGCAGCACTTTCTTGTTCAATGCGTTTATCCTCTAAAGCTTGCTCTTCTGGTGTTAATGGAGGTAGGTTTGCAAGTCCAGATGTGTCAATTTCTGAGAGCAATTCACCCTTAAATTTGAGCGTCAAACGATAACGAATATCTTCCTTTTGATGTAAGGTTGAAAAATTAATATAGTCCCACTGAGTATTGTGAAATAAATCTATGATACTTGGAGATCCAATTAGGTCTGTCACTTGAGACTTTGTCATTCCAATTTTTAGTTGGTTAACGCTGTATCTGTCTAGAACTGAGCCCTGTAAAACGTCATCTTCAAATGGAGTAGGTATAGATAAATCTGGAATGATATTCGGCACATCGGGTAAGTTTTCTTTTATTTCAGATAATGTAGGAAGGTTGGGCAGTATTGGAGTGGAATCAGAACACGAAAAAAGTAATGGTAATGAGAGCGCAATCAAAGTTAATTTGTTCATCTGCAATTATTTAATTAAAATGGTATGATGATTTTACATTAAGGTTTAAGACTATGGACGCCCAAGATTTAAAAAGTGCCGGTTTAAAGGTAACCCTTCCAAGGTTAAAAATATTAGAGGTTCTCGAGATGAGTGAGAATCACCATATGAGTGCCGAAGATATTTATAAGACACTCGTTCTTAAAGGTGAAGATGTTGGTGTTGCTACTATTTATCGAGTTTTGACTCAGTTTGAGGAGTCTGGAATGGTCAATAAACTTAATTTTGATAATGGGCAATCCGTTTTTGAGCTATCAAATGTTGATCATCACGATCATTTAGTTTGTCTAAAGTGTGGCAATATAGATGAATTTTCAGACGAGGTAATTGAACAGCACCAGCACGATATCGCAAAAAGGTATGGCTATCAACTAACTGACCATAGTTTGTACCTGTACGGATTATGCAAAAAATGCCAGTAACAATTTTGTATAAGATGGATTCTAGATCGTCACATATATAATGCCAGTATTTTAGTGGAAGACTTTATCATAAGGCCTATAATTGCTGCAATAGGGATTTCTATTATTGCAGGATCTCTTGGGTGTTTTGTCATATGGAAACGTATGAGTTATTTCTCTGAATCAATTTCCCATTCAGCTCTTTTGGGGGTTTCTTTAGGTATAGCAAGCGGAATCGGTATTCACCTTGGATTGCTCATTGTTGGAGCTTTGTTTGCTTCTCTTATTGTTGTGCTACAACAAAAAAAGTTTTTATCTAATGACGCCATCTTGGGCATATTTTCACACATCGCTTTGTCTCTTGGTATTGTGGTGTTAAGCCTAGTGGGGGACTCCAATACTGATTATTTTGGGCTTCTATTTGGTGACATATTGAGCATTACTAATAACGATATTATTTGGGTATATTCTGTCTTGGTTGTGGTGGGCTCTTTGTTGACTATTTTTTGGCAAAAACTTTTATTATTAACTCTTAATGAGGAATTAGCTGTAGCCGAAGGGTTAAAGCAAACCTCTTACCAGCTACTATTTATGTTGATGATAGCTCTGACTGTTTCTGTCTCGGTACAAATTGTTGGAGTATTATTAATTACATCATTATTAATTATCCCCCCAGCTATAGCTAGAGTATTTTCAGTTACCCCATTACAGATGGTGTTTGGCGCAATTGTTGTTTCTATAGCATCTGTATTTGCCGGTTTAGGAGTTTCTATGAGCTATGACTTAGCTGCAGGACCTGCTATAGTTATCGCTTTAGGTGTGTTATTTATTGCTAGTCAATTATTACCCAAAAGGCAATAACTAAATTAGTTAAATGTTTCGTTTAACTCTGTAAGCTGTGTAGTTTGTTGTTCAACAATCAATGGCTCAATAATAGAGTCTAAATCGCCCTCCATTATTTCATTAAGTTTGTATAAGGTTAAGTTGATTCTGTGATCTGTTATGCGCCCTTGCGGGTAATTGTATGTACGTATTCTTTGGGATCTGTCGCCACTACCAACTAGCTCTTTTCTTTGTGAGGATTGCTCCTCTAGTTGAAGTCTTTGTTGACTATCTAATATTCTAGAGGCTAGTACAGAAAGAGCCTGCGCTTTATTTTTATGCTGAGAGCGGCCATCCTGGCATTCAACTACTGTGCCAGTTGGGATGTGAGTCACTCTAACTGCAGAGTCGGTTTTATTGACATGCTGTCCACCAGCACCACTAGCCCTAAAAGTGTCAATCCTAACATCGTTCATATTAATATCAACTTCTTCAATATTTTCAACCTCTGGCATAATTGCAACAGTACAGGCAGAAGTATGTACACGGCCTTGGGATTCTGTTTCAGGAACCCTTTGTACTCGATGTGCACCAGACTCAAATTTGAGCTTCGAGTAAACATCAAGGCCACTAATTTTAGCTATAATTTCCTTATATCCACCATGCTCTCCGATATTAGAGCTCATAATTTCTATCTGCCATTTTTGTTTTTCGACAAAACGAGTGTACATTCTAAAAAGGTCGCCGGAAAAAATACTTGCCTCATCGCCTCCGGTCCCTGCTCTAATTTCCAAAATAATGTTTCTAGAGTCATTAGGGTCTTTAGGTAGTAGGGCGCGCTTAAGTTCAATTTCCAACTCTTCCAGTCTGCTTTTACCACTAAGGATTTCTTCTTTTGCCATAGTTTTTATTTCAGCATCATCCTCAAGTAGCATTAGTTCAGCAGCACTTATATCCTCTTGGGTTGAAAGATATTGTGCGAACTGTTCTGTTACAGGAGTTAACTGGGAGTGCTCTATTGATAACTCACGAAACTTCTGTTGATTAGAGGCTACATCTGGGTCAGACAACAGTGCGCCAACCTCTTCTAGTCTCATTGAGAGCTGTTCGAGCTTATTTAGAATAGACTGATTCATTAGTAACTATATATAAGTAATAAACAAAATTTTACATTGGCTAGAGCACTGCTAATACGTTTTTTATTTGTTGAAGTTGCAACAATAATATTAGTCAGAGCTAGCTTTTTGTCTTTTTGATATTTGGCACACAAAGCTCACATTGATTTAGCTGTTCTAGTGAGTTTTGTTTGATGTTGTTAAATGGTGTATGAAGTAATTTATTTGTTAACTGGTCCGCCATCTCTTTTATTACCGACTCGGAGTCAGTGCCTTTATTTAATTTATTAATTGCATTCTCAATGGCATTTTGCTTTATTGAATGCGCGCTATTTCTATATGATTGAACAACTTGTTGATTAGGGAGTAGCTTCAGCCATTTGGAAAAATGAACGTTCTGTTCAGTTATTACTTGCTCTGCTAAAGATTTCTCTTTTAGTCTATTGCTTATATTGCTATCAACAACCTGCTGTAAATCATCAATAGTGTATAGAAATACATCATCTAACTGATTAACTTCTGGCTCTATATCTCTAGGAATTGCTATATCTAGAATAAATATAGGTTTGTGTTTGCGAAGCTTTAATGCTGTTTCAATTAACCCTTTGCCTATAATTGGTACTAATGCTGCAGTAGAAGATATTATTATGTCAGCCTCGTGTATAAGACTAGAAAATAGTTTAAGACTAGTAGGTTCAGCATTATATTTGGAGGCGATTTTTTCTGCATTCTCGATAGTTCTGTTAGCAATAATCATCCTTTTTACACTTTTTTGCTCTAGGTATTGCGCACACAGGTCAATCATTTCACCAGCACCTATAAGCATAACTGTTTGCTTGGTCAAGTCTGTAAAAATTTTTTCGCTTAATTTAACTGCGCAGTAAGCAACTGAAACAGGAGATGACCCTATATTAGTGTCCGTCCTTACTTTTTTTGCAGTTGAAAAAGCATGCTGAAATAGCTTTTCTAATAACTTGTCTAGAGTTTTTGCTTGTTTAGCAGAATGATATGCGTCTTTAAGCTGCCCAAGAATTTGAGGCTCACCTAATACTAGTGAGTCTAAACCAGTTGCCACATGGCATATATGTTCAATCGCATCGTTACCTTCATAATATCTAAGGTATGGCTCAAGTTCATTGAGATCCATTCCATGGATCTTAGAGAAGTATTTACTCAATAGAAGTTTTGGGTTAGTTGAATTAACAACAGAGTAAATTTCTGAACGGTTGCATGTTGAAAGGATAGCGCAAGAATCTACCTCATTAACTTTACTAAGGCTGCCTAGTGCCTTGTTTAGCTCACTATCTGAAAAAGCAACTTTTTCTCGTATTTCAACTGGTGCTATCTTGTGGTTAACGCTTAATACTGCAATATGTTGCATACAAGGATTGAAATTTAACTCAAATAAACGGCTAATTATACAAGTTAATAATTATTATTAAAGGCGATTAGGTTCCAAACATAAACACAGTAAGCATTTATTGCTTAGTATTAAAGAGTAATTTTTTGATAAAAGGATGCAAATATTTCGTAAATTAATAAGTTAAAATAATAGAAAAAATATATTGCTATTTATGATTGAAGAAGACTCTCTAGTTGGCGGTGAGAGCCAAAATGATGAGGACATAGTTCTCACATCAGTACGCCCAAGTTCTTTTTCTAGCTATATTGGACAAGCTGATGTCAAATCTCAAATGGAGCTTTTTATTGAGGCCGCTAAAAAACGAAACGAGCCTCTAGATCATTGTCTTATATATGGCCCTCCAGGATTAGGAAAAACTACACTTGCAAATGTTATTGCAAATCAGATGTCTGCTGGTTTAAAGCATACAGCAGGACCAATATTAGAAAGGTCTGGCGATCTAGCAGCAATATTAACTAAACTTGACCCGTACGATATATTATTTATTGACGAAATTCATAGGCTAAACCCAGCTGTTGAAGAGATACTTTATCCGGCTCTAGAGGATTTTAAGTTGGATATCATGGTGGGTGAGGGTGTAGCCGCTCATTCCGTTCAGATAGATTTGCCTCCGTTTACTTTAATTGGAGCAACCACCCGTGCTGGTATGCTTACTTCGCCTTTAAGGGATCGTTTTGGAATTGTGCATAGGCTTCAGTTTTATGGTGTCAAAGAGCTAAAAGAGATTGTTGAGCGCTCAGCAAAGATTCTTGAAATAGAAATAAAATCAGATGGTGCTCTTGAGATTGCCAAGCGCTCTCGTGGCACCCCCAGAATTGCTAATAGATTGCTAAGACGAGTAAGAGATTTTGCTGATATAAAGACTGACGGTATTATTCATAAAGATATTGCTAACAAGGCACTTTCAACCCTTAAAGTTGACATTGCAGGTTTAGAGCAAATGGATAGAGATTACTTGTCAGTGATAATTGATAAGTTTTCTGGAGGCCCTGTTGGTCTTGACACTCTTTCAACTGCTATTGGCGAAGAAAGAATAACCCTAGAAGATATGATAGAGCCATACCTAATTCAGCAAGGATTTATTCTTAGGACTCCACGTGGACGTAGTGCTACAAACCTTGCATATTCGCATTTAGGATTAGTTAACCAAACAAATGAAAAAGATTTATTCAGCAGATAAAAACAACAACACCGTTAGTCAGTCTGAACAAGCAATAAATAATAAATATTCAAGCTCAATTGATGTTCGTGTTTATTATGAAGATACGGACAGCGGCGGAGTGGTTTATTACGCTAATTACCTAAAATTTATTGAAAGGGGTAGAAGCGAATATTTGCGACAATTGGGTTTTGAGCAGGATGACCTTGTTGCAGACAAAGGTATAATATTTGCTGTTAAATCTTTGTCAGCTGATTATTTGTCTCCAGCAAAATTTAATGAAAAATTGCAAGTTAAAACTTATGCTTTAAAAACTAATAAAGCAAGCATAGTTTTTTTACATAAAATAGTGAACTCAGAACAGAATAAGGTATTATTTAAAGCGCAAGTTTTAGTGGCTTGTTTAAGCGCAAAAAATTTCAAGCCATGCGCTTTGCCGTTGGAAATTTTGGAGAAAATTAATGGATAATGTTACATCAATATTAAGTTTAATAGTGGGTGCCGGTTTTGTGGTGCAATTAGTTATGTTTATTTTAGTAGCTATGAGCATATATTCATGGACAATCATTTTAGCTAAAAAGAAAATTCTAATGGACTCCAAGAGAGATATTAGGGCTTATCATAATATTTTTTTAGCGGACCCTAATTTAAAGAAGTTGCATGAACAAATACCTCAAATTGTTTCCCAAAGAAGCCCCATGCAGAGTATCTTTGGATCTGGCTATGGTGAATTTAGCCATACCAAATCAACCTCCAATCAATCTTTAATGATGAATTCTGAGCGTGCTTATAGATCAATGAGTACAACTGCAAATAATGAAATAGATAGATTAGACAAGGGTTTGTCAGTCCTTGCAATGATCGCATCCTCGAGTCCTTATATCGGTCTTTTTGGTACGGTTTGGGGCATTATGCATTCATTTATTGGATTGGCATCAGTAAAGCAGGCTACTATTGCTATAGTTGCACCCGGTATAGCTGAAGCTCTTATCGCCACAGCTTTTGGTTTATTTGCTGCTATTCCAGCAACAATTGCATATAACCGATTAATTTCTCAAGTCGAAGATATTAATAATAAATATATGGCTTTCATAGAAGAATTATTTGTTATCTTCCAAAGACAAAAATAGCAACTAAGTTCTATGATTGCACTACCAAAAAGAGCCAGACCAAAGATAGAGGCACAAATCAATATTGTTCCATATATTGATGTAATGCTTGTTCTTTTGGTTATTTTTATGATGACCACACCAATCATTGAGCAAGGTATTGAAGTTGATTTGCCTTCTGCAGATGCGAATATTGTAGATTTTAGTGAACAACAACCAACAATAATTACTATTAATAAGGATGGCCAATTCTATATTAACTCATTAGACGAAAATAAAGCCAAAATAACTGATGGTGATCTTGTGCCGTTAGGTGTCATTGCGGGTAGAGTTAGAGCAAGACTAGAAATGTATCCAAATATGAAAGTTTTTGTTAGAGGTGATAAAGAGGTTGCTTATGGAACTGTGGTTTTATTAATGTCGTTTCTTCAAAACAATGGTGTTGAGAAGATTGGCGTGGTAACAGATTCACCAGATTTTTCAAATTAATAATGAATACAGAAGGCTTAATTAGAATTCTTGAGAAGTTTTACTTAAAACTTAAAAAGAAAATTAAACTACCAAAAATAGCCAAAAAACACCCGGTGGCATTTTGGGTTGCTGTTTCTCTTCATCTACTTGTACTTACTGGTCTTATTTTTTCATCAGTACCAGAATGGCAAGCCCCAAAACAAAAGTTAGTCCAAAACAAAATAATTACTAAAGCAGTTACTGTTGATCTTAAGAGTATTGAGCAAGAGAAGAAGCGCTTGTTTGATATTGAAAAGAAAAAGGAGCAAAGGGTTCAGGACTTAAGAAAGGCTGAAAAGAAATTGGAAAATGAGCGCTATAAAGAGCAGCAAAGATTAAAGAAGCTTAAAGAGCAAACCAAGAAAACCAAGAAAGACATAAAGAAGGCTCTTGCCAAAGCAGAAAAAGATAAAAAAGCCTTAGAGGCTGAAGCTAAAAAGGCTCTTGCCAAAGCAGAAAAAGATAAAAAAGCTTTAGAGGCTAAAGCCAAAGAGTCCTTAAGAAAGGCCGAACAGGAGAAGAAGGCTATAGAAGAAAAAGCCAAAGAATCCTTGAAAAAAGCAGAACAACAGAAAAAGGCACTGGAGGAAAAGGCAAAAGAATCATTGAGGAAAGCCGAAAAAGAGAAAAAAGCTATAGAGGAAAAAACTAAAGAAGCCTTAAGAAAAGCTGAAAAAGAGAAAAAAGCTATTGAGGAAAAGGCTAGAGTCGCAAAACAAAAGAAAGAGCTTATAGAGCAAAAAACCAAGGAAGCAGAAAAAATTAGGCAGGAAACTATTGCCAAGCGTGAAAAAGAAAAAGAAAAATTTAAAAAAGAGCAGGCAAATAGAAATCTCAAGAAAGAAATACAGCAGGAACAGGACCTCGATAGAAAGATCGCACAAGAGGATATACTGAATGAGCTAAAGTCTAACTATATCAATCAAATAGCAGCAAGAGTTAGAACAGAATGGCGATACCAAGGTGCTAAAGACCATTGGAGTTGTGATGTATATATATTGCAAGACATTAATGGGATAGTTCAGAGCGTTAATTTACAATCCTGTGATGTGGATAATAGTGCCAAAGCTAAATCATTCAAAAACTCAATAGAGAGAGCGGTATATAAATCTTCCCCTCTACCTCCCGCACCTGACCAAAGTGTTTTTGATCGTGAAGTGCTTTTTATCTTTAAGGTGAACTGATTTAACAAATATTTTTTTAAATCTAAAATATAAATCAAGAAAAGGATAATCATAGAATCACTAAATAAGTTTGTATTGAATATAAACTTACTTTAACTTCAATTAAGTTATAGCTAAAATTACAAGGATTATTTATCTTCAATTGTTATTAATTTTGAAAGTTAGTGACAAGTTCATTGAGTAAAATACATATCCATGAATACAGAGAACTTTTTATTAGAACTTGGCACTGAAGAGTTGCCACCAAAACTACTACAAAAGTTATCTTCAAGTCTTGGAGATAATATTGCGTTACAGCTTGATGCTCTCAAGTTGTCATACTTAAAGGTGGATATATTTTCAACACCTAGACGTTTAGCTGTAGTTGTAAGAGATTTACAGTTGCAGCAGGAAGAACAGCTAATTGAACGTAAAGGGCCTTCAATAAGTGCTCCTGATAAAGCTATAGAAGGTTTTGCTAAGTCATGCGGCACCTCAAAAGACAAATTAAAACAAAAACCATTTGGATCTAGTAATTATTATTTTTTCACAAAAAAACAGAAAGGCTTAAATACAATAGAGCTTTTGGAAAATATTGTTGATATATCTATAAAAAAAATCCCTATCGCTAGGCCAATGCGCTGGGGAGACCTAGATTATAGTTTTGCAAGGCCAGTACACTGGCTAGTTATGTTGCTTGGTAAACAGATTGTTCCAGCAAAGATTATGGGTCTAGTGGCAAGTAACAAAACTATGGGGTTGCGCTTTAAAAAGGATAATAAGATATGTATAAGTAGTGCAGAAAAGTATCCATCAATAATGCAAGATAGGGCAAATATTGAAGTTGATTTCCTTAAACGTAAAGAAATCATCCGTTCTCAGGTCATACAAAAGGCTACTGAAATTAATGCCAAAGCAGTTATAGACGAGTCTCTTCTTGAAGAGGTTTGTGCTTTAGTAGAATGCCCTGTGGCTCTTTCAGGTGGGTTTGATACTAAATTTTTATCAGTGCCAGAAGAGGCACTAATATCGGCAATGAAGTCACATCAAAAATATTTTCATATGCTGGACAATAAAGGAAATTTATTGCCTGCATTTATAACAGTTGCAAATATTGAGTCAAGTGACCTGTCAGTTATCATTGATGGCAATGAAAGGGTTATTAGGCCAAGACTAAGTGACGCTGAGTTTTTCTGGGAGCATGACAAATTAGTCAGCCTTGAAAATCGTATAAGTAAACTTGACAGTGTGCTATTTATGGAGTCGCTAGGCTCTATGGGAGATAAAGTCAAACGTATAGAGTCCTTATCAAAAAATATTGCCGAATTTATCGGCGCAGATATTAATAATTGTGCCCGTGCTGGCTTACTATCAAAGTCTGATTTGGTATCAGAAATGGTTGGAGAATTTGCTGATTTACAAGGCATTATGGGTGGCTACTATGCACTAGAAGATGGCGAAGATGAGAATATTGCATTAGGAATTAAAGAGCATTACCATCCTAGATTTGCTGGCGACTCTTTGCCCAGTTCAGATGAAGGATTAGTTGTCGCTATTGCCGATAAGATTGATACTATTACTGGAATTTATGGCATTGGACAGGGTCCAACAGGGTCAAAAGATCCTTATGCTTTAAGAAGGACAGCTCTTGGGCTATTAAGGATTATGGTTGAGTGCAGATTAGATATTAACCTTAAAGAATTAATTGCAAATTCACTCAAGCTCCACTCATCTAATGTAGATATTAATAGTGATATCGATATTTATAATTTTATGATGGACCGTTTAAGAAAATATTACAAAGAGCAAAATGTAGCTACCAAAGTATTTGAATCTGTACTAGTTGTTCGACCTCATTCTCCTTATGATTTTCATCTAAGAGTGCAAGCGCTAAATGAATTTACTAAGAGTAGTGAATCTAAAAGCCTAATAGAGGCCAATAAACGTATTGCCAATATGCTTAGAGAAGAAACTAATATCAATACAAATATTGATGCTAGTGCATTTATTGAAGATGCTGAGAAAGAACTATATAAGGCTACTTTGAGAGTATCAAAAAATATCAAAGATTCAAAAGATTATGCTGGAAACATGTTACAGCTATTAGATTTAAAAGACTCAATAGACTCTTTCTTTGATAAGGTTATGGTAAATGTCGATGATAAAAAGTTAAGAGAATCTCGACTATCTTTGCTCTACTGGGTAAGGTCATTATTCTTGTCCGTTGCCGATGTATCTTATCTATCGTGAAGGCCCTTATTCAGAGAGTCACAGATGCTAGAGTTGAGGTTGAAGGAAAAACGTATTCAGCAATAAATGAAGGGCTACTTGTTTTTATTGGGTTTGATAGTAAAGACAATAAAATACAGGCAGACAAAATGATCAATAAACTACTATCTTATAGAGTATTCAATGATGCCAAAGATAAAATGAATCTTTCGGTCCAAGATATAAATGGCGATGTAATGATAGTTTCACAATTCACCCTATCTGCCGATACAAAATCTGGCAATAGGCCAGGCTTTTCTACTGCAAAAAATCCGCTTGAAGCCGAGACTTTGTATAATTATTTTGTCAACCAAATTAGTAAATCATACAAAAACATTGCAAGTGGAAAGTTCGGCTCTAATATGAATATTTCTCTTACTAATGATGGACCAGTTACTTTTATTTTGTCATGCTAGAAGTGATTAATGAATTAACTTCCAAATACCAGCAATACTTAGTGCTAGTTGGCTTCGCATCTGGAATTGTTTTTGTTATAAGTTTATTATTGACACCTTATCTTTTAGGTCTAATTCCAGAGGATTATTTTATTGATCCAAATAGGCATAAACCTAAAATTAAACACCCAGCTCATTTAATTTTATTTATTATCAGAACCGCTATTGGGCTTGTCTTATTTATTGCAGGGCTGATAATGCTAGTAACACCAGGGCAGGGCATTATCTCAATTTTAATGGGCCTATTTTTGATGGAGTTTCCTGGCAAACAAGCTTTAGAGTTAAAGATTATTAACCATGATCCAACATTTAGAGCACTAAATTGGTTTCGAAGTAAGGCAGGAAAGGTTTCACTTAGGCGTTAACCAACTATTAAAAAATTACTATTGGTATAAATCAACGAGGATAATTTTTTAAGTCAAATTAGCTAGCTTTTTGTTCTGAAATTTCTTTCCTTACAGTATCCATATCTAATTCCTTTGCCTTAGAAATTATAGTTTCCAGGTCAGATCCAGACATTGCTCCTGGCTGCACAAAGATTGCAATTTGCTCTCTGAAAATCATTAATGTAGGTATTGACCTGATTTGAAAATGACTAGCTAATTCTTGTTCATCTTCGGTGTTAATTTTAGTAAATACAACACCACTGACTTTGTTTGATATTTCTTCATATGTCGGAGCAAATTGTTTACAAGGGCCGCACCAAGGCGCCCAAAAATCTATAATAACGATATCATTATTTTTGATGGTTTGATCAAAACCATCCTTATTAAGCTCAATAACTGCCATGACCTTTCCAAATAGATTAAAACGCGAAAGTATATCATAAAAGTCTAATATAATTAATATTTTTTTAGAAAAAAGTAATAGATTAATAAATTTCAGATGCCAATTAAAGAGCTCTATAATCCATACAAAGGAATATATATTAATAGATTATGAAAATATTAGGCGTAGACCCAGGTTCAAGGATAACAGGTTTTGGTTTAATTCAAGCAAACAAGCTAAAAATCTCTTATATAGCTAGCGGTTGTATTCGTACAAAGGGTGAATTAACAGAGCGTATTACAACTATTTTTTCTGAGATAGAACAAATTGTTAGTGAATACAAGCCAGATATTGTCGTTATTGAGAGAGCTTTTATGCGTCCTGATCGTCCAAACCCAGATGCGGCAATTAAGTTAGGGCATGCGCGTGGTGCAATCATTTCAGCTGTAGGCTCTAAGAGTATAGAAATGGTCGAATATAGTCCAAATCAAATAAAGAAGGCTATAGTAGGTAAGGGTCATGCAACCAAAAAACAAGTAAGCTATATGGTGCAGGAAACGTTAAAGCTAAACAAATCTCCACAAGAGGATGCTGCTGATGCCTTGGCAGGAGCTATTTGTCATGCATACCATTGTCTCTAATCTAATACAAACCGAAGTAAACTTGAGTTTTGCCGAAACCTTCTAATTCGTCAACAGTTTGCTTAAGCTTTTTGTGTATTTTGTCAGGCTTTATTGTGGATATACTGTCAACAGGTAAAAAGAAATCAACATGTATTTTGCCATCTAAATAATGCAGCTGTATTCTGTCTATCTCGTCATCACAATTATTATTAAATAGGGCTTTGTTAAGGATACCTAAAGCCTCAGCCCTATCTGGCAGGTTATCATATGGAGGAACAATCTCATCGTCTTCAGGGTCAATATGTACAGTAACATCATTTAATCCTTCTAAACATTTTTTTGCCTCTCTCTCAACACTAACACTTATAATGTGTCCTTCACTTACACTCAAAAAAGGGTCAACTTGGACGTGAATATCGCACACAATTTTGTGTCCATTTCTTCTAGTTCTTAGTGAGTGTATATTTATTACGCCACTGATTCTTCCTAGAGTATCTCTTAGTAGTTCGATTTTTTCAAAGTCTATTGAAGTATCTACTAATTCCCTTGACGCACTTAAACCTAACTCCCAAGCAATGTAAATAATCATTAAACCAACAATAATAGCAGCGACATCGTCAAGATACAGATAACCATTAATACTTCCTAGAATGCCAATAAACACAACTATTGATGATAGAGCATCAGATCGATGATGCCATGCATTAGCTTTAAGCATAGAAGAATTATGGGTTTTTGCAACCTTTAGTGTATACCAATATAAGGCCTCTTTTGAAAGAATAGATACAGAAACAACAACAAGTAAAAGACTGCTATATGAAAGTGTATTGGGGCTTGAAAAGCTTTCAATAGAGTTAAAAATAATTCCTGCACCAATTATAGCAAGTATGATACTAAGGGCAAGTGTAGCAACTGTTTCAAACCTTTCGTGTCCGTAAGGGTGTTCCTCATCAGCCGCTTCAGAAGAATGGCTAGCTGCGTATAAAACTACTCCATCTGAAAGCAGGTCAGAGAATGAATGTATGCCGTCTGCAATAAGCGCACCTGAATTACCAACAAATCCAGCAAAAACTTTAATAACAGCTAGAAGAAAGTCAATAATAGCCCCAACTATTGTAACTTTTTTGCTAGCTTTTGAACGAACTTCTGGATTCATAAGGGTAGTTGTTAAATTATTGTTAAGGACATTTTATGATATTTATATATATATGTTGATGAGATATGCCAAAAAGGCTCCAACAAAAGTTATTCCTGTTATTGCAACTTTTTAATACGGGCATTGTGACTAGTTTATATTTATTTTGTTACTGTTGGAGAAAATATAATGGTCATAATTATTCCACTAAGTAAGTAAAATACCCCTAATCAATAACTATTTATTGCCCATAATGAGTGAATTATCAAATATTAAAGGTGTGACTTTTGCAGCGACTAATGCTGGTATTAACAATAACGACCTAGATTTATCGATAATATCTCTTTCTGAAGGGACAACTACGGCCGGTGTATTTACACAAAATATTTTTTGTGCGGCCCCAGTTTTAGTGGCTAAAAATCATCTTCAACAATCTCCAAAAGCTCTACTAATTAATAGCGGTAATGCCAATGCTGGAACAGGAGTTAAGGGCATGGAAAATGCCATTAAAACTTGCGAAATACTTGCCAATGAACTAGATATTGAGATTAATCAGGTGTTGCCATTTTCAACTGGTGTTATTGGGCAACAGTTAGACCTTTCTGCTTTTGAAATTGGTATTCCAAAAGCAATAAATAATCTTTCAGCTGAGGCAATTGAGGACGTTTCTCGTGCAATATTGACTACTGACTTAGTTAAAAAATCAGTCTCTGCGCAATTCAAGGTTGCAAATGAAACTGTAACAATAACTGGCATTGCTAAAGGCTCTGGGATGATAAGACCAAATATGGCCACCATGTTGAGTTTTATCTTTACAGACATAAAGGCTACACAAGATCAACTACAGGACTGCCTAACCATTGCTACAAATAAGTCTTTCAATAGAATCACCGTTGATGGAGATACTTCTACCAACGATGCATGCACATTGAGCGCAACAGGGGAATCTGGAGTAGATATTAACGAATGCTTGGAAAGCTTTCAAGAGTCACTTAATAAAGTTGCAACAGTATTAGCACATAAAATTATAAAGGATGGCGAAGGATCAACTAAGTTTGTAGAGATTTCTGTGCTAGGCGGAGCTACAAGTGAGGATTGCTTAGAGGTTGCCTATACAGTTGCCCATTCCCCATTAGTTAAAACGGCACTTTTTGCGTCTGACGCCAATTGGGGCAGAATACTTGCAGCTGTTGGACGTGCAAATATTTCTAAATTAAAGATTGAAAATATTAATATTTTTCTAAATAAGGTCCAAATTATAAACGCTGGCGAACCGGACTCGGGGTATACCGAAAAGAAGGGCAGTATAGAGATGGAGAAAAAAGAAATAACCATCACTATTGAGATAGGTAAAAGTGAATGTAGTGAGAGTGTTTGGACAACTGACCTGTCCCACGAATATGTGACAATAAATTCAGAATATCGGTCTTAACTTTGTTTAACTAATTAAGGCCTCAGTTCAAATTTTTTTATGGAATTCATAACTAATTTCGAATATCTACTGCCACTAATTTTTTTTATAGTTGCGCTTGTGTATTCCTCTGTTGGTTTGGGGGGAGGCTCATCTTACACAGCTATAATGATATTGGCAGGTATGAGTAGTCTGGTTGTCCCCATGCTGACACTTATCCTAAATTTGCTAGTATCTTCCATAGGCAGCTATAATTTTTTAAAGAATAAGCACGCAAAGATAAGCATCATCATGCCATTCTTGATTTCTGCTATACCAATGTCTTATTTAGGAGGGTCATTACAACTGCCTAAAGAGATATTTCTTATAATATTATTAGTATCACTTGTTGCAGTTTCTGCACGAATCTATATATGGAAAGATAATGGATTCAGATTTATTTTAAGTAAGCGAAAAAAGATTGCGGTCTCTATTGTCCTAGGTTCAATACTTGGAATTTTGTCTGGCATTGTAGGTATTGGAGGCGGTATATACCTTGTGCCTTTAATTATCGCCTTAGGCATTGGAAGCCATAAACAGGCTGCAGCTACTGGGGCGATATTCATTTGGATGGTTTCATTGTCTGGCCTAATATCTAGGATGCAGTACAATTCTATTGATTTAAGTAACTACGTAAATCTAATTATTGCAGTAATTGTTGGCGGCATAATAGGTTCACATTTTGGCTCAACTGGACTTAATCCAAAGCAAATGGAAAAAGTATTAGGAGTTATTATTCTAGTAGCTATTATTTTTATATTAAGGAGACTAATATATTAGGTTTTTTTATTTAATTGCTATTAAATATTAGTGGTAACTATAATTTTAAAATGGGTGTTGCTAAAATTAAAAAAATTGGTATTTCGCAATATAAGAAAGAGCTCCGTTCAATGTCATTTGTACCAAGAAATATAACATAGGATTTTTCTATATTTACTTTATAAAGCACGCTTTGCGTGCTTTTTTATACTCTATTTATTGTTAATTATAAAATCTTTGAAACGTTTTGCAATTGGAGATAAATTAACTTTTGCATGGTGAACAACATGCCAGTGTCTTATTATTGGAAATTGTTTTACTTCTAATTTTTTTATAATATTATGTCGCAATTCAAGTTTTACTGTGTGCTCAGAAACAAAGCCAATTCCTAAGCCAGCTTGGACTGCCTCAATAATTGCTTCGTTGGAGTTAATTTCAATATTTGAGTTAAAGTTTAGGCCTGACATTCTTTCTATGGTAATACGCGTTCCTGACCCTTGTTCTCTGGTTATTAATGTTTCTTTTTTTAGGTCGTTTATTGTGTTATTCGCCTTAGAAAGTAGCGGATGCTCTGGATGAACTATTGCAATTAAAGGATTTTCCATGAATGCATGAGCAGATAAGTCAATATCTTTAGGCGGCTCACCCATTATGATTAAATCAGCATCTTTATTCTCCAACTTCTCAAGCAATGACTTGCGATTAGTTACGTCAAGGTGGAAAGACATTTGAGGGTATTGTAATTTAAAATTTGATAACAATCTTGATACAAATGAATTGGCTGTTGTTGCAACTGCTATTTGAATATGTCCTGTCTCAGGATTAAGCGCACCCTCTATTTCTGAGTTTGTTTGTTCAAGTTTGGATATAACATTTAAACTCGTTTTATATAATTTATTACCTACATATGTAGCCGAAACTTTTTTCCCAGTTATATTTATCAATTCTGAGTTAATGTTTTGTTGTAATTGTTTTATTTGCATATATACAGCTGGCTGGGTAATGTTAAGTTCCTTACTGGCTTTAGTAAAGCTCCCTAAACGGATTACCGATTCAAAGCTATACAACTGTTTCAAAGTGTAATTAATCATAAATAAAACTTATTATTTTATAAATAAATATGATTTTACATTATTGAGGCACTCTAATATAATGTCATTTTCTAAAAACGATAGGAGCCTAAAATGGATCAATCAAATAGATATGCCGATTTATCATTAGACGAAGATACGCTAATCAAAGAAGGCAAACATATTCTTGTAACTTATACAATGGAGCCAGCTGAAGGTTATGGATATTTATCTACAGCTGCTCACTTTGCTGCAGAATCGTCAACTGGAACAAATGTAGAAGTTTCAACTACTGATGATTTCACTAAAGATCTCGATGCTATGGTTTATGAAATCGATGAAAATGCTGGGATAATGAAAATAGCTTATCCAAATAATTTATTTGATCGTAATCTAATTGACGGAAGGGCAATGGTTGTTTCATTTTTAACACTCGCAATTGGTAACAACCAAGGAATGGGAGATGTTAAATGTGCTCAAATGCAAGACTTTTGGGTGCCAAAAGATATGTTAGATATTTTTGATGGTCCATCAAAAGATATTACGGATATGTGGAACCTTTTAGGGCGTCCGCGCGATAATGGTGGATATATTGCTGGAACAATAATCAAACCAAAGCTTGGCCTTCGTCCTAAGCCATTTGCAGAAGCAGCTTATCAGTTCTGGTTAGGAGGTGATTTCATTAAAAACGATGAGCCTCAAGGCAACCAAGTATATTGTCGTATGAAAGACGTTACACCTTTAGTAGCTGATGCTATGAAGCGTGCACAAGATGAAACAGGTGAGGCAAAACTTTTTTCAGCCAATATTACTGCAGACGATTTCCATGAAATGTGCGCTCGCGCCGATTATATTCTAGAGGCTTTTGGAGAAAATGCACATCACGTGGCATTTTTGGTTGATGGCTATGTTGGTGGCCCTGGAATGGTAACTACAGCACGCCGTAATTATCCTAATCAATACTTACACTACCATAGAGCTGGCCATGGTGCGGTTACATCGCCATCTGCAGTTCGAGGTTATACAGCATTTGTGTTGGCTAAACTTTCACGTTTAATGGGAGCTTCAGGTATTCACGTTGGTACAATGGGTTATGGAAAAATGGAAGGTGGTCAAGACGACCGTAATATAGCTTATATGATTGAGCGTGATAGTGCAGACGGGCCTTATTATCATCAGGAATGGTTTGGAATGAAGCCAACGACACCTATTATTTCTGGAGGCATGAATGCACTTCGTTTGCCAGGTTTTTTTGAAAACCTTGGTCATGGAAATGTAATTAATACTTCAGGTGGTGGATCATATGGTCACATCGATTCCCCTGCTGCTGGAGCAACCTCACTTCGCCAATCATATGAGTGTTGGAAATCAGGTTCAGATCCAGTTGAATTTGCTAAAGATCACAAAGAGTTTGCTCGTGCATTCGAGTCATTCCCTGGAGATGCAGATATGTTATATCCAGGATGGAGAGAAAAGCTTGGGGTTCATAAATAAACAATAATTTATATAACAATAAAGCCTCATTAGAGGCTTTTTTGTCTTATGAGAATTAGCTGGTAGTTACAATATAGTAAACAAGCCAAACAGTATTGAATAGTATGATTTGATGAGTTAAATATAGAATTAGTGCGTTTCTACCAAGAAATGAAAAAATTTTAATTCTTATATTAATTCTATTAAAGCTTTTTGAATGACCCAAACTAATACCGATTAATATCATAGCCAGCCATGGAAACAAGGGGTAGAAATCAACAGTAGATTTTGGTAGATATGTAGATATAGTGGCAAATAAGAAGGAAATCTCTGGCTGTTCAATGTATTGTAAAGCAAAAATCAGTAAAGCAATAAAGGCGGATAAGTTGGGGAGTCTTATAAAGAATATTGCAACAATGCTGCCAACTAAAATCATATGCAGAATCCCAAAATATATCCATGAATCTGGAAAAACAACATAGCTCCCTAGAGAAACAAATATACATGCAAGACTGAGTATTAGTAGACGTCTAAAAAATTTTATTAGGATAAAATTATTCCTATAGGCGTAAACTAGGCTGACACCAACTGCAATCAAGAATAATGACACAATAAGGTAACGCCAAAGAATATAAAATATATTACTAAATAAAGGAATTTCGGTAAATTTAAAATAATTAAGATCAAAAATCAGATGAAATACAAACATCATAGCTACAGATATGCCACGAATTGTGTCTAAGGTATGATTCCTTTGTTGCATTTGCTTCTAAATAGAGTAATTATTTTTTTTGATTTTAATACAAAATTATCATTTTTTTATCATTAAACGTATGAAGGGAGTTAAGTAGAATGACAAAAACTAATACAGATTTCGATATTAATCAATTTAATATTATTGAAGAGCCATTTTTTGCAACACAATCGAATGAGACTAGCCTTTACTCTGCGGCATACAATTCACGACTTCCAGTAATGATAAAAGGCCCAACTGGATGTGGCAAATCTCGTTTTGTAGAGCATATGGCTTTTAAATTAGGTAAACCTTTAATAACAGTTTCTTGCAATGAAGATATTACTGCTTCAGACCTTATTGGTCGTTTTTTGCTTGATTCTAATGGTACCAGGTGGATTGATGGGCCTTTAACTCTTGCAGCTAGACACGGTGCAATATGCTACCTCGACGAAATAGTTGAGGCTCGCCAAGATACTATGGTTGTTATTCATTCACTTACAGACCATAGGCGTGAATTAATGCTGGATAAAAAAGGAGAGTTAATAAAAGCACATAAAGATTTCCAACTAGTTATATCTTATAATCCTGGCTATCAGTCATTGATGAAGGACCTTAAGCAATCAACCAAGCAACGCTTTACTGGCATCGATTTTAATTACGCATCTGCAGATTTAGAGGCTAGTATTGTTGTTAAAGAGTCAGGAATTGATTCAAATACAGCTGAAAAGTTAGTAAAGCTTGCCCAAACAACTCGTAATTTAGTTGGTCATGGACTTGATGAGGGCGCTTCTACACGCCTTCTAAACTATGCTGGAACTCTTATAAAAGAAGGAATAGACGCTAAAGATGCTTGCCATATGGCACTTATTTGCCCTATAACTGATGACGCTGAGGTACGAGCAACCATGGGTGGTGCCATAGATGCTATTTTTGACTAAATACATTTCTATTGATGACTAATAAAAGTCAACCTATTCAATTAAATTGTGATTTTGAATCTGTTCAGTCAGTTTTTGCTTTAAATGCCGATCAGGCAACACAAAAACTTTCAAAAGATAGTTTAGATGATTACTGTAGAGGTGCTGAATTCTTGTCCAAAATTGGTCAAGGAGACGCGCTTGCGATAATTTTTTTAAAGGTGATGCCATGGGTTGGAGAGTTTTATGGAGATGGCAGTATTAACAAAATTGTTGATTTTGTATATGAAAAGTTAGTTAGAACTCCTAACAAAGCTTCCGCTGAAACATTTTTGGGCAGTTTTATAGATGTTATAGAGCACACGAATAAAGATCAACTAGATGAATATTTGAACCTAATTGAATATCATGTGTCTAAGACCACTTATTCTGTTCATGGAATACATGACACCCATGCATCTCCATCATTAATTGCACTGTTAACGCAAATGCATATATTGTTAGAGCAGTTAGATTATAAAGGTATTTATGAGTGGGTTGATTATGGATTAAGGTATTTCATTGAACACCCTGAAAGACAACAAGAATATTTTTCATTATCTACAGCAGACTCAAAAGCTGTTTTTCAGCGTCAACGAAAAGGGTCTTTATTTGTTGATGTTGAAAGATCGATTAATCTATTTCAAAAAGCTTTATGGGGAACTGATTTTATGTATGCTCCATATTCACCAAATTTTGAAAAGATAGAGCATTTTCATCCTTATTTAGAAGATGAGGTGATTCGTTTGCCAGATATTTATGAACCATATAAAGGTGTTAGTGCTTTAAAGCGCTATATGGCATTAATTTCTCATTTAATGGCGCACTATAATTACACATCAAAGATTGTGGCTGACAATGTTAGTCCACAACAACGATTTTTTGCTGAAGTATTTGAAGACGCCAGAGTTGAATACCTAGCAATCAAGGAGTACCCAGGGCTAAAAAAACTATGGCTAAGCTTAATACCTATAGTAGATGAGTTCGATTGTGATGAAAATAATCAGTCATGCTTAAGGCATAGAGCTATTATGCTAACCAGAGCATTGTTAGATGAAAACCATCCTTATAAAAATCAAATAATAATTGATTTTGTTGTAAAGTTTAAGACATTAATGAGTAGCGAAGAATCAAAAACCTCAGATAGCTTGACCCTTGGCTTAGAGTTTTTAATTAAGACTAGAAGCGCATCAGATGCACTAGCCAATGTGTATTTTGACAACACCGAAGTTACATACAGAGATGATAATCGGTCAATGTGGACTTTTATTGAAGAGTTTGATGAAGATGATGAAATTTTTCAACATGAGTTTCAGAATGATGAAGAAGCAGAAGATTTAGAAGTTATACCCCCACACTATTATGATGAGTGGGACTATATATACGAATCTTATAAGCCTGATTGGGCTGCAGTATATGAAAGGCTTCATTCGCGCTCAAATGCCAATAAAATTGACAAAATTCTAGATAAGCATTCTGCCTTGGTAAAACAATTGAAGAGAGTCTTAGACTTATTAAAACCACAAAACAAGAGACGTTTGAGATACCAAGAAGAGGGTGCAGAACTTGACCTTGATATTGCTTTAAGAAGCGTTATTGAGATGAAAAATGGACTACAACCTGATACTCGAATTAATGTCGATTTTGAGCATGATTCTCGTAGCGTTTCAGTACTATTACTTCTGGATTTATCTGAGTCACTTAACGATGCAATCGACAATTCAGAAAGAACAATTTTGGAGTTATCTCAAGAGGCAGTAACTCTGCTAGCTTGGGCTGTTGAACAGCTAGGAGATAATTTTGCTATAGCAGGATTCAATTCCAATACTCGTCAACAGGTCATGTATTATCATATAAAAGGCTATAGTGAGCACTGGGATGAAAATGTTAAATCTCGTTTGGCAAATCTAAAGGCTGAGTATTCTACTAGGATGGGGGCTGCAATTCGTCATGGTTCTCATTATTTAAATTTACAGCGCAGTGATAAAAAATTAATGCTTATTTTGACCGATGGTGAGCCATCTGATATTGATGTCAGTGACTCTAATTCTTTAATTAAAGACACTCACAAGGCTGTACAGGAATGCCAACAACTTGGAATGTATCCTTATTGTATAAGCCTAGATAAGAAGGCAGATAACTACATATCAGATATATTTGGCTCACATTATTCAGTTGTTGATAGGATTGAATCATTACCACATGAGTTGCCAAAATTATTTTTATCTCTTACCAAGTAATGGCAATTAATCAGGTTACAGCGAGTATTAGTTTTGATTATAAAGGTCAAAACTTCTTGCTAAAAAATGAAATAAATATTGACAACATTATCAGTCATGATGATTTTTTTAATTCAGTTTATGTATTCATTGCGCAAGAAAATAATATTGACATATATTCATATCAGTTTGAAATAATGATTGATCAAAATATAGTATTTTCTAATGAGAAAGGTTGCGCAACAGGCTGTGTAATTAATGGCGATTTAGATATAAATATGTTGAGGGATAAATACCAAACATCAGAATACTTATCTAAGATTGATAGCATTATTAGAAAAAATATTCCTCAGGAAAAGCGCTCTAAAGAAGTCAAGAAAGCTTTGATTGAGGCGTATTTACTCGGCAAGAAGTCTAGATAATTATTATTCAAATTCCTGTTCTATGTAATCTAAATCAATTTGTATATTAGAGTTATCTAAAAGTTCAAGGCATTTCGGAACTGCCAAAAAAATTGCCCCTAAGCAAACAGCAATAGCGTCAGGTTTGCCAGGAAGATTAATAACTAAAGATTTGCCTCTGGTGCCTGCAGTTTGACGAGATAATATTGCTGTTGGAACAGTACGAAGAGAAACACTTCTCATTTGTTCAGCAAAGCCATCAAAGATGCGCTCACAAACATTGTGTGTGGCCTCCGGGGTTACATCACGCGTAGTCGGACCTGTGCCACCAGTGGTGAGAATAAGATTGCATTGACGTTTGTCGGCAAAATCTATTAGTGTTTGTTCGATCAACATCTGCTCATCTGCAATAACAATTGATTCTACTGTGTACGGAGATAATATGGCGTTATTGATCCAGTCTTGCATTGCTGGGCCACCTATATCCTGATATTCTCCACGCGAGGCTCGATCAGAAATGGTGATAAATCCCACCTTAATACTTGTATTTTTCATAGTTCGGTATCTTGGTTGTAATTAGCTGTTCATTTTGCCCGAATAACTTTCTAGGTTAATACAATTTTCGCTGTTATATTTGTGACCTATATCACACAAATAAAATATATATAGTTTTTCTTGATATATATCAATAACAATTAAATTCTTTAAGTGAATAATTATCATCATAAAGCACTTAAACGATAGTTATTTTTTTAACAAGATAGCTTTCAGCTTTAATAATGCTTTTTCTAATACATATTAATTATTTTTTAAATATAGGGGTTAAATGATAATGTTATGGGCCTGCCAATAATAAGCTCAAAAAAAGCGCAAGCTAATTCAGTATTAGCAGCCAATACTATAGCGTTTACTGCATGTTTTGCAGTATGGGTAATATTTTCAATTATTGGAATTCCAATCAAGGAATTACTAGAATTAAGCGAATCTCAGTTTGGTTTGTTGGTTGCCACACCAATACTTACTGGGTCTATACTTAGGCTGCCTGTTGGTATGCTTACAGATAGGATTGGTGGCAGGATAGTATTTTTTCTGTTAATACTTACAATGATTATTCCTTTATGGCTTATTGGCGACGCAACAAAATATTGGCATTTTTTAGCTCTGGGTTTGCTTATTGGTGTTGCAGGTTCAGCATTCTCAGTTGGTATTGCTTATACATCTAAATGGTATGACAATAAGAACCAGGGTTTAGTTATGGGTATTTTTGGTGCCGGTAATGCTGGTGCCGCCTTGACTAAGTTTATTGCACCAACAATTGTTGTCGTTTATGGATGGCAAACTGTTCCTAAAGTGTATGCAGTTGCAATGATTATAGTTTTAGCACTTTACTGGATGTTTACTTATGAAGACCCCTCACATATATCTTCATCACAAGTAAGTTTTAAAGAACAAATAAAAGCATTATCAGATCCAAAGCTATGGAAATATATGCAGTACTACTCACTTGTATTTGGTGGTTTTGTAGCTTTATCATTATGGATGACAAAATACTATATTGTCGAGTATGGAATTGATCTAAGAACGGCAGCACTTCTGGCAGCTATATTTGTGCTACCTTCTGGCGTAATTCGTGCACTTGGGGGTTGGTTTGCAGATAAATATGGAGCTTATAAGGTTACTTGGTATGTAATGTGGACATCTTTGGTGTGCTTATTTTTTATGTCTTACCCACAAACAACACTTGTAATTAGCACAACCCATGGACCAGAAGATTTTGATATTAGTCTTAATATTTGGATTTTTACAGTAATTCTATTTATTCTCGGTATTGCGTGGGGTTTTGGCAAGGCCTCGGTATTTAAGTTTTTATCTGATGAGTACTCAGAAAATATTGGTGTAGTTTCAGGTGCCGTTGGCTTAGCTGGAGGAATGGGCGGTTTCTTATTACCTATTATGTTCGGAGTCATTATTGATTATACGCACATCAATTCTTCTATTTTTATGTTGCTATATGGTGCAACTGCAGTGTCACTGGTATGGATGCATTTTACTTTCGAAAAAGAATACATAGAAGGAATGGTCAAAAAAGAGAAGCGAAAAGTATTGGATGAATATATTAAATTACAAGATGACCACGATAGTGTTATTTCTGCTAAAGCAATTATGGAGCATATGGATTTATTGGAGGAGTTTAATTCTAAGTACAACGCTTACAAAGATAGTATTAAAAACACTAAGTAATAATAGATATATAGATAATTAATTAACAGGAGAAATTAATGGCTAAAGATTTGACTAGTTGGAATCCAGATGATGAAGATGAGTGGGAAAGAAAAGGCAAGAAGATAGCTAATAGAAATTTATGGATTTCAATACCGAGCTTGTTAGCAGGTTTTGCTACATGGCTTATGTGGGGAATTATTACTGTTCAAATGCTTAATACTGGTTACGGTGGTTTTGATAAGTCACAACTATTTACCTTGGCAGCAATTGCAGGCTTGTCCGGTGCAACCCTTCGAATTCCATCAACATTCTTTATCCGCCTTGCGGGTGGTAGAAACACTTTATTTTTGACTACCTCATTATTAATGCTCCCTGCTGTAGGGCTTGGTATTGCACTTTCTAGCCCAGATACACCGTTTTGGCATTTTCAGGTTCTAGCATTGTTATCGGGTTTTGGTGGCGGCAACTTTGCCTCTTCGATGTCAAACATATCTTATTTTTTCCCAAAGAAAATTCAAGGCTATTCATTAGGCATGAATGCTGGTTTAGGTAACTTTGGCGTTACCACCATGCAAATTCTAATACCTTTAGTAATGACTATAGCGGTAATAGGTGACCCAACTCAACTACAACTAGCATCAGGAACATTGATTGGCAAAATCCCGGCGGGTACTGACACCTATCTTCAGAATGCAGGCTATGTCTGGTTAGTTTTACTAATTCCACTATCTTTAGCAACTTGGATGGGCATGAACAACATTACCTCGGATCATGTTTCCCCTAATATTGGATCAACAATGGGAGCATTTATTAAAATTATATCGATGCTTGCACTTGGTTTATCCACAGCCGCATTGGGTTTATATTTGATGTTGCCTGAAATGGTTAACGGTTCAGGACTTATGGTTAGCAAGTGGGTTGCACTTCCAGTTATTTTAGCACTAACGGTTTTTTTACTAAAAATAGCGCCACTTGGCAGTGATTACAAAGAAGGGATTAAGCGTCAATATAAGATCTTTAGCAATAAACACACCTGGATAATGACACTTATATATACAATGACCTTTGGATCTTTTATTGGATATGCGGCCGCACTTGCACTGTCAATTAAAGTAATCTTTGGTTTTCAACATATTATTGTTGATGGTGTAATGACACATAACACCGTTAACCCTAATGCCCCCTCAGCATTGACATACGCCTGGATAGGAGCTTTTGTTGGCGCTCTTATTCGTCCAATTGGCGGGACAATAGCTGACAAGATGGGGGGAGCAAAAGTAACCCAAATTATCTCTGGAGTAATGGTAATCTCAACACTAGGTGTAGCTTATTACATGAAGCAAGCCTATGCTTCTGCAACGCCTGAGGAATTCTTTTATCAATTCTTAATCCTTTTTGTGGTGTTGTTTGCTATGACAGGTATTGGCAATGGATCAACCTTTAGAACAACATCACAGATATTTAACAAGGAGCAAGCAGGGCCAGCTCTTGGTTGGACATCAGCAGTTGCTGCATACGGTGCGTTTATTGTTCCTAAGGTATTTGGCGAGCAGATTAAATTAGCAACACCTGAAAATGCGTTATTTGGTTTTGCAATTTTCTATGCAGTTTGTATGGTTATAAATTGGTGGTTTTATTTGCGCAAAAATGCAGAGTTTCATAACCCTTAATTGTGGATTAACAATAGAACTTTAATAAATATTAAATTATCAAAAAGATATATATAACAGGAGATCAATATGAGTCACTTTTTAGATAGACTTAAATACTTTAGCAAAATTAAGTCAACTTTTTCAAAAGGACACGGAATTCTTACTGAGGAGAATCGTGCATGGGAAGACACTTATAGGAATAGGTGGCGTCATGATAAGGTTGTTAGGTCAACTCATGGAGTAAATTGTACTGGAGGTTGTTCTTGGCAGATATTTGTAAAGAATGGATTGGTTTCTTATGAGATGCAACAAACGGATTACCCTCGTACTCGTGAAGATCTTCCCAACCATGAGCCTCGTGGTTGTCAAAGAGGGGCATCATTTTCTTGGTACCTATACAGCCCTCACAGAATTAAATATCCTCTGGTTCGTGGTCGCTTACTAGATTTGTATAGGTCTGAAATAGCTAAAGGAAGGGATCCTGTTGAAGCTTGGGAGGCAATCCAGAATGATAAAGCGAAGCGCGATTCTTATGTAGGTGTTCGTGGTCTAGGTGGCTTTGTGCGCTCTACTTGGAATGAGGTTGAAGAGATTACAGCAGCAGCAAATATATATACTATAAAAAAATGGGGCCCTGATCGTATTTATGGGTTTAGTCCAATTCCTGCTATGAGTATGATTTCTTATGCTGCTGGATCAAGGTATCTATCTATGATTGGTGCCGGTGTAGGATCTTTTTATGATTGGTACTGCGACCTTCCGCCATCATCTCCACAAGTTTGGGGCGAGCAAACAGATGTGCCAGAATCAGCTGATTGGTACAACTCTAAATATATAATTGTTTGTGGCGCAAATCTGCCAATGACACGTACGCCAGATGCTCACTTTGCAGTGGAATCACGCTATAACGGCACCAAAGTAGTATCAATGGCACCAGATTATGCCGAATATGTAAAATTTGCGGATCTTTGGATGCCGGTTAAACAAGGCACAGATGCGGCAGCATTTATGGCAATGGGGCATGTAGCGCTTAAAGAGTTTCATGTCGATAAGCAGGATCCATACTTTACACAATATGCAAGAAGCTTTACTGATTTCCCAATGCAAGTTATCTTGGAAGAGGTTGACGGTAAAACAGTAACCGGTAGATTCTTAAGGGCATCTGATTTTGATAATAATTTGGGCGAAGGCAATAATCCAGAATGGAAGACTATTGTATTTGACTCGAAATCAGGTTCATTTGTAGCTCCAAATGGTTCAATCGGTTTCCGCTGGGGTGAGGAAGGCAAATGGAATATCTTGGAACAAGCTTCTGGAAAAGATATTGAGGCTGAACTTACGTGTATCAATAATTCTGATACTGTTGTAGATGTAACATTCCCACATTTTAATCCTGACGAGGGCGACTCATTAGTGCGCAAAATTCCGGTTCGCAAGCTTAAACTTGCAGATGGAGAAGATGTAATGGTTACTTCTGTATGCGATTTACAAATCTCTCAATATGGTATTGATCGTGGTTTAGGCGACAACCTAGCAACTTCATACGACGATGAGACTGTTCCTTATACCCCCGCATGGGCAGCTAAGATAACAGGTGTTCCTGCTAAAGATTTAGAAATAACTGGTCGTGAATTTGCTGATAACGCTTCGAAAACTAAAGGCAAATCAATGGTAATTTTAGGCGCAGCTATTACGCACTGGTACCACACTGATATGCACTATCGCGGTATCATGAATTTGTTACACATTTGTGGCTGTGTTGGTCAATCGGGTGGAGGCTGGGCTCACTATGTAGGGCAAGAAAAACTTCGCCCTCAAGCGGGATGGGCTCCTATTGCATTTGGCCTTGATTGGCAACGCCCACCGCGTCATATGGCCTCAACAACATACTGGTACTTTCATACAGATCAATGGCGTTATGAAAGAGTTGAGGCGGATGATCTATTGGCTTCAACAGCGAAAGCAAAATATCGTGGTAACCAACTAGCTGACTACAACGTTACAGCACAACGCATGGGCTGGACACCGTCGATTCCACAATTTGATCAAAACCCTTTGGAGCTGGCTAAAGAAGCAGAAGAGGCTGGTGCAATGGACGAGGCTGCAGTATCAAACTATGTTGCTTATAAATTGCAAAAAGGTGATCTTAACTTTGCTTACGAGGATATTGATGCAGAGGAGAACTTTCCACGTAATTTATTTGTATGGCGCTCTAACCTCATTGGCAGTTCATCTAAAGGTCATGAATACTTCTTGAAGCATTTACTTGGTGCACAAAACGGTGTACTTAATGAAGGTAAAGAGGGCAAATCATGTAAAGAAATCAAGTGGCATGAGAAAGCACCTGTTGGCAAGCTAGACTTAATGGTTGATATCAACTTCCGTCTAAACTCTACAGGAGCTTATTCAGATATCGTATTGCCTACTGCAACATGGTATGAAAAGGCTGACCTAAATACTACTGATATGCATCCATTTGTTCATCCTCTTGGTAAAGCTGTTGATCCTGCATGGGAAGCTAAATCTGATTGGCAAATATTTAAAACAATTGCTAAGAAGTTTTCAGAGCTATCTGAAAAACATTTAGGTACACAAAAAGATGTTGTATCTCTACCGATGCAACACGATACCGCTGCGGCTATGGCTCAACCATTTGGCGAAGTTAAAGACTGGAAGAAGGGTGAGTGCGAAGTGATACCCGGAAAGACAGCACCATTCTTTAAAGTTGTCGAGAGAGATTATCCAAACACCTATGCTAAGTATATTGCTATTGGCCCTCTAATGAAGAAGTTAGGTAATAACATAAAAGGCATTGATTGGAATACTGAGCACGAAGTTGATGAGCTAGCTGTGCTCAATGGTACCATCAAAGAGGAGGGTATCTCTAAAGGTATGCCTTCATTGTCTGAAGACATTCATGTGTGTGATGCTGTGATGAGAATGGCTCCTGAGACAAATGGTGAAGTGGCACATAAGTCATGGTCTGGGCAATCAATTAAAACTGGTATTGACCACTCTCATCTATACAAAGGTCGCCAAGAAGAAAAAATTACATATCGAGATATTGTGGCCCAACCACGTAAAATCATTACTGCACCAACTTGGTCAGGCATCGAGTCCGAAGAGGTTAGCTATACAGCTTGTTATACCAATCTCCATGAGCATATCCCTTTAAGAACATTAACAGGCCGTGCTCAGTTCTATCAAGACCACGAGTGGATGTTAGATTTTGGTGAAGGGTTCTGTGCTTATAAGCCTGCAGTTGACACTAAAGCTGTTCAAACTATTCCTGAAAATGTGAAAAGCAAACCGCACTTAGTGCTTAACTGGATTACGCCGCACTCAAAATGGGGGATTCATTCAACCTATCAAGATAACTTGAGAATGCTAACACTATTCCGTGGCGGACCATACTTCTGGATTTCTGAAGAAGATGCTGAGTCTATCGGGCTTGTAGATAATGATTGGGTCGAAGCAGTAAACGCTAATGGTGCAACTATGGCTAGAGTTGTGGTCTCACAAAGGGTACCAAATGGTATGGCCTTAATGTATCACGCGCAGGAGAAAATTGTGAATGTTCCTGGTTCTCCATCAACAGGCAAACGTGGCGGTATTTTAAATGCAGTAACTAGAACTATACCTAAGCCAACACATATGATTGGTGGCTATGCTCAATACTCATATGCATTTAACTACTATGGCCCTATTGGCTCAAATCGAGACGAATACGTTGTGGTCCATAAGGTTGATCAGAACGTTGACTGGTTAGAAAGGCCGCTTACACCTGAGAGGGAGGCACAAAAGAATCCTCTAGGAATCAATAACTAATTTAGTACAGGAGATAAAGATGAAAATAAGAGCACAAATTTCAATGGTACTCAATCTAGATAAGTGTATTGGTTGCCACACTTGTTCAGTAACTTGTAAAAACATTTGGACTAACCGTAAGGGTGTCGAGTATGCCTGGTTCAACAATGTAGAGTCTAAGCCTGGCATAGGCTTTCCTAAGAATTGGGAAGACCAAGAAAAGTGGAAGGGTGGCTGGAAAGTTAATAACAATAAGCTAGAACTTAAAGCCGGAGGTCGCTTTAGCAAGATGGCAAACCTTTTTGCTAATCCTGATATGCCTGAGATTGATGACTACTATGAGCCATTTGAATACAAGTGGCATGGATTAAAGTCTTCGCCGCTATCAGAGGCTGCTCCTACAGCAAGGCCTGTATCGCAAATAACAGGTAAAGACATGGAGAAGATTGAATGGGGGCCTAATTGGGAAGATGACCTTGCAGGTGAGTTTGAAAAGCGCTCTAAAGACGTTAACTTTGAAAATGTAAATAAAGAAATGTACAAAGACTTTGAAAATACATTTCATATGTACCTTCCTCGTCTTTGTAACCACTGTCTTAACCCTGCTTGTGTAGCTTCATGCCCTTCAGGTTCAATCTACAAGAGAAAAGAAGACGGAATTGTTTTAGCTGACCAAGATAAGTGTCGTGGTTGGCGTATGTGTGTATCTGGATGCCCATATAAGAAGATTTATTATAACTGGGAGTCTGGCAAGGCTGAGAAATGTATTGGCTGTTATCCAAGAATTGAGTCTGGCTTGCCAATGGCATGTGCAGAGTCTTGTGTTGGGCGTATACGTTATGTCGGCGTTATACTTTATGATGCAGACAAGATAGGGTCAACAGCTGCAACAGAAAATGAACAAAATCTATACCAAGAACATTTGGATATATTTTTGGATCCAAACGACCCTGAAGTTGTAAAGCAGGCTTTGCAAGATGAGGTGCCACAATCGTGGATTGACGCAGCCCAAAAATCACCAATATACAAAATGGCTAAGGAATGGAAGATAGCGTTCCCAATCCATCCTGAATATCGTACCCTGCCAATGATGTGGTATGTACCACCTTTGTCTCCTGTCCAGTCACAAATTGACAAGGGGAATGTTGAAAATGCAAATGGCGTAATTCAAACTGCAGATGCATTGCGCTTTCCAGCAAAATATTTAGCTAATATGTTTACTGCTGGGGATGAGAAGCCAATCATATCATCGATATCTAAACTTCTAGCTATGCGTGCACATCAAAGATTCAAAGCAGTTGAAGGTAGCGACGGAGCAAAGGTATTAGAGGATGTAGGATTAACTGTTAATCAGGCTGAAGAAATGTATCAATTACTTGGAATAGCTAATTATGAGGATCGCTTTGTGATTCCAACTTCTCATGAAGAAATTCGTCACGAAGATCCATATGGCTTT
>JASLYC010000068.1 GCA_030739975.1 Gammaproteobacteria bacterium
TCATTCTCTATTTCTGCTTTTGTTGATTTTTGAATCATGTCCTCATTAAATCCACCACCCTGAATCATAAAGCTATTAATAACTCTATGGAATATAGTGCCATCATAAAAGCCCTCATTAGCGTAATCAATAAAATTTTGAGCGGTAATAGGTGCTTTATCTATATCAACGTCAATGTGAATATTGCCCATATTGGTTTCAAAAATAATCATCGCAGTTAGTCCTAGTAAAATAAAAACCCAAATTATACTTAAAGTTTAACCAAAACACTCTTTCATTAGAGTTATTGTTCGAGTATAATTCCATCCTTTTTGGCAAATATATTTAGGATTTGTTATGTACGCAGTTATTAAAACAGGTGGCCAGCAATTTAGAGTTTCCGAGGGCACTACCTTAAAGGTTGAGAAGTTAGAAGTTGAGCCAGGCAAAAAAGTAACCTTTGATGAGGTTTTGATGGTTGCTGATGGTGAAAATGTTAAAATTGGTGCACCTACTGTTGCAAAGGCGACTGTTGAGGCTAAAGTTATATCTCAAGGCAAAGGCAAAAAGGTAAATATTCTGAAATTCCGTCGTCGTAAACATTCAATGAAGCAACAAGGCCATAGACAACTTTTTACTGAAATTGAAATAACAAAGATTAAGGCATAGGAGATTAACCAATGGCACATAAAAAAGCAGGCGGTAGTACTAATAATGGTAGAGATTCGGTATCAAAACGTCTTGGAGTAAAAAGGTTTGGTGGTCAAACAGTATTGGCTGGAAATATATTGGTTCGCCAAAGGGGCACTAAATTCCACCCTGGAACTAATGTACGTAAGGGTAAAGATGACACTCTTTTTGCTACAGCAGATGGGAAAGTTGTTTTTGCTAAGAAAGGTAAATTTATGCGTCAATATATTTCGATTGAAGCTGCCTAGTTAAATACACAATGATTTATTTTGAAAAGCGCCTTTGGGCGCTTTTTTATTGATTAAAATAAAAACAACTTAACAAACTAATTTTCTATGCAATACGCAATTATTTTTCCAGGACAGGGCTCACAGTCGGTCGGCATGATGAGCGATTTAGCTGACAATTTTCCAATAGTAAAGGATACATTCACAGAGGCAAGCGATACCCTAGGGTTTGATTTATGGAAACTAGTACAAAATGACAAAGAAGCAATAAACCAAACACAGAATACGCAACCAGCTATGTTGGCTGCAGGCTATGCTACCTATAGGGTTTTAAAAGGTGAATCTGACATCTCTCCAGCCTGTATGGCTGGGCATAGTTTGGGTGAATATACCGCCTTGGTTGCTGTCGGATCGCTCGATTATTCGGATGCAATACAATTAGTAACAAAACGAGCACAATTGATGCAGTCAGCAGTGCCAAAGGGTGTAGGCGCAATGGCAGCTATATTAGGCCTTGATGATGCTACTGTAGTTAAAGTCTGTGGGGAGTTTGTTGGTGAAGGTGTAGTTGAGGCTGTAAACTTTAATGCAACAGGGCAGGTCGTTATTGCAGGTAACAAAAATGCAGTAGAGAGTGCATGTGACGATATGAAAGCTGCTGGAGCTAAAAGAGCAGTTTTGTTGCCAGTAAGTGTTCCATCACACTGTTCTTTAATGAGTGATGCAGCTGAAGAGTTCTCGGGTGCCGTTAATTCTTTAGAGTTTAGAATGGGAGATATAGGTGTTATACATAATTTTGATGCCTCGATAGCTAACAACATTAATGAAATTAAATCAAAACTCGTGTCTCAACTCCATAAGCCGGTACTATGGACAGATACAGTAAAATCAATGCATAATACAGGAGTTGAAAAACTTATCGAGTGCGGACCAGGCAAGGTTTTGGCTGGGCTAACAAGAAGAATTGAAAAATCTTTGAGCGCAAACGCTGTAATTGATTTGTCAAGCGTTACAAAGACCCTAGAGGAGATACAGTGATGAACAATTTAGATAACAAGATAGTTTTAGTTACTGGTGCAAGCCGTGGTATAGGGCAAGCAATTGCTCTCACTTTAGGAGGAGCAGGAGCCACAGTTATAGGTACAGCTACAAGCGAAAATGGCGCAGATGCTATTACCTCTATTCTAAAAGACAATAAGATTAACGGGCAAGGAATGGAGCTAAATGTAGCCAATAATAATCAAATTAAAGATGTCATGGGCAAGATAGTTGAAAAGTATGGATCGGTTGATATTTTGATAAATAATGCAGGAATTACTCGCGACAATCTTTTAATGAGGATGAAGGAAGATGAGTGGGACGATATTATGAATACAAATCTAGCATCCGTTTACAAGATGTCAAAATCAGTGCTACGTGGCATGATGAAGAAAAAGGCTGGACGCATTATTTCAATTTCCTCTGTGGTAGGCGCTATGGGTAACGCAGGACAAACTAACTATGCTGCTGCTAAGGCAGGAATCATGGGCTTTACCAAATCTTTGGCACGCGAGGTTGGGGCTCGCGGCATTACAGTTAATGCTGTCGCACCAGGTTTCATTAAGACAGACATGACCGACTCGTTGCCAGAAGAACAAAGGGAGGCATTATCGAAACAAATACCTATGGGTCGATTGGGTACCACAGAAGAAATAGCTGGAACAGTTTTGTTTTTGGCTAGTGACGCTGGCGCTTATATTACAGCACAAACAATTCACGTTAATGGTGGCATGTATACGGTTTAATTGTTTTATTAAAAAGTTAAATAACTGCAAGTTAGCTTTGAATTATTAATTTCCTCTTTTTTGTATGAAGAAGTCCTGTAATAGATTTTTACAATCTTCAGCAAGCACCCCGCCAGTAATATCTAGCGAATGGTTGAAGTAAGGGCTGTTTGATAAGTCTGCACAAGAACCACAGACACCAGTTTTTTCATCATAGGCACCAAATACAACTCTAGATACTCTTGCATGTATCATTGCGCCTAGGCACATAGCGCATGGCTCTAAAGTAACATAGAGTGTAGAGTTAGGCAGTCTATAATTTTTTAACTCCATACCAGCTATTCTTAGGAGTTGAATTTCAGCGTGTGCTGTTGGGTCATTAGTTGAAATTGGTTGATTGTGTGCTTGCGCAACTAATTTATCATTTAAGATTAGAACTGCACCAACAGGGACTTCACCTAATTGCGAAGCTTTTTTAGCCTGTTCTATGGCAATTGCCATCCATTTATTGTCATCCATAATAATATTTGTAGTCTACTTTATTCAGTAATGACTTTTTCTTCAGCCAATGTAGTATTTAATAAATCAAGGTAAGTAATGCCAAAAACAACGTAAGGGTGTCCTGCAGCTGCATAGACCATATCGAACCTGTTAAGGTTCTTATCAATAAAGATTCTATTAGGAGGAATTAAGTGCGCAAATGGAGATACCCCACCAATCGAAAATCCGGTTTGCTTTTTTACTTCATCGGCACTAGATTTTATAATTTTGTTTCCGGTAATTGCTGCAACTTTTTCGGTGGACAGGTATTTGTCTCCGGACACTAGACATAAGTAGAATTCATTTTCAGAACTTCTAAAGAGTAGGCTCTTGACAATTGATCCTACCTCCTGATTGAGAGAGTTTGCTGCATCTTGAGCTGTTCGTGCTGTAGAGTCTAATTCGATTAGTTGCACATTTATATCAAGTGTTTCAATGTAATTCTTAACCAACTGAACACTTTTTTTTGCTAACAAGTTTGACATTATTTAACCCTGAATTATTGTCTTTAATTAAATATTCTGAATCTATATTATAAGGAATGAATTAGTTATTAACAGTTAACTGACTGCGATATTATAAATGCCAATGCAAACATTACAATCGCTATAAGAATGCCAAGTATTTGCCAGGACTTCAAAAGCTTCAATATATAGCAAAAGTTTTGCTCTATAACCAAGAGAATAGAAAAAACAAAACTGACAAACGGAGCAACTGGCACATAAGCAGATCTGAAATAACAAGCAAATAAAATTTAACGAGGTTTAGTGTTATCAACAATAAGAACTTTTGTTTTATTGTTTATAGAAAGATTCGAAATGTTTTTCTCTTGCACCCTTTAACATCCCTGCAGTTTCATCCATAAACTTATTTCTGTCATCTCTAGTTTTGAATATCCAGATACATACAGTATCTTTGCTATGATAAATAGCCTTTAACTCATCATTAATATCGCATATTTCTTGTGGTATATCAGTCTTAATACAAATCATGTTCAGCCTTACAAATCTTGCATTCCAATTCAAATCCTATGTAATTTTTACGGCCTTTAACTGACTTAACCCATTCTCTTTGTTGCCAAGGTGGGTCATGCC
>JASLYC010000069.1 GCA_030739975.1 Gammaproteobacteria bacterium
GCCAGATCACCTCACTGCACTGAGTGTACTTTACTTGACTTGTGTGAATACGAAGAGAAAAATATATAACCTCTTAACCATTCATGCTGTTTAGTCAAGATAGAAAACAGCAACGAGAATTCTTAGCCAAAGCCTGGCAAAAATACACTAACCAACAATTGCTTGAGCCTCTAGAAAAAGAACTGGTTTCAATTATAAAAATTCACCCTGAGTACCAAAAAAGAATAAGCAATATCGACTCTGAATATTTCCCCGGACATGGCGAAGTAAATCCTTTTCTTCACATTAACTTACATTTGGCACTCAGAGAGCAACTTTCTATAAAACAACCTGCAGGCATTAAAGAGACCTATCAAAAACTACTAGATATACATAAAGACCCTCATCAAGTAGAACATTTAATGATGGATTGTATCGCACAGATTATATTCATATCTCAAAAAAACAATGCTCCAATAGACAAAGATGCCTACCTAGATTGTCTTAAGAAACAAATCAATTAAGATCAATGTCCATTGAATCACAAATTAAAAACAATCTCGGCTACAACGTTATTAGCAATGTATTAATTAAAAATAGTACTATAAAAATATACAAAATATTGACTGACAAAGATGTTACATTATTAGCTAAGTATCAAGAAAAACCAAATGACAACTTAATTAATCAAGCAAAAGAGCTTGACTTACTTCGAGATTATATTCATACTCCAGAAGTAATATGGGCCTCTGAACAATACCAAGTACTTGAATGGATAGAAGAGAAGAAACAGAAAAATTATCAAATTCAAATAGGCTGGTCATTAGCAAACCTACATCGCGCCACTAATTCTATATTTGGGTTTGATTTCGATAACACTATCGGCGAAATGCCTCAATTCAATGCAATAAATACAGACATTACCTCATGGAAAGAGTTTTATTGGCAACATCGTCTAAAGTATCAAATAGAGTATGCCTATAATTCTAAATTATTAGATTATGATTTATACGAAAGATTACTTTCAATAGAACCAAAACTAAACAAATATCTCGATAACACAATAAAGCCAGCATTACTACATGGTGATCTTTGGTCTGGAAATGTCATAAATGGTAAAGATAATCCATATTTTATAGATTCAGCTAGCTACTTTGGACACCGTGAAATTGATTTTGCTCTAATTCACATGTTTGGTGGATTTAGTGACGATTTTTTTAAAGCATATAACGAAAAATATAAATTAGATGAAGGTTTTGAGCAGAGAAAACCAATTTATATGCTCTATCACTATCTCAATCACCTAAATATATTCGGGAAAGGATACTGTTCTGGTGTAGAAAGTTGCACAAGCCACATATTAAATCACTAAAGCAACATCTATTCCTAATCAAATATAAGGTTACTACCAATTGGTGAAGTTTTTTAGCAATTGAAGGCCGTCTTTTTGTGATTTCTCAGGATGGAATTGAACCGCGAACAATTTATCTGTTGCTACAGCTGAAGTAAATTTAATGCCATATTCAGTCGACCCTGTAACACAACTTTTGTCATTTTCCTTAACATAATAACTATGAACGCTATAAAATCTCGAATTATCTTCAATTTTATTCCAAAGTGGGTGTTTTTTTACTTGTTTAACCTTATTCCAACCCATATGTGGTATTTTATGTTGTTTATTTTTAAATTTTATTACATTACCTGGGATTATCGAAAGTCCTTTCGTGCCATTATTTTCTTCGCTAAAATCGAATAACAGCTGTAAGCCGAGACAGATACCAAGAAAAGGCTTTTCATTCGCTACCTTTTTAATAACATCATTCAATTTATGCTCGTTGAGTGCACTCATACAAGCGCCCATTGCGCCTTGGCCGGGGAAAACTACTCGATCTGCTTCTGCAATTGTATTTAAATTATTGGTAAGTACGCAGTAATCATTTGGGGCAACGTATTCTAGTGCTTTCTGAACAGAACGGACATTACCCATTCCATAATCAATGATTGCAATTGTTTGCACGTGTCATCTATTCCTAAAAAAGAATCTAATTATAGTGAACCCTTAGTTGAAGGTATTGTATCTGGCTGGCGCTCATCTATAGTAATCGCCATACGAAGAGCTCTACCAAAAGCTTTAAAGACCGTTTCTGCCTGATGATGAGAATTAATACCCTTTATATTGTCAATGTGGAGAGTTACTAAGGCATGATTTGCAAATCCTTGAAAAAACTCTCTAATTAAGTCAACATCAAATGTCCCAACCCTTTCTCTGGTGAAACTTATTCCCAGTTCCAATCCTGGTCGGCCTGAAAGATCAAGCACAACTCTTGATAACGCTTCATCGAGAGGTACGTAAGAATGTCCATACCTTGTTAAACCCTTTTTATCTCCAACAGCCTGGAAAAAAGCCTGACCAAAGGCGATACCGATATCTTCAACCGAATGATGGTCATCTATTTCGGTGTCGCCATCACAATTAATTGTCAAATCCATTAAACCATGACGGGCTATTTGGTTTAGCATGTGATCTAAGAAGGGTACGCCTGTTTCTATATTAGCCTTACCAGTGCCATATAGTTCTAAGCAGACTTTAATATCTGTCTCGTTGGTTTTTCGCTCAATTGTAATCATAAGCGAATTTTATCTTAAGCTAAATAGTCTTTGATGAGTATTTCAGCTATTTGAATAGAGTTTAATGCTGCGCCCTTCCTTACATTGTCAGACACTACCCATAGGTTAAGCCCTCTTTCATGACTAATATCCTCACGGATACGACTCACGAAGGTTGTGTCACTATTTGTGGCTTCTATAAAGGGCGTTGCGTAGCCACCGTCCCTCCTATCATCCATGACTGTTACACCGTCTGCTTTTTCAAGTAGTTTACGTGCTTCTATAGCTGTAATTTTCTGTTTTGTTTCGATGTGAACAGCCTCAGAGTGGCCATAGACAACCGGAATCCTGACCGCGGTTGGGTTAACCAATATATCTTCGTCTTCGAAGATCTTTTGTGTTTCCCATACCATCTTCATTTCTTCCTTGGTGTAGCCGTTCTCTTGGAAAACGTCAATATGTGGAATCGCATTGAAGGCGATTTGCTTTGGATAGACTTCTATTTCAACCTCTTTCCCATTTAATAAGTTTGCTGTTTGATTTGTAAGCTCTGTTATAGCTTCTTTGCCTGTCCCCGAAACTGCTTGATAAGTTGCTACATTGATACGTTCAATGCCAACAGCATCATATATTGGCTTTAATGCCACCAACATCTGAATAGTTGAACAGTTTGGATTAGCAATAATGTTGCGGTTAGTGTAGTCACTAATGGCATGAGCATTGACTTCTGGCACTACTAATGGAATATCCTTATCACGACGAAAATGTGCTGTATTATCAATAACAATACAGCCAGTTTTTGCTGCGATTGGAGCATAAATTTCAGAAATATGACCGCCAGCAGAAAACAAGCCAATCTGAGCTTTTGAGAAATCGAAAGTATCCAGATCTGCTACAGTCCAAGATTTACTTTGGCAAGTTATTTTTGTTCCAGCGGAACGTTTTGAAGCTAAAGGGTACAAATTATTGATTGGGAAATTTCTCTCATCCAAGATAGAAATTAGTACTTCACCCACTGCACCGGTTGCACCCACGATAGCGACATCATATTTATTACTCATATCAAAAGAAAACATCTAAAAAAAGTGATTATACAAACTACTGAGTACAATAAACATAAATATATTCAACGATAGCTTTGAAATAATTCATTTGGAAGGCTTATTAGAGAGATTAACGAATTATTTTATGACTATTAAGGAATATCTCTACCCAGTGCAGCAGTATAAAGATGAAACCAAGTGTCTCTATCCATCTTAACTTTAAGAGCGTCGGAAATTTTTGATATCCTCTCGATATTATTAGTCCCCATCACAGGGATTATATTGGCTGGATGAGCTAAAATCCAAGCAACAGCAACTGCTGCCCTACCCACGCCTTGATCAGCTGCAACTTTATCGAGAGCCAGCCCAAGCTGACTTCTGCCAGTCATTAACCCCCCACCACCAAGTGGCGACCAGGCCATTACCGGGGTTGCAAGTTCTTGATGAAAAGCAAGATCCCCGTTTGTCAAGGCTTCATGCGCAGCCAAAGAAATCTCTATCTGATTGGTAGCTAACTGAGTTTTCATACCGGATTGTAACAAATTCCAATCCCAAGGTTTAAAGTTAGAGACACCTATAGCTCTAACCTTCCCAGAGTAAACGATATCATCGAGAGCTCTCCCGAGATCTCTGTGATCTACAAAGGGGTCGGGGCGATGAACCAGAAGAAGGTCAATATAATCTGTTGACATATTTATCAACGATGTATCCACTGACGCACAGATATGTTCTCTAGAAGTGTCGTATTGCGCTACCTGTATATTCGGATATTTATTGGACGGAACAACGATTCCACATTTCGTGACAATTTCCATCTTATCTCTTAAAGAAGGATTTGCCTTTAATGCTTTTCCAAACAGAGCCTCGGAAGTATATAAGCCATAAACGGCGGCTTGGTCAAAGGTAGTTATTCCCTGATTTAAACAAGAATTTATCTTTGCATCTATGTGCTTAATAGAAGTATCAGAGTCATCAGCTAGTCGCCACATGCCATAAACAATTCTACTAAATTCGAGTGAACTTGATAAATTTACGCGATCCATATTATCAATTAACTTTATACAGGATTATCAATCTCTATATATTGATGCTGTAATTGAAAGGTCTTACTTAAGTGCTCACATAGAGCTTGAATGCCGTACCGTTCAGTAGCATGATGTCCGGCTGCGATATATGTGAGGTTATTTTCTAGTGCCGCTGCAGGTGTTTTTTCTGATACTTCACCGCTCAAATATAGCCCTACATCAAGTGTTATGGCCTCATCGATGTAGTTTTGTGCGCCACCAGTACACCAGCTCACTTTTCGAATCTTTTCTTCCTGATTTCCGAATACCTGCGGCACTCTCTCAAGTTTTTTCTCTATGCGAGATGTAAAGTCACTTAAGCTAATATTTAAATCACCCTGCCATAGCAGGCTACCCTCAATAGGTTTCATGTTTTGAATATCTAAAAGTTTTCCAAGTTGCACATTATTACCTACCTCTGGATGTGCGTCTAAGGGGAGGTGATAACCAAAAAGGTTTATATTATGAGACAACAGCAAGGAAACCTTTCGACGTTTTGCACCTGTAATGGTTTGATCTTCGTCTTTCCAAAAAATACCGTGATGTACAAAAATAGCATCTGCCTTTTCATCAATAGCGCGTTCAATCAGAGCTAAGTTTGCACTAACTCCGCTAACAATGCTTGTGATATTTTCAGTACCTTCAATCTGCAATCCGTTCAGGCAATAGTCTTTAAACGCGGTAACATTAAGGTACTCGTTGCAGTAATTATCTAACTCTTTACGATTAACCATAGTAGCTTTTTAAATGCTCTAGAAATTGACTGTTTTCTCCTGGATTACCAACAGTTACGCGTATACAGTTTTTAAGTTGTGGATGTTTGGCGAAACTCTTAACCAGTATTCTACTCTCTATTAATGATGCAAATAGCGATGCTGCATCATCGACTTTGACTAATAGAAAATTTGCCTGCGAAGGATAGACGGTAATATTAGAAATCTTCGTCAACTCTTCAAATAGGCGCTCTCTCTCATTAATAATAATCCTTGCATTTGCAACGATATGACTCTTTTCCTTTAACAGAAAGTTAGCACTTGCTTGAGTTAGGGTGTTGATGTTATAGGGTAATCTTAGTTTATCTAACTCTCGGACAGTATCCTTGTTGGCAATCAACAAACCGAGCCTCAGACCAGCAAATCCTATCTTCGATACAGTTCTTAGAAGCGCCATATTAGGATAATTACTAACCTCATCGAGAAAACTATCCTTGCAGTAGGCATAATAAGCCTCATCAACAACAACTAAGGCATCACTCTCTTTAATAATTGTTAGGATCGTTTCACGATTAAATGCATTACCTGTTGGATTATTGGGGTAAGCAATAAAGATTATTTTAGGTTTGACACGATGAATCTCTTCAAGTGTTGTATTTAAGTTGATTTGATAGTTTTCGTCCAATAAAACACCATAGTAATTGAGTCTGGTAAATTTTGATATCATCTCGTACATAACGAAACTTGGTTCAACACCTAAAACGGTGTCGCCAGTTTCACAAGCCAGAGACATTAATTGAATCAACTCATCTGACCCATTACCGAGCAAAATACCGAGCTCATTAGGTATATCCATGAGAGATATAAGAGTCTGTTGCACCTCTTCAGCATTGCCATCAGGGTAGCGATTTAATGCCGCCTCAGACAAGCACTCAAGGTAGGGCTGAATTAAGTCCTGAGGAACCAAAAAGGGACTTTCCATAGCATCAAGCTTTATCATATTTATTGAACTTGGGACATGATAAGCCTGAATGTCTTGTACTTCTTTTCTTAACCATTGATCAATAAATTTCATGCTATTTTGGCAAGTTACGGTTAGGATGGTACTGCATTTTACCCAGCTTTTTTGCATTCAATAAAGTTTGATAAGTATAGTCGAGCGCCCTCCTACAAGCAACATTAACCGCCACACCTGAGGCTACCAATGCACCAATTGCGCTTGATAGAGTACAACCGGAGCCGTGATATTTGTCTGGCAGTTTATTGTAACAAAAGCGCTCCACTAACTTTGAATCATGGTACAAACGATGTTCAATATCAGCCTCAGAGCTGTCTGTAGTTGTAACTAATATCCAAGGACAATTGAGGCTTGCTATGGCTGACTGCTCATCTAGTCCAGGCGCTAGAAAACTCAGTTCATTCAAATTAGGTGTCAAAATTGTGGCCATTGGGATAAGTTCATTTTTCATATAATCAATTGCATCATCGTCTAAAAGTTTTTCTTCATTACCTGAGCTGATGATGGGGTCATGGATAATTGCTAGATCAGACTTCTCTTTCAGGAGCCTAGTTATTGTTTTGATTTGATCTAATGAGCCTAATAATCCAATTTTTACGGTTCGAAAA
>JASLYC010000070.1 GCA_030739975.1 Gammaproteobacteria bacterium
ACTGAAAAGAAAGTTATTTTTAATCCTACGACTGAAAAAATTAATAAATTATTTAATTTATGATAGCGCCTAGCACTAGAATTTACCTAACTAGTGTAATGTTTAATAATTATGGTGCCCGGGGCCGGAATCGAACCGGCACGGCCGTGAAGCCGCAGGATTTTAAGTCCTGTGTGTCTACCAATTTCACCACCCGGGCTTGGGCATGTGAAGAAGTGAGAAATTATATACTAAGATGTGCTTTTTTAGAAGCGCTTTATTAGTTAAAGGAAAGGCATTCAATAAGCATAATACCTCATTAGTTAGTTAAATATCTTTGTCTATAATTTTGACATCAGCTTAATTAATAGCAGGTAAAATCTTACTTCTTAATAAGGACTGTTTGTCAGCCAAATCTTATGGGAATAATTAAAGTAATAGTAATAGTACTAGTAGTATGGCTCGGGTTTAGTTTGATTAAGAAATTCAGGAAGCCTACTGAAGCTATTAACAATAAGACATCTAGCAGCAACAAAATGCTTGCTTGCAGTGTCTGTAAAACACACATACCAGAGGACGAGGCAATAGTCCAGAATGGTAAAGTTTATTGTTCGAAGGAGCACTTAGAATAAATGAAGCTGTTATTTGATTTTTTTCCGATAGTTCTGTTTTTTGTTGTCTACAAAACTATGGGTCTGTATGCAGCTATTTATGCCATGATAGGTGCAACATTTGTGCAGATGATGGTTGGTCGCTACCAGAACGGTAAATTTGAAAACACCCACCTAATTACCTTTTCTCTGTTGATTGTTTTAGGGGGAGTCACATTAGCCTTAAAGGACCCGGCATTTGTTATGTGGAAGGTTAGTGTTCTGTATGTAGTTTTTGCAGTCGCACTTATAGCCAGTATTTATATTGGCAAGAAGACCATACTGCAACGAATGATGGGTAAGGAGTTAAAGTTGCCTGACCAAGTTTGGGTTAGAATAACATGGCTTTGGGGACTTGGTTTTATAGGTATATCGATAGTAAATGCATATTTTGTGAAAGTCGCATTGGCAGCAAGACAGATGCTGTTTGATAACACCTCCATTGACCCAAAGATTGAGTTGACCAGTATAGATTGTAAGACAACTGCGATAGAGTCTTTATGTAATGAGGCTTTAACAACAGAAGAGAACTGGGTTAACTTTAAGTTGTTTGGCACCATGGCCTTGACTATATTACTTATTGTCATTACAGTAATCTTTATAAGCAAACACATCAAGAACAAAGAGCATTAAAGTCAATGAAGCACACCCCACTGTACAGTGCACATATTAAGGCTGGAGGCAAGATGGTCGACTTTGGTGGCTGGGAGATGCCACTAAATTACGGCTCTCAGATACAAGAACACAACCAGGTCCGTAATGATGCCGGCATGTTCGATGTATCCCATATGTGTACAGTAGACATAAATGGTAAAGACTCTAAGTTGTTTTTACAAAAACTAATAGCTAACGATGTCGACAAGCTCAAAAAGAAAGGTAAAGCGCTATATAGTTGCATGCTGAATGATTCAGGAGGGGTAATTGATGACCTGATTGTGTACTATCTGAATGAGGGACACTATAGAATGGTTATTAATGCTAGTACCACAGAAAAGGACCTGACCTGGATAAAATCACAAGCAAGTAAATTTAACATTAACGTTGAGCCTAAGTCAGATATAGCCATGATAGCTGTTCAGGGGCCAAACTCTAGGTCAAAGACCTTTGATGCAATACCAGGAATAGAGGATATTTGCTCAAACCTTGAACCCTTTTGTGCTAACAGCGTCGGGAACTTGTTTGTTGCCCGTACAGGCTATACTGGTGAGGACGGATTTGAAATAACATTACCGAAAAAGGCCGCTGAATTTACCTGGAAGATGCTGCTTGAAGCAGGGGTTAAGCCATGCGGTTTGGGTGCACGTGATACCTTGCGCTTGGAGGCCGGTATGAGCCTGTATGGGTCTGAGATGGATGAGGAGGTTACACCTATAGAGGCTGGATTAAGGTGGACTGTTGATATGAGTAACAGCGAGAGAGAATTTATAGGTCGTAAGGCTTTAGAGGTATTAATGGAGAGAGGCACTAATAAAACCATAGTCGGGCTAGTTTTGGAGGGGAAAGGAGTTATCCGTGACCATCAAAAAGTTAAAACTAATCTTGGCGAAGGCGAGGTAACCTCCGGAACCTTTTCGCCAACAATGGGCAAAGCCATTGCACTGGCAAGTGTGCCGCCAGGTAGTGAAGATATGTGTGAAATACAGATGCGTAATAAGTGGGTTTTTGCTAAAATAGTGAGACCACCTTTTGTACGTAAAAACAAGGTATTGGTTTAGTTTTTAAAGGTAATTTTTAGGAGCAATAGATGAGCGAAGTTAGACAAGACAGGCAATATACTCAGACCCATGAATGGATAATAGATAATGGTGACAATACTTATACTCTAGGGGTTTCAGATCATGCACAAGAGTTGTTAGGAGATATGGTCTTTGTTGAGCTACCTAGTGATGGAGACGAGGCCCAGGCTGGGGATGAATTATGTGTTGTGGAATCTGTCAAGGCCGCTAGTGACGTATATGCACCTGTCGACCTTCAAGTATTAGAAATAAACGAGTCTTTAGAGGATGAGCCTGAGCTGATAAACTCAAGCTGCTACGATGATGGATGGTTAATTAAGTTCAAGGCTGACAATATTGAAGGACTTATGGATGCTTCATCATACCAAGAAACGCTAGAATCAGAGTAAACTAGAGTTGGTTAATTCATTAGTTGCATATAAGGGCAAACCAGCAAAAATTCTAAGCCAAACTACCCACAAGTTTGAGCTATTGTTTGAAGATGGATCAACCCTAAGGGTTAGAGAGAAAGATTTCCGTTTAGTTCATCCAGATTTCATAAAAGTACAAAACGCTGACAACGCTGACAATTCTACAGACTATTCAATACTCTCTGAGTTTCAGGGGGAGCTATTATCGATAAAGGAATTGACCGAATGGCTGTTTGAAGATTACAGCCCACAGAATGCATGGAATGTATATCTTTTAGTCGATGACGGGCTTTACTTTTATTGGCAAAAGGATAAGGTCTTTGTCAGAGAGTGTAATCAGGTTGATAGCATCAAAGCTAAACGTGAATCTGAACATCTAGAAGCAGAAAGTATCAAGAGTTGTGTTGAAAATATAAACAACAATACATTCACGGAAGATGATTTAATCCACATTGAAGCTATAAGCAGGGTGGCACTAAATAGATCTAAGCATGCAAAAATTCTCCAAGCCTTAGGTGTAGAAAATTCGCCAGAAGAGGCACATAGATTACTATTAAAGCTTAATTACTATAATAAAGCATTTAATCCTTACCCTGACAGAAATCAGATACTTATAGATGAGCAATTAGATATTACCCATAACGATGTTAATAGGACAGATCTAACTCACCTAAAGAGCTATGCCATTGACAACAAAAACTCTAGCGATGCTGATGACGCAATAAGTATAGACAAAGACAACATATGGGTTCATATCGCTGACGTATCTTCTGTGGTTGAGGCCAACTCTGAGTTAGACATTTATGCTCAAGAGCGTGCATCTAATTTGTACCTTCCAGGGCAGATAATTCACATGCTGCCAGAGTCAGTGACCTATGAGTGCTCTCTTGGTTCTAGCGAAACCTCAAAAGCCTTGTCGGTAGGATTTAGTATAAATGGTGACGAGATTGTTGATATAAAAATAATCCACAGCATAATAAAAGTAAAAAAGATTAGCTATGATGAGGCCAATCTTGTAATTGACTCAGATAAGAATCTAGCTGAACTACAAAAAATCGTCAACCAACACAAAAGCTATAGAAAGAAAAATGGCGCAATAAGCCTTGATCTGCCTAATGTAGATGTCAGGATAAATGACAACAAGGTTTCAATAACTCAGCAACACACTAGTCCTAGTCGTGAACTGATTGCCGAGATGATGGTAATGGCTGGTAGGGCAGTTGCCAAGTTCTCGATTGATAATGATATTTCCATGCCTTTCGCTGTTCAGGATGACGGAGAATTTCCGCAAGATATACTTGACAGGTCAGACTCGTTAAGCCTTTCAGAATCGTTTAATGCCACAAAATACTTCAAGCGTTCAGCAATTTCTACCAAAATTAGGCCACACTCAGGTTTAGGTCTTGAATCTTATCTTAGGGTGACTAGCCCTTTAAGGCGTTATCTGGACCTGTTAGTCCATCAACAGCTTTCTAACTTCATTACTGAAAAGAAAACCTTAGGCGATGGGCAAATTAAAAAAATAATCACAAAGATAAACTCAATTATGCCAGCGGTTAATAGAACTGTACGCACCAGTAACGAGCATTACAAGTGTTTATATCTTTTACAAAACAGAGACTGGGTTGGCGAGGGAGTGGTTGTAGATACTAGAGGCGACAAGGCAGTAATTATTATTCCAAGTATAGGGATGCTTGCTCAGGTTAAACTAAAGACACAGGCTAATCTAGATGACAAGGTAAACCTAAAAGCAATAAACATAGATCTATGCAAATTATCAGTTGATTTCAATAAAGTCTAGTCCATCTTCTAGTTTTATTGCACTACCCCTATCAACATACCAGTCTCCCAGGACGTATCGGGTATACCCTTCATTGTTATGGACTCTTTTTCTGTGAGTGTGTCCATGAATAAGGTCTGTATTAGGATGATTTCTCATAAATTTGTCAACTGAATCTGTGTTAACGTCCATTATATTTTTAGACTTATATTTTTGTGCTTCTACACTTTTTTTGCGTAACTGACCGCTAAGTCGTAAGCGTAATTTTTTTGGCAACCTTAGGAAGATAAATTTGGTAATCGGGTGCTGTAATATTTTTTTTAATTTTTGGTAATCAATATCGTCAGTACACAATGTATCGCCATGTATGAGTACATATCTTTTGTTGTTGTTATCAATAAAGTGTGGTTCTATGAGGATCTTGCATCCTGATTCCTTTTTAAATTTATTGCCAAGCAAAAAATCACGATTTCCAGCCATTACATAGATATTTGTATCCTGGCTTAAAGATTTGAGAGCCTCTATAACATTCTGGTAGTTGGCAATAGAAAGATCATCACCTAGCCAGCTATTGAAAAGATCTCCCAAGATGAATAACTGGTCAGCTTCTTGGGCTTCATTTTGGCAGAATTTAATAAAAAGACCGGTCTTTTCTAGTTCTCCAGAGACTAAATGAAGGTCTGAAATTATCAGTGTCTTGGTTCTAGAATTATTTTGTTCCGTTATTTTTGACACTATTATTTTCTACTGCTTACTAGTGATAAATTGATTACTCCGAGTACGCCTTGTTAATTACTACAGGATCGTTAGGTACATCAGCGTGTCCAGACTTGTTACCAGTTGCTACGGCATTAATTTTATCAACTACTTCCTGTCCTTCGGCTACCTCGCCAAAGACACAGTAACCCCAACCGTCTTGTCCAGGGTAATCTAAAAAAGCGTTATCTGAAGTGTTAATAAAAAACTGTGAACTGGCCGAATGCGGTGCCGCAGTTCTGGCCATAGATATAGTGTATTTGTTGTTCTTTAGGCCGTTTTTTGCCTCATTCTCTATCTCTGCTTTTGTTGATTTTTGAATCATGTCCTCATTAAAGCCACCACCCTGAATCATAAAGCTATTGATAACTCTGTGGAATATAGTACCATCATAAAAGCCCTCACTAGCGTAATCAAT
>JASLYC010000071.1 GCA_030739975.1 Gammaproteobacteria bacterium
AAAGTGTATCAGCGGCCGCAATACTGCTAGTTTAGATCTTATGAGATCTTAATAACCAAGAGATTTGCTACCCTAAGCAGCTACTTTTTTTATGTATAATCTTCCTAAAACTTGGATGGTTGTAGAGAAGTCAAGCAAAGACCAACTGGTATATAATCTGGTATATAAAATAAATATATAATATGAAAGTTGAGTTAAATCAATGGTTTATAGATCATACTCGAGTCTCTTCTTCCGCACCAATAAGATATGAATACAATTATTTTCCATAGCCAAGATATAGAAATAGCAAGAAATATATCTAGAGGCTGTTCCGGTGAAATAGAATCTAGGAAAAGTCATATTCGAATTCACACTAATCAGCTAGTAGATCTAACTACTTATAGGGAAGAGTATAAATTAGACCTTAATTACCTTCCAAATTATTTTGATTTTAGTGGTACCTCTTTATATATAAGCGATATGGATTCAACGTTAATCAATATCGAATGTATTGATGAGATTGCTGATTTTGCTAATATAAAAAGTCAGATTGCAGATATAACTGAGCGCGCTATGGATGGGGAGCTGAATTTTGATTTAGCACTAATTGAACGAGTTGGGTTACTAGAAGGATTAAATGTTGAAGTGCTTGAGAGAGTTTATAAGGATAGACTTCAAATTAATCCAGGAGGTAAAGAGCTGATTAATTTCTTAAAATCCAAGTCAATAAAAATAGGGCTTGTTTCTGGCGGGTTTACATATTTTACAGAGCAATTATCTAAAGACTCAGGTCTGGATTATTCGCTTGCTAACACATTAAGCATTAAGGATGAAAAATTAACTGGCAAGATTAATGGACCTATTGTAAATGCAACCGCTAAGGCTGATTTTGTACTAGAATTATGTGAAATTAACTCAGTTTCAACTGACAGTGTTATTGTTGCGGGAGATGGCGCTAACGACCTAGAAATGATGGATATTGCCGGTCTTTCAGTTGCGTATCATGCAAAACCCAAAGTTATTAAGCAGGCAAATGTAGTTATTAATTATGCTGGACTTGATAAGATTATGGATTTTTTTGATGATTAATTATAACGCTACATTTAAAATTCATGCTAGTTGAGGTTGGTCATTTTGCTTTAACTCTAGCTCTTGCATTTGCAATGCTACAGGTTGTCATTCCGAGTGCTGGTATTTTCTATAGTAATTCTGTGATATCCAACCTGTCGAAGCCATTATTGTGGGGGCAATTTTTTTGGATTGTAGTGTCATTTGTCATTCTTATGAATGCTTTTGTAGTGGATGACTTTTCAGTAAAGTATGTAGCTAATAACTCTAATACACAACTTCCTACTATTTATAAAATAGCTGGAGTGTGGGGTGCTCATGAGGGTTCTTTGCTTTTGTGGGCTTTAATACTTTCTGCTTGGAGTGTTGCAGTTTCATTCTTTTCTAAGCGCCTACCATCAGAAGTGCTAAATCATATACTAATCGTGTTAGGAGTAATTAGTGTAGGCTTTTTGTTGTTTCTATTGTTTACTTCAAATCCTTTTGAAAGGTTAAGTGTTATTCCAATAGAGGGTAGAGAGCTTAACCCATTGTTACAAGATTTTGGTTTAGCAATTCACCCGCCTATGCTTTATATGGGCTACGTTGGCATGGCAGTTCCATTTGCATTTGTTTTATCCTCTCTAATTAGAGGTCATTTAGACTCTACTTGGTTGAGATGGTCTCGCCCTTGGACTTTGGTGGCTTGGTCTTTTCTAACTATTGGGATTACTTTAGGTAGCTGGTGGGCATATTATGAGTTAGGTTGGGGAGGTTGGTGGTTTTGGGACCCCGTAGAAAATGCATCATTTATGCCTTGGCTTGTTGGAGTTGCACTAATACACTCTTTGAGTGTAAGTGAAAAAAGAGGAGCCTTCAAACATTGGACTGTACTACTAGCAATATCAGGATTTTCTTTGAGCCTACTGGGCACATTTTTAGTAAGATCAGGAATATTGACCTCAGTACATTCCTTTGCATCTGACCCTGCAAGAGGGTTATTTATATTAATATTTTTAATTATTGTGGTTGGCGGATCATTAATACTTTACGCTTTTCGAGCAAACCAGATGAGTAGCAATAGCTCCTTCTCGATCTTATCCAGAGAAAGCACTTTGTTAGTTAACAATATACTTCTTGTGGCAGCCATGTTAAGCGTTTTTTTAGGAACTCTATACCCATTACTTTTGGACGCTCTTAATTTAGGCAAAATTTCAGTTGGAGCTCCTTATTTTGATGCTGTTTTTGTTCCAATAATGGTGCCTGCTGTTATTGTTATGGCTATTGCACCAATTTTGCGCTGGAAAAAAGATAATAAAAGCAGACTGGCAAATGAATTGACAGCTGTATGTATCGGAGCAATATTATTATTTTTAGTATCTTTATTATTGAGTAATAATATCTATATTTTGTTAGCATATTTTTTATTTATCTGGATTGCACTTCATTCGATCAGACTTTTTATACAAAGGCTAAGTAAAAAAGGCTCTATGTCGCTATCTTTTATAGGTATGTTGCTTGCACACTTAGGGGTTGGAGTATTTATTCTTGGGGCGACTATCACTTCCCAGTTAGGTGTAGAGAGAGATATTAAAATGGACTTGAATGAATCCGTAAATATTGAAGGCTACAGGTTTGTTTTTAGAGGCGTTGAAGGGTTCTCAAAGGAAAATTATCAAGGCAATAGAGGGATAGTAGAAGTTTATTTTGAAGATGAAAAAATTATAATTCTAAAACCAGAAAAGCGTCAATATATTTCAGGTATGCCTATGACAGAGGCTGCAATTGACCCATCTCTATATAGAGATATTTATGTAGCGCTTGGAGAATCCTTAGAGGGTAATTCATGGAGTCTAAGAATTTATTATAAACCCCTAGTTAGATGTATATGGTTGGGAGGTATTTTAATAGCTCTTGGAGCATTGTTAGCAGCTTTTGATAGGCGATACATTATTAGGATAAAGCCATGAGTCTATATTTATGGTTCGTATTTATGATAGTTATTTCATTTTGTTGGGCTGTTTGGTTTATATATAGACCTATAAAAGACAATAAAATTGATTTAAACAATTCAAATGCAGAGCTTGGTAGAAGAAAACAAGAAGAACTAAAGCAAGACTTATCTAACAATATAATTGATATGCCTGAGTTTGAGCAGGCAAATATAGAAATAACTCAAACCCTAGCTCAAGAATTAGTTATATTGGAAGAAACCAGTATTGTTAAAAACAAAAACATTTACTTTATTACAATAGGGTTTATTTTATTATTTTTGCCTTTAATTTCTATTGGTGTTTACCAATTAATGTCGCCAGTAGATGTCATTGTTTCTACACCTAATGAAGATCAAAAAACGCAATTAAAAAGCCCTGAAAAGGCTATTTCTGAAATAAAGCTCCACTTATTAGATAATCCAGAGGATTATTTAACATGGGCTAGCCTTGCCAGTATATATGTTGAATTAAATAACTTTGACGATGCCTTACATTCTTATGAGAAGTCATATCAATTGAATTCAACAAATCCTGTAATACTTTCTGAGTATGCTTCTGCTATATTCTTTACAAATAATCAGCAATTTGACCAAAAATCATTGGATCTATTAAAACAAGCACTAAAAATAGACCCAAATTTAACATTTGCTTTGTACCAAATTGGACTCTATGCTGTCAGTAATGGAGACTTTGATTTGGCTAAAATTTCATGGGAAAAGGCCCTTATTTCAATGCCTAATAGTAGTTCTGATAGGCAGTTTATTGAAGAATTATTATTGCAGCTTGATAAGTTGATTAGTGAAAAACAATATAAACAGTCTAAGCAAAATGAACAAAACTCATTTTCTGTAATTGTTAGAGTATCAATACCGGAAAATATTAAGTCAGAACGTTCAGAAGATTATTTAATGATTTACCTTAAGTCGGCAAATGGCAGACCTGCTCCTATAGCCATTAAGAAAATTAAGTTAGGAGAATTCTCGGGAGAGGTTACCCTAACCAATAGAGACTCTATTATGTCTATAGAAAAATTATCCAAATTAGTCAAAACTATTGCAGTTGCGCGTATAAGTGAATCTGGCTCAGCAATTAGGCAAGAAGGAGATATCCAAGTTCAAAGCAATATTGTTGACATAATTAGCAATAATGTTATTAATCTCAAGGTGTTAAATTAACATCAATCAGCAATAATATTTTTTCAAATAGATATTGAGTGTTTGTTAACATTTAATGTCAGCAGAGATAAGAAAAATAAATGTTAAAATTGTACAGCCCGAAAAAGTTATTCAATTATCAATAGTAGGTATATAAATGAGTAAAACTATAGTACTAGCGAAAGACCTGATTAGTAGAGAATCAATTAGCCCTAATGATGGCGGTTGCCAGGTAGTTTTGACTGAAAGACTGAGCAAGTCTGATTTCACAGTTGAAAACCTAAAATTCGGTAATGTTGATAATTTTTGGGCGACTCATGGTAATACAGATCCGGTTATGGTTTTTGCTGGCCATACAGATGTTGTCCCTGTAGGAGATGAAAATAATTGGCTTACAAAACCATTCATTCCTACAATTAAAGATGGCCTACTTTATGGAAGAGGGGCGGCTGATATGAAGGGCGGATTAGCTGCGATGACAGTTGCGGCGGAGAGGTTTGTTAGTGATTTTCCTCACCATAAAGGAACCTTAGGTTTCCTAATAACTTCCGATGAGGAGGGGCCAGCCATCGATGGAACTGTCAAGGTGGCTCGTTATTTAAAAGAATCAAAACAACAAGTAGATTATTGTATAGTGGGAGAGCCATCATCAACCTTAAAATTGGGCGATACAATAAAGAATGGCCGCAGAGGTTCATTGAATGGATGTTTAGCTGTGATTGGAAAGCAAGGGCATATTGCGTATCCTCATTTAGCAATAAACCCTATACATCAAGTTTTGCCTGCGCTAAATGAATTATGCAATGAAAATTGGGATAATGGTAACGAGTATTTTTCTAGTACTAGCTTTCAAATTTCTAATATATATTCAGGAACAGGTGCCACGAACGTAACCCCGGGAGAAACAGAAGTATTATTTAATTTTAGGTATTCAACTGAAAATACATTTGAGAATCTACAAGAAAGAGTGCACAAGATACTTGACAAGTACAATCTTGATTATAAGATTGATTGGGGCCTGCCATCAATACCTTTTTTGACTCCTAGCGGAGACCTAGCGACTAGCTGCCAAAGTGTTATAAAAGAAATAACAGGTGTCGAATCAGAACTGTCAACTTCTGGGGGCACATCAGATGGCAGGTTTATTGCCCCTATATTGGGTGCGCAAGTTTTAGAGTTAGGACCAGTAAATGCAACTATTCACCAGGCTAACGAGTGTGTTTCAGTGAAAGATTTAGATGATTTAACTGATATTTATTATCAAATATTAAAAAATATTCTATTGTAGTTTGTTATGAGATTTGACGTTATTACTCTATTCCCAGATATGTTTGATGCAATAAAGTCTGAAGGGGTTGTTGCTAGGGCCATTAGTAAATCAAAGATTTCTTTAAAAACATGGCAATTGCGTGACTTTAGCAATAATAAATATAGGAATGTAGATGACAGACCATATGGTGGTGGCGCAGGAATGGTTATGATGGTTAAGCCAATCCGTGAATGCATCAATGCGGTAAAACAAAAAACATCAGACACCAAAGTGATATATTTATCTCCACAAGGAAAAAAACTTAACCATAAATTAGCAAATGATTTATCAAAGCTTGAATCTATAACACTTCTATGTGGCCGTTACGAAGGGATTGATGAGCGTGTAATTGAACGTGACATAGATATGGAAGTTTCTATAGGTGATTACGTTATAAGTGGAGGAGAGTTGGCTGCTATGGTGTTAATAGATGCCATTAGCAGGCAAATTCCTGGCGTCCTTGGCAACCACAACTCAATCAATGACTCATTTTTACGCGGCATCCTAGATTATCCTCAGTATACTCGTCCAGAAGAAATTGATGGTCAAATAGTTCCAGAAATATTACTTAGTGGACATCAGGCTAATATAGACAAATGGCGCCAAGAAAAATCTATTGAAAACACAACAAAAAAACGCAAAGACTTAATAAAAAAGTAACTTATTGCTTTTTACTTTTTGTGCATTATAATTATTTGGATTGTTTTGCAAAGTCGCAAAATAAAATTCAAGCATTGCTGCTTATCAAGTTACTCATGGAGGGTTTTTTTCGTAACTTTACGAAAACATACAATTATCAAAGGAGACAAGTATGAAATTTGTAACAGCAATTCTCAGACCGCATCAACTCGATGATGTAAGAGAATCTTTATCAGCGCTAGGTGTATCAGGCGTAACAGTCACAGAAGTCAAAGGCTTTGGCCGTCAAAAAGGACACACTGAACTTTATCGTGGCGCTGAGTACCATATAGATTTTTTACCTAAAGTTAAATTAGAAATAGCTATTTCAGCATCACAACTAGAAGAGGTTATAGAGGCTATTAGTAGCGTTGCCAACTCTGGCAAAGTTGGAGACGGCAAGATTTTTGTAACTAACTTAGAAAAGGTTGTTCGCATTCGTACTGGCGAGACTGATCAAGACGCACTTTAGGAGAAAAAAATGAATAAATTATTAATATTATTGGCTTTAGTGCCAATGACAGCTTTTGCTGACGTGATTGACGGCGCTGACACCGCCTGGATAATGACCTCAACTGCACTGGTGTTGTTTATGACACTTCCTGGCTTGGCGCTATTTTATGGAGGTTTGGTTCGTACAAAAAACATCCTATCAGTATTAATGCAGTGTTTCGCTATTGCAGGGATTATGTCTGTATTGTGGTTTATAGTTGGATATAGTCTAGCTTTTTCAGGCGACAATCTTTATTTTGGAGATTTTTCAAATTTAATGTTGTCTAAAGTGAGCATGGATTCAGCTAGTGGAACAATACCTGAATCTTTGTTTGCCATGTTTCAAATGACATTTGCTATCATTACACCAGCCCTAATAATTGGTGGATTTGCAGAAAGAATGAAATTTTCAGCAGTTCTATTGTTCAGTGCAATCTGGTTACTAGTTGTATATGCTCCAATTACTCATTGGGTATGGGGTGGTGGCTGGCTTGGTAACATGCTTGATTATGCAGGGGGTACTGTAGTACATATTACTGCAGGAGTTGCAGCATTGGTTGCTGCAATTGTTATAGGGCCACGTAACGGCTTTCCAACAAAACCAATGCCACCTCACAACATGACTATGACAATATCAGGAGCTGCAATGCTATGGGTTGGTTGGTTTGGGTTTAATGGCGGCTCTGCATTAGCTGCCGGAGGCGATGCTGCGATGGCGATATTAGTTACCCATATTTCTGCAGCAGCAGGCGCCATGACCTGGATGTTTTATGAGTGGATTAAATATGGAAAACCAACAGCTTTAGGCACTGTAACAGGTATGGTTGCAGGGCTAGGAACAATTACCCCAGCTTCTGGATTTGTTGGTCCAGCAGGAGCTTTGGTGATTGGTATTATTGCCGGTATAGTTTGTTTTAATGCGGTAATTATTATCAAGCAAAAATTAAAAATTGATGACTCATTAGATGTTTTCCCTGTACACGGTGTGGGGGGTATTATAGGTACATTAATGGCAGGATTCTTTGCATCAAAAGAGTTGGGTATTTTTTCTGGTCAAGGCGGATGGGATCGTGAATCTATAGTGATTGCAGATCAACTCCAGATTCAATTTACAGGCGTTGTATCAACTGTAGTTTACACCGCTATAGCTACATTCGTAATTCTAAAACTAGTTAATGTTATTACTGGTCTAAGGGTGACTGAAGAGCAAGAGCAACAAGGCTTAGATATCGTTTCTCACGAAGAGAGGGGTTACGACATATAAACTTTTTATAATAGATCTGTTAGCAGTTCAAACTGCTAACAGGTTTTAAATATCTACAAACCATAAAAGCAAATAAAAACTTTCTTTTTTGTATTGCTAATTACTCTTAACATTCGATAAAGTCACTAATGATTATTGCGCTTATTTATGTCTAATCGTATATAATCTTCTGCATTAGATAATTTATAACGACAATGGACAATCATCAACACCTAAAGGGCTCTATGGTGGCCATAATCACCCCAATGTTTGAGGACGGAACGGTGGATTATGACGCATTAAAGTCTTTGGTAGAATTTCATATAGAATCTGGTACAAGTGCCATTGTTTCTGTTGGCACTACTGGAGAATCCGCA
>JASLYC010000072.1 GCA_030739975.1 Gammaproteobacteria bacterium
GTGCTTTACAACCCTCAGGCCTTCTTCACACACGCGGTATTGCTGGATCAGGCTTGCGCCCATTGTCCAATATTCCCCACTGCTGCCTCCCGTAGGAGTCTGGGCCGTGTCTCAGTCCCAGTGTGGCTGATCATCCTCTCAGACCAGCTAAAGATCGTTGCCTTGGTGAGCTTTTACCTCACCAACTAGCTAATCTTACGCAGGCTCATCTGATAGCGAAAGCATATAAATAGAGGCCCCCTTTACTCCGTAGAGATTATGCGGTATTAATCCGAATTTCTTCGGGCTATCCCCCACTATCAGGCAGATTCCTACGCGTTACTCACCCGTCCGCCACTCGACGCCTGGAAGCAAGCTTCCATCGTTTCCGTTCGACTTGCATGTGTTAAGCATACCGCCAGCGTTCAATCTGAGCCAGGATCAAACTCTTCAGTTTAATCTTTAACTCTTTAGAACCATTGGTTCAATTTTTTTAAAAGCTTTTCTGCTTTTGTTTTTTATGTGCACTGCACAATTTTTATTGTACGAGTGCCCACACAAGTTGTTTGATATTTTGTTAAAGAGCTACCACAAATAAAACGTTAGTTTTTGATGCGGTGAAAGGCGGAAATTATACTCACATATATTTTTGCGTCAAGCTCTTTTCACTTTTTTTTGCTAATTAATTTTGAATATTTTTTCTCGCTTATTTTTTATAGAAAACTAAGGCTTTATTTTGTGGCTAGGCACTATCATATTGAGTAATTCATCTGCCTCGTTAATATCAACAATCTCACCAATATTATTAACCATTTCTAGGTCGTTATCATTCCACCCTTTAATACCAAGTTTTAATGACCTTACGTTGCAAAAATTCATATTTATTAATGTCAATGCAGCAAGTGCAGACCGTCTTCCAGATCTACACACAACTACTATGTTTTGATTACGAGAGCCAGCAAGGATTGGTATAGTTTCACCATAGTTCCAAACACAAGACTCCTCAAGTAAGCCTCTCGGGACATGTAAAGAGCCTTTGATGTGCATTAAATCGAATTCGCTTTGTTCCCTCACATCTAAAATAATAGGCGCTGGTTCAGTTTTTATTTCCTCCTCTAAATCCCAAGGAAATAACTCTGTCACAAACTCTAAAGCATTATCTACAAGGCTTTGGTATTCGTCCATTTAATTGAGCCTATCTTTACAGCACCCCTGTTCAGTAATCATAACTGCTACTTCAACTCTTGAGTTTAGAGATAATTTTTTAAGTATTGATTTGACGTGAAGTTTTACTGTGCCATCTGATATTCCTAAATCTCGGCCTATCACTTTATTGCTACAACCACTAGCTACTTTACATGCGACCTCTTGTTCTCTATTAGTTAAGGATTCAAAAGAAGCTTCATTGTCAGTTAATTCATTCTTTAAAACTTTAGCCAAAATATGAGTCATCTCTTTTGCTACAACTATTGAGCCTTTAACAATCTCCCCTATAGCGTCTACCAATTCATCTGGATCCATATCTTTTAATAGGTATCCTTGCGCTCCATGTTTTAAGCAATTACGTAAATCATATTCTTCAGTGCTAGTAGTGAGCATTACTACTGGTGATTTTATGTTTTTAGATTTTATTAACCTCAGAACCTCGATGCCTGACATTTCAGGCATGCGCAGATCCAATAGAATAATATCAAAACAAAATTTCTCTATTTGTATTAAGCCTTCTTTGGCAGTTGCAGCAGACTGCGCATTTATCTTTCTTGACTCTAGTAACGAAATTAAACCGTTTCTAAATAATGCATGGTCGTCAATAATATATACATTCATAGCTATTCCTTAAAAGTAACAATAACACGCGTGCCTTCTCCAATATCAGACTCTATATCAATTTTAGCGCCAATTATTTCTGCCCTCTCTTTCATAATATTCATTCCAATATTATTCCCCATTATTTCGTATTCATCCTGATCTTTCTGAAACCCTACACCGTCATCCTCAATGAGTAGTTTACAAGTTGGCTCAGAAACTAATAGTATCCTTACATTTTTTGCTTTTGCATGTTTACGAACATTTGCTAACGCCTCTTGGGTAATTCTTAGAATTTGAATTTCAACTTCAGGAAGTAATTTTAGTCTTCCATTGACTTGAAAAAAAGTTGCTATACCCTCTTCAGATTTAAATCTATTAACAAGGTTCTTTAATGATACCTCGATACCTTTTGCATCAAGAGGAACTCTGAAATTACACATTAACTCTCTAAGTTCCTGATTTGCCTGGGTAATGTTATCTTGCAAATTTGCTATCTTTTTACTAGCACTTGAGGTGTTGCTATTTTTTATTGAATCTCCTAGAACGGTTGTTTGCAATTTTAGACTGTATATAGTTTGAGCTAAAGAGTCGTGCATTTCTTGGGATAATAATAATCTTTCTTGAGATAGTTCCATTCTTTTTGTCTCTCTATCAAGCCTGGCCTTGTCCAAAGCAACAGAAATATTGTCAGAAATTGATTGCAGCAAAGCTCTTTCATCTTGCGCTAATGATGGCTCAATATCGAAAAATAAATTAAATATGCCTAAGGTCTTATTGTGGTACCTTAATGGAATAAAGATAGAGCCAACCTTGGCCTGCTGTTGAGATTTCTTACCAACACATTTTGCGCAAGTATGGACACTGAACTGAACATAAGCATCTTGCGCTAAAGCTATCTCACCACAAAAACAATCTGAAACTAATATTTCTGAAACCTGCCCATTTTTATCTATCACTCCTCTGGTAGCAGCTAATTGCAATTCGCCATTGGCATTAAGGCTTCTTGCTACACCTGATCGAGCGCCTGTCATATTAATATAAATATCCAAAAAACTTTCGAACAGCTCATTGGTAGAATGCATTTTATTTAGCTTTGAAGAAATACCATAAAGAGTTTCTAGTGAGGCTGACTTTTTACTTAGACGCTGTATCTGTTTCTTGAGAATAGTTTCCATGTCGTCATATAAATATTGATTTTCTTCTATAAGGTGATTAATTGCACTAGCAATAGGTTGGAATGATGACGGTTGTTTTTCTTCTAGCCTAGCATTTTGATTAATTTTGTAGCCCCTTACCCATTTCTGTAATTCATTGAATGGTAATAAGAAATCTTTACGAATGACAAAGTATAAGGCTATAAAAATAACTAAAATTACTAAGCTAATCAATCCATCAATATAGCTAGAGCTGTTGTAAAACAAAATTACTTCAATAACTAGAGCAAACGATAGTGCAATAGTAATTAAAAAATATAATAAAAATTTTGTTTTAATGCTCATATAATTTCTGTATTAATTGTAAATCTTAAATCACTTTCTGGTTATTTTCCAATACAAAATGAAGAAAATATCTCGCCCAATAAATCGTCTGAAGAAAATTCACCTGTAATGCTACCCAGCTGAAGGCCTGCTTGACGCAAATCTTCTGCCAGCAACTCACTCGCACTACTGCTTAATTGAACTATACCATTTTGAATGTAACTAAGAGCAGATTCAAGAGCTATTATGTGTCTTTTTCTTGCCAAGACAACATTTTCTCCTAAGTCATTAAACCCAGCAATCCGAGCCAACTCATCTCTCAATAGATCAACACCTGATCCATGTTTTGCCGATATTGTTAATTCAACCATATCCAAATTGCTTGATTTAGAAACTGACTCATTAGTTAAATCTGACTTGTTTTTTACCAGCAATATTGGCTTATCTTTAACGCTTACAGGAAGTATTGATAGGTCGGCATTTTTCTCTTGCGCATCATATACAACAATAACAACATCAGCCCTTTCAATTTCTACATGTGCTCTTTTTATTCCTTCTTTTTCAATTTTATTGTCACTTAAATGGAGGCCCGCAGTATCAATAATATTCAACGGCATTCCATTTATATGTATTGTCTCTCTCAATATATCTCTAGTAGTTCCAGCCTCATCTGTTACTATTGCACTAGATTGAAGTGTAAGAGCGTTTAACAGTGAAGATTTCCCAGCGTTCGGTTTTCCTGCAATCACTATATACAAGCCTTCCCTCAAAATAGCTCCCTGTTTTGCAGAGCTAAGTATATCTATTATCTTGTTTTCAATATTTATTATCTTTTCCATTGCACGATGAGATTCCAAAAAATCTATATCTTCATCAGTAAAATCAATGGTTGCTTCTACAAATACACGAAGCTCAGTGATTGAGTCATTTATTCCATTCACTTTAGAAGAAAATTCACCCGACAATGATCTTAAGGCTGATCTTGCTGACTGTCTGGAATTGGCAGAGATAAGATCAGCAACAGCCTCTGCCTGAACTAGATCCATCTTGCCATTTAAAAATGCACGCTTTGAAAATTCACCAGGCTCAGCAGCTATAGCGCCCAACGTAATTACTGCATCCAACAAACTGCTCATTACCTTGGTTCCGCCATGGCCTTGCAGCTCAAGAACATCTTCCCCTGTAAATGAGTTTGGAGCTGGAAAAAATAATGCCACACCCTTGTCAATAATTTCAGCATCTTGGCCAAAAAAAGAACCATAGTGTGCGAAACGAGGCTTTGGTTTATAGCCTAGCATTTTTTTTGCAATATCAAGTGTGTGTGGGCCAGATACACGAATTACTCCCACTCCCACTTGTCCTATACCACTAGCAATTGCACAAATGGTGTTAATACTTCCCATACAATTAAATCTTTTGAGGTAGAAGTATAAATTTTAAACTAACAGCAGTAAACAAGAAAGATGTTTGGCTATTATTAGAAATTATATGGCAACAATACAATGCGCATAAACATTGAACCCAACTAGGTAACTGTTTTTAGAATTATTTCTAGCCCTTTTCTGAGAACATCTTCATCTTTAGCACAATTTATACGTATACATTGATTTTGATGGTCCCAATCTGACTCCATACCCATAAAAAAATTATGCCCAGGAATAATATATACGTTCTTTTTTTTGAGCTCAATATAAAGCTGTTCAGAAGTAATTTTCAATTCTGGGAACCACAGCCACATAAAGAATGCACCCTCTAATTTATGCATATAGACTGGAAAATCTGTAAAAACCTCATTAAAAATAGTAACCGCATTGTCAGCCTTTTGTTTATAAAAAGGTTTTATAACATCACTACAAACTTGCAATAGTTCGTCATCTTGAATCATTCTCGTTAGTATTCCTGGACCCATACTATTAGGAGCCAAAGTCAGGACCCCATTAATTCTACTTAGTGCCTGGGCTATTTCTCGATTAGCAATTACAATACCTGTTCTAAGGCCAGGCAATCCAAGCTTAGAAAGAGACATACATAGTACTATATTATTGTTCCAGTCTAAATTAGCGTTGGTATATAGGGCATCTGGAAATGGCTGTCCATAAGCATTATCAACTATAAGAGGAATGCTGTTATCTTGTGCAATGGTAGTTAATTCTTTTAGCTCAATATCAGTAATAACGTTACCAGTAGGGTTTGTAGGCCTTGAGACACAAATAGCTCCAATATTATTTTGTTTAATTGTAGATTTTAATTTGTCAAAGTTTATTTGATACTTATATTGTTTATTGTCTAAAAATACAATATCTGGCTGGATTGAAACAAAAATATCTTCTGTAAGACCCTGATCTGCATATCCAATATATTCAGGAACTATAGGTAATAATATTTTCCTGGAAGATCCATCTTGCATTTCACCTGCTAATAAATTGAATAAACTGAAAAAGCTATTTTGTGACCCGTTGGTAATAACTATATTACTCTCATCAATATCCCACTTATAGTGTTTATTAAACATGATCGAGAGGGCCTTAATAAATTCTGCATTACCTCTTGGTGAGTCATAACGACCAATAACACTAGCTATTTCAGATTTATCTATAAGTTTTGTTATTTCTTTGATAAATATTTCATTTAACTGATTAATAGGTGCCGGATTACCGCCACCTAACATAACTATATCAGTGTCATTACTATGGTTAGCAGATCCTAGGTCATCCATTAACCTGGTAATACCATTTTCACTAGAAAACTTAATACCAAATTTTGAATATTTGATATTCTTCATATACTTAACAAATTTATCATTTCAAAATATTGAAGACTAGCTGAGCCCAGTAACTTACCCCTAGAGTCATTACATCGTCATTGAAATCATACTGCGCATTATGCAGCATGCATCCACCCTTAGGCTGGGACTTGGGAACGGCTCCATTTCCAATCCAAATATACGCCCCTTCAGAGGCATTTAATATAAATGAAAAATCTTCAGAACCCATGCTAGGAGGCATATCCCTGATAACATTATGTTTACCAGCAACCATAGATGCTGCTTCTGCGCACTTTTCAGCGTGTTTTTTTGTATTAATAGTTGCAGGATAACTAGGAGTGACAGTTAAACTTGCTGATACCCCCATAGTAGAACCAATATTTTCAACTATAGAATGCATCTTACTTTTCACCATTTCCCCAACATTATTGTCAAAATACCTCAATGTGCCTTTAATTTTGACATCATTTGGAATAACGTTATAAGCACTGCCGGCATTTATTGCAGTAATACTCAGCACAGCAGAATCTGTTGGCTTGATATTTCTAGAAACTATACTATGTAAGGCGTTAATTATTTGGGACGACGAAACAATAGGGTCTATACACTGATCAGGCATAGCTGCATGCCCGCCTCTACCTTTGACATTTATATCAAGTGTATCTACAGCTGCCATTACTTCATTGTCATGGATAGCAAAACAACCCTTTTTAAGGCCTGGCCAATTATGCATACCATATACTGCTTGGCAAGGAAAAAGCTCAAATAATCCTTCCTCAATCATAACGCGTCCGCCACCGCCACCTTCCTCTGCGGGCTGGAAAATAAAGTGCACAGTTCCAGAAAAATTATTGTTCTCTTTGAGGAATACAGCTGCGCCAAGAAGCATTGCTGAATGTCCATCATGTCCACAAGCATGCATTTTTCCTTCGTGAACTGACTTATAGTCAAAAGTGTTTAGCTCAGTAATTGGAAGAGCATCCATATCTGCCCTAAGACCAATAACAGGACCTGATTTTTCGCCTCTAATTGTTGCCACTATGCCTGTACCAGCTAAGCCACGATGGATCTTTATGTCTTTTGAAATTAAAACTGAAGCAATATAATCACTAGTTAGCCTTTCTTCAAAGCTTAACTCGGGGTGTCTGTGCAAATGGTGACGCCAAACCACCATTTGCTCTTTTAAATCAGTATTAAGTATCTTTGAAAGCATAGTAAATTTGTACAATTATTAACATACTAAGCACATTTAAACATACAAATACTAGTTAATTATTAGCTATTAAGATCTTAAGTTCTTATTTTCTGGGTCAAATGGGGACTCTTCAATAACGATGGCTTTGTGCCTTTCGCCTAAAATTTCAATTTCAAGTGAAGACCCTACATTGGCATATTCAACCTTAACTAAACCTAGCGCTAGAGATTTTCCACAACGCCAGCCATAACCGCCAGAAGTTGCTCTGCCTACAATCTTTCCATCCTTATAAATCGCTTCTGACCCTCGCGCATCTGCGTCCGTAACATCCAATACTTCCAAGGTAACAAAGCCATTTTCAAAGCCATTATTTTTCCACTTAAATAAAGACTCTTTACCAATAAAGTCAACCTCTTTATCTAATTTAACAAATCGATCTAGGCCTGACTCGAATGCAGAATATTCTATTGACATCTCTCTTGGAATTAAGCGGTAAGACTTCTCTAGTCTCATAGAGTCCATTGCTCGTATACCAAATGGCTTAATACCAAACTCTTCTCCTGCATCCATTAGCTTATCAAAAATATAGTTTTGCATCTCTATTGGGTGGTGCAATTCCCATCCTAGTTCGCCAACAAAGTTTACCCTTAATGCTTCTGCAGTAGCGTAACCTACATTTATCTTTTTACCGGTTAGCCATTTAAAATTGTTATTTGACAAATCAGCATCAGTCAATTTTTGTAGAACATCTCTAGAACTTGGACCTGCCAATACCAGGACCCCTGTTTGGCTTGTAACACGCTGCACATTTACACTGCCATCTTTGGGTGCCAACTTGAATAAGTAGTCATGATCATGTGACTCGAAAGCTCCTGCTGAAACCAAATAATAGCGTTGTGGTGCCGTCTTATATACAGTAAATTCTGCTCTAACACCTCCATTATTTGAAAGCATATGTACCAAACTTATTCTGCCTATATTTTTAGGCATTGTATTTGCAAATATTGACTCTAGCCACATCTCGGCTCCAGGCCCTTTAACAATACATTTTGCGAATGCGGACATATCTAAAAGCCCAACCTTTTCGTTTACATGTTTGCACTCATTACCTACATGCTCAAAGTAGTTTGAGCGCCTGAATGAATTTTTTTCAACAATTCGACCGTCCTCTAAAGGCTTTGAATGATTTTTGTTCAGTAGAACTTTTGATGGGTCATCTTGGTTTATATCTTCAGCGCTTAAAGCGTAGTCATTACTAGGCATAAACCAGTTAGGCCTTTCCCAGCCATAGACAGACCCGAACACTGCCCCTAATTTTTTCATACGTTCATAACAAGGGGTAGTCTTTAAAGGTCTTGAAGCAGAGCGCTCCTCATCTGGGTAATGAGTTGTAAATACATTTGAATATGCCTCTTCATTTTTTTCAATTAAATACCCCCTAGTAGCGTAAGGTCCAAAGCGACGAGGGTCAACGCCCATCATGTCTACTGTTGGTTCTCCATCTACAATCCATTCTGCTAGTTGCCATCCTGCTCCTCCGGCCGCAGTTATGCCAAAACTATGCCCTTCATTTAACCAAAAATTCTTAAGACCGGGTGCTGGTCCTACAATTGGATTTCCATCAGGAGTATAGGCTATAGCGCCATTGTAGATATCTTTAATGCCAACCTCTGCAAATGCTGGAACTCTATTAATACAAAAATCAATATGTGGCATTAAACGATCAAGGTCTGCCTCAAATAACTCATATTGACAGTCCTCACTTGGTCCATCTGCATAGCATACTGGAGCACCTTTTTCATAAATTCCCAATATCATCCCGCTGGCTTCTTCGCGCAAATAATAACCAGCATCAGACTCTCTTAGCACTCCCATTTCAGGTAGCCCTTGTTTTTTCCTCTCTAATATATCTGGGTGTGGCTCTGTAACAATAAATTGGTGCTGAACTGGAATAACAGGTATATCTAGACCAACCATTTCTCCAGTTTTTCTAGCAAAATTACCTGTACATGAAACTACATGATCACAGGCTATATCACCTTTGTCTGTTTTAACAATCCAGCTATCGTCATTTTGTTGCTCAAGGGCATTGACTTTGGTGTGTTCATAAATTTCAGCTCCCCTATTTCTTGCACCTTTACATAGTGCTTGAGTCAGGTCTGCTGGCTGAATATATCCGTCATCTGGGTGTTGAATAGCTCCTACTAAACCCTCAGTATTACACAATGGCCATATCTCTTTAATCTGTTCAGGAGTAAGGAATTTAACATTTACTCCTACCGTTGAACCAACACCAGCGTAATATTTATATTCGTCCATTCTGTTTTCGCAATTAGCTAAACGAATATTTGAAACCACACTAAAACCGACATTCATACCGGTCTCTTGTTCAAGTTCGTGATAGAAGTTAACAGAATATTGGTGCAGCTTGCCAACAGAATAGCTCATATTAAATAATGGCAATAAGCCTGCAGCATGCCAAGTTGAGCCTGAAGTTAAGTCTTTCCTCTCAATCATAACAATATCAGTCCAGCCTTTTTTTGCTAGATGATATAGAGTTCCTGCTCCAACTACCCCTCCACCAATCACAACTACTTGGGTTTTATTTTTCACTAAAATTCTCCTTTAATTTAACTAGCCAAAACTTATCTCGAAATATAACAAATCATTAACGTTGATTTCTTTAATTTATTGAAATGATTGACTAAACGGTCAATGGTGGAATCTTATTGGAAAAATACACTTTTGTCAATATATTTTTTATACTATTAATGGCTATAGTTACTGGTCTATAGTGCTACTATTTAGGCTTATATCCACTATTAGTGACATAAGAATTCAATACTTCAGAGTTAAATGAGTTATCTAACTCTGCCGCCTTATTTTGAACTGGAGCCTTTAAGTCGCCGTCAGGAATTTCAATTACCTCGTCGTTCCAATCAGCTAAATAAGCATTGGAATCGGTAGACCCACCAACCGTCGCAGCAGCATCTACAGCTTCCATAAACCTACTATCTAGCTGTATCTTTTCAACCTCTCTTCTAGATTTTTTTATCATAACCTGGGTTGGTATGTCTCGCCATTTAATAATTGTAAGTTTCATATATAAACTGCTAATAAATATAAATTGATATAAAAATTCTTATTAATATAATTCAATGCGATTCTACCAGTAATCCTTAGTTATATATTTACTTTGGATTTTGTTAATATTTTTTTATTTTCACACTAAAAAATATATTGACAAAAGTGTATTTTTCCAATAAGATTCCAACATTGACCGTTTAGTCAATATTATTAATTATTTATGGGGATCATTTATGAGCGACGAAGAAGATTTTGATCTTAATGATTTAGATGACAAGGAGCTTGTAGAACAAATTCAAGATGATCTTTATGACGGCCTTGATGATGAGGTAACTGAAGGTACTGAGATACTTCTATCAAGGGGCTGGGATGCCAATGATGTACTAGGCGAAGCGCTTGTAGGCGGAATGAAAATTGTTGGTGTTGATTTTAGAGATGGCATTTTATTTGTCCCAGAGGTGCTGAAATGTGCTGGCGCTATGAAGGGAGGTATGAGCATTCTACGTCCAATCCTTTCAGAGTCTGCTAAAGATACCTCGCTAGGTAAATTTGTAATTGGCACTGTTAAGGGAGATATTCACGATATAGGTAAAAACTTAGTAGGGATGATGCTTGAAGGTTCTGGTTTTGAGGTTATAGATTTGGGAATTAACAACCCAGTTGAAAATTATCTTGAAGCTATAGATGAACATGAGCCTGTAATAGTGGGCATGTCTGCTCTCCTTACAACTACAATGCCGTACATGGGTGTTGTAGTTGAAGAAATGGAGAAGCGCGGACTACGAAAAGACGTACATATTATGTGTGGCGGTGCCCCACTAAATCAGGAGTTTGCCGATGCTATCGGCGTCCCAGCTTATGGTCGTGATGCTGCTAGAAGTTCTGAAATGGCAGAAGAGTATGTGCGCGGTCTGCGTAATAAACGTGAACACCGTTAGTAAAAATAACGCTAGAGACAATAAGCGTTTAGTTTTAGGTTGCGGTGCTCTAGTATATGACTTAACTAGACTTATTAAACAAAATCATGCTCTGTCAGAAAAAGTTGAGTTGCAATGTTTACCTGCCAGATGGCATAACGAGCCTCAATTAATTGCACCAGCTGTAGAAAAATTGTTATCAGAACGTGCGCATAAGTATAAAGACATTTATATTGCATATGCTGATTGCGGGACTGGAGGCCAGCTTGACAGTGTTATTGAAAAATACGGCGCAAAAAGGATTGGCGGGGCTCATTGTTATGAATTTTTTGCTGGAACTGAATTATTTTATAAACTTAATAAACAGGAGATAGGAACCTTTTACCTGACTGATTATTTAGTTAATAATTTTGAAAGATTGGTTATTGTGGGGCTGGGTTTAGATAAACATCCAGAACTTTTTGATGTCTACTTCTCTAACTATAAAAAGCTAGTCTATTTAGCTCAAACTGAAAATAAACAATGGCAAAAAGATGCCTGTAAATATGCTAAAGATTTTGGTTTTTCATATGAATATAGATTTGTAGGTACTGGGGAATTAGATACGGTTTTTAAGGGCATTGAATTCAATGCTGTAGAAGCAAAATAAGGTAAATAATATGTATAAGGCTAGACTATTTGCAAGTAAGCATGCAAGAGGTTACGAAATAACATATAACTTTTTGTCTCCGATTATTATAAAGACTCTAAAGGCTATACAAGTTATTTCAAAAAGTAGGTTGGATGTCCCAATTACTTGGCTCGAAAAGCAAATAAAAGGGTTTTTGTTTGACTGCCAGATGTGTGGTAACTGCATACTTTCAAGTACAGGTATGACTTGTCCTATGAATTGCCCAAAAACTCTTAGAAATGGCCCATGTGGCGGTGTACTTAATAACGGAAACTGTGAAGTAAATCCAGAAATGCAGTGTGTATGGGTAAATGCTTGGAGAGGATCAAGAAAAATGAAAAATAGCATTGAGATCCAACAAATACAATTTGCTGTAAACCATGAAAAACGTGGAAGTAGTGCCTGGATAAGTCTAGCTAAAGAATAAATTTATAGAAAATTATTGTAGTTATGAAAGAATCAATAAAAATTAATCCAGAATTTATTTATCATCCGGGTAATCCATTGCCGGAGATAGAAGGCCACGTGTCTTGTGGGCGCTTTGAGCGCATATTGAAAGGTGGTGATTTTGCTGTTACTACTGAGCTTGCACCCCCAGACTCTGCTGATAGAACCGAGGTATTTCATAGAGCTGCAATGTTCAATGATGTTGTTGATGCAATAAATGCAACTGACGGGTCTGGAGCAAATTGCCATATGTCAAGTGTCGTTGTTTGCGCACTATTAAGTCATATAGGATATTCACCTATATTGCAGATATCTTGCAGGGACAAGAATAGAATTGCTATACAGGGTGATATTCTAGGGGCTGCCGCTCTAGGCATAAGCAATGTGCTGGCACTTACTGGAGATGACGTCAGTTCAGGAGACCATCCAGAAGCTAAACGTGTCTTTGACCTAGATAGCATATCTTTATTAACAACGATAATAAAAATGAGGGAAGAGTCCTCACTTTTAAGTGGCAGAAAACTCAAAGAGCCCCCCAGAATGTTTGCTGGAAGCACAATAAATCCATTCGTACCGCCAATCAAATCAAGAGTCTTGCAACTAGAAAAAAAGATTGATGCTGGAGCGGAATTCATTCAAACACAGTACTGCTTTGATATGCCTATGTTGGTTGATTTTATGGCAAAAGCAGTCGATAAAGGCCTTACAGAGAGAGCTTTTATATTGCCTGGAGTTGGAACTTTAGCTTCTGCCAAAATGGCAAAGTGGCTTAGAAAAAATGTGCCTGGTGTGCATATTCCAGATAGCATAATAAAGAGACTAGAGTGTGCAAATGACCAAAAAAAAGAGGGACAAAAAATTTGTACAGAACTTATGCAAAAGGTTAAAGAAATTGATGGCGTCAGTGGAGTCCATGTAATGGCATACGGTCAAGAGAAATACGTTGCACAAATGGTGAAAGATTCTGGCGTGTTAGGCGACAGAAAGCCATGGGCGCCTATGAATAGATATTAATTACAATTTATGGAGTAAAAATTAAATGACAACAAGTACAACACTATCTTCAATGAAGGCAGAGGTTACAATTGGCTTTGGACAGCCTTTTGTCATGATTGGAGAACGCATAAACCCTACTGGTAGAAAAATTCTTGCAGAAGAGATGAAATCTGGTGATTATTCTCGTGTTGAGGCTGATGCTGTAGCACAGGTCATGGCTGGGGCGCAAATGCTTGATATTAATGCCGGTATTCCTTTGGCAGATGAACCGGCTATTCTTGCAGAATCGATTCGTCGCGTACAGGCAGTGGTTGATGTGCCACTATGTATAGACTCATCAATTATTGAGGCTCTTGAAGCTGGGCTTGCAGTTTATGAGGGTAGAGCCTTGGTAAATTCTACCACTGGCGAGACCGAAGTTCTGGAAAGAGTGCTTCCGTTGGTAAAAAAATACAATGCCGCGGTTGTTGCTATTTCAAATGATGAATCAGGTATAAGTCAGGACCCTAATGAACGCTTCAAAGTGGCTAAAAAAATTGTTGAACATGCATCTGATTATGGAATTAAGCCGCAAGACGTTGTTGTTGATCCTTTGGTTATGCCAATTGGGGCAATCTCACAAGCAGGCAATCAAGTTTTTGATTTAGTTCGTAAATTGCGATCAGAGCTAAAAGTAAATACAACCTGCGGAGCATCAAATGTAAGTTTTGGGTTGCCACAACGCAACGGCATTAATAATGCTTTTTTACCAATGTCTATAGCAGCAGGTATGACGTCGGCAATAGTTAACCCGCTTCACCCTGAGCTAGTACAAGCTATTAGAGCGGCGGATGTGTTAACAGGGGTTGATGATGGTTGTGGCTCTTGGATTTCTAATTACAAAGAAAAGGTAGATGGTGTCTCAGCTCGAGAAGGTCGTCGTCGAAGAAGACGCAATTAGGATTAAATTAAATGACTAGAATTAAATATACAGGTTCTTGTGTTTGTGGCAAAACAGTTTACGAAGCATATGATTTAAAAGATGTGTCGTATTGTCATTGCAAACAATGCCGTAATATGACTGGACACCATATGGCTGCATGTCAAGCAGAGCGAGGCAATATCAAAATTAAAGGCTTAGTTAAATGGTTCTATACACACGAAAATTCTCGTCATGGTTTTTGTAATAATTGTGGTTCACAAATGTTTTGGCAGAACGATAACAGACCAACAATAAGTGTCACTGCTGGGAGTCTAGATGATTCAAAAGGATTAAAGATTATTCATCATATTTTTATTGAAGAGAAAGGTTCGTACTACGAAATCAGCCAAAATGAAAAACAATATGTCGGTTATAAAAACAATAGTACAGTTTATGATTAAAGGAACTTGGTTTGAGCAATAAACAACAAATTTGTTTTACGCCATCAGGCCTTAAACGAAAAGGCAAGAATGGAGAGACATTGCTAAAAGTTGCGCAAGATGCAGGTGTAGCTCTGCGTTCTCTTTGTGGCGGTTATGGGCAATGTCATCAATGCTGGGTTGAGGTTTCTGAAGGAAAGCACTCAAAGTTTGGTGTCGAATGTAAGCCAGAAAATGTGAGTGGTGTTACTACTCTTGAAAGGCAATTAATTGCTGACAACCCTATTTATAAAGGCAAGCGTTTGGCTTGTCAAACTTGTGTAAAAGGTGATTTAGTTATTGACGTACCTGAAGAAAGCCAGGAACATAAAGCCTACATTAGTAAAAAAAATGCAAAACAAGATTATTCTCTGTCAAGCGCTATAAGTATTTTCAATTGTAATCTTGAAGAGTCAACTCTAGACAAAAATCCTTCAGCTACAGAAAACTTATTATTGCAACTGAAAAAGCAAGGAGTCAATGCAAAAGTTGACTTCAACTTATTAGGCGATCTGCAAGGTTTAATTAGTAAGACAAAAGGTGAACTCACGGTTGCTGTTCGTGATAATAATGAAGTGGTAGCAATTTATCCGCAAGGAGAGCTGCAAGTTATAGGAGCTGCAATTGATATTGGCTCTACAACACTTGCGCTCTACGTGTATGACTTGCAAAATGGCAGGCTTAATTATGAATCTTCTGCTATGAATCCTCAGATTCGTTATGGTGAGGATTTGATGAGTAGAGTTTCTTATGTGATGATGAATAAGGGTGGAGAAAATAAATTAACGCAAGCCGTGCGCAACAAGGTTACCGAAATGTTGCATAATGCATGTGAAATATTAGAACTTCAATTGGATAAATTACTAGAAATTGTTGTTGTTGGTAATCCCATTATGCATCATATTTTTTTCGGAATATCTCCAGTTGAGCTAGGTCAGGCCCCCTTTACTGTAGCAACCAGAGGCTGGCTAGATGTTGATGCTCAAAAGCTCGGATTAGACTTGTATCCTAATACCAGAATATCATCTTTGCCATTAATTGCTGGTCATGTTGGTGCAGACACTGCTGCTGCATACCTTAGCCAAATGGACATAATGCATTCCCAAACGACATTACTTGTTGACATTGGAACTAATGCTGAAATTATGCTGGCAAAGGAAGGTAAAGTATATGCAACGTCATCTCCAACGGGTCCTGCATTTGAGGGTGCTGAAATTAGTTCTGGTGTTAGGGCTACTTATGGAGCAATTGAAAGAGTAAGAATTGACAAAGAAACGTTAAATATTCGTTACAAGGTTATTGGTTGTGACTTTTGGTCTGACGAACCTAATTTTGAGTTGGCAAATATAAAGCCAATAGGTATTTGCGGAAGTGGAATTATTGAGGCTATTGTTTCATTTGCTGAGACTGGAATTATTGATCAAAGTGGTCTTTTTGTTGATTCAATCGCATCAGATAGATTTTCTAAAAGTGGCAACACTGTAAGGTTTTTACTGGTCGATCAGGGAGAGCAATCGATCTTTATTGAGCAAGTAGATATACGTTCAATACAATTAGCTAAAGCTGCCTTGTCTGCTGGTGTTTCTATATTAATGGATTACCTTCATTGCACTAATTTTGATCAGATATTATTAGCGGGTGCATTTGGTGCACACTTAGATGCAAGATATGTCGCACTACTGGATATCATTCCAACTTCGACAGAAGATAAGATAATTTCTGTAGGTAATGCCGCAGGAATTGGAGCAAGCGCAGCCCTACTAGACGTCAACAAAAGAAAAAATATTATCGATGCTGTAGAAAATGTTGTCAAAATTGAGACTGCTACAGAATCAAAATTTCAGCAATACTTTGTCGACGCTATGAAATTTTCTGTGTCTCCAACAAAGTCTCAGAAAGCTAATAAAAATAGACGTAGAAGAAAGCTGTAATAGCTAGAATATGGAGAAATAATGATGGCAAGAGAAAGAAGAAGACGTAGAGGAAAAGTTGATAAAGGTGACAATCAGTTGTTGCCAAAGCCGCCTGCGTATATAAAACGTAAAATACCACACTACAGTATATTAAGCGATAAAGATCTAGAAATTATTGAAAATAACGCTGACACAATACTTGAAGAGATTGGTATTGTGTTTTCTGAAGATGAAGAGGCACTAGAAATATTATCTAATGCTGGAGCTAATATAGAGGGTGAGCGTGTTCGATTCCCTAGAGGGATGTGCCGTAAACTTATACAAAATAGTGCACCAAAAGAGTTTAAGCAGTATGCTAGAAACCCAGAAAAAAGCGTTATGATTGGTGGCGACAATATGGTTCTAGTTCCTGCTTACGGTTCGCCATTTATTCATAATTTGGATGAAGGTCGTCGATATGCAACAATCAGAGATTTCCGAAATTTTGTAAAACTGTCATACATGTCTGACAATCTGCACCATTCGGGAGGCACAATTTGCGAACCATGTGATTTACCAGTAAATAAACGCCATTTCGATATGATATATAGCCATATAAAATATTCTGACAAACCTTTTATGGGTTCAGTTACTTCTACTGAAAGGGCGCAAGATTCAGTTAATATGGCTAAAATAGTTTTCGGTGATGACTTTGTAGATAGTAATTGTGTATTAATTAGTCTTATTAATGCATCCTCACCAATGTCTTTTGACTCAACTATGCTAGGCTCTTTAAAGGTTTATGCAAGAAATAATCAGGCAACAATAATTACCCCATTTATCGTCGCTGGAGCTATGGCACCGGTTACTGCCGCAGGTGTTGCAGCACAGAGTTTAGCTGAAGGAATGGCGGGTATGGCATTTGCACAGCTTGTAAGGCCAGGTACGCCTGTTGTCTATGGGAACTTTGTAACTGCTATGTCTATGAAATCTGGGGCGCCCACATTTGGAACTCCAGAGGCAGCACATATGATGAATATTTCAGGTGCACTGTCTCGAAGATTGGGTGTACCATTTAGAAGTGGAGGAGGTTTTAATGGGGCAAAACTGCCTGATGCGCAAGCTGGATATGAGGCTGCCAATACCATGCAGGCAACAATTAATGCAAGTGTAAACTTTAATCTTCATACTGCTGGATGGCTTGAGGGAGGTCTTGCTATGAGCTATGAAAAATTTGTAATTGACTCTGACCAAGCTGGAATGATGCGTATAAACGTAGAGGGTATAGAAATGAATGAGAACGGACAAGCAATGGACGCTATTCGCGAGGTCGGACCTCAATCTCACTTCTTGGGATGTGAACATACGAAGAATAACTTTAAGACAGCCTTTTACATGTCAGATATACTAGACGACAAAAGTTTTGAACAGTGGGTGGAAGATGGCTCTAGAGATACAGCAACTATTGCTAACGAAAAATATAAAAAAATGCTTAGTGAATATAAATTGCCACCACTTGACCCAGATATCGATAATGCTTTGTTAGATTATATTAAGGACCGAAAAGATAGCTTTGAAGACTCAAATATTTAGATATATTAATTGAGTTTATTTAATTAATTTCATTTTTTTTTGAATTTTATTAGCAACTTATTATTACTTTTAACATGATAATACTAGAACTTATAGTGAAATTAAATATACTTATCTATTTTGAAATGAATTCACTATCGAATAAATTTTATTATTATTAATACTATAGCTGAGGAATTGAGTATGAGCAAATATAAAACAGACATTGAGATTGCTAGAGAGGCAACTGGTGAGCATATAAATGATATTGGTAGTAAGTTAAATATTAAGAAGGAAGATCTTGTGCCTTTTGGACATGACAAAGCGAAACTCTCATGGAGTGCTATCAATAATGTCCAAAAAAATAAAGATGGAAAATTAATTTTGGTTACTGCTGTTACCCCAACGCCTGCTGGAGAAGGGAAAACTACAACCTCTGTTGGCCTAACTGATGGCATGAATAAAATTGGCAAGCAAACAACTGTATGCCTCCGCGAGCCGAGTCTTGGGCCATGTTTTGGTATGAAGGGTGGTGCAGCTGGAGGTGGCTATGCACAGGTAATTCCAATGGAAGATATTAATTTACATTTCACTGGAGATTTCCATGCAATCACATCAGCTCACAGCTTGTTAAATGCAATGATTGATAATCATATTTATTGGGGCAACTCTTTAAATATTGATAGCAGAAAAGTACAGTTCAAAAGGGTCGTTGATATGAATGATAGATCGTTAAGATCAATAACATCTTCATTAGGAGGCTCTACTAATGGTTACCCTCGTGAAGATGGCTATGATATTACAGTAGCTTCAGAAGTAATGGCTATTTTTTGCTTATCACAGGATCTTAATGAGCTAGAAGAGAGACTTGGCAACATCATTATCGCTTATACCAGAGATATCAAGCCTATTAGAGCTAAAGATATTAATGCCCACCATGCAATGACAGTACTGCTAAAGGATGCATTTAGACCAAATCTAGTACAAACTTTAGAAGGAAATCCAGCGCTTATTCATGGTGGTCCGTTTGCAAATATAGCTCATGGCTGTAATTCAGTTATAGCAACTAAAACAGCACTAAAGATGTCAGACTATGTTGTAACTGAGGCTGGTTTCGGAGCAGATTTAGGCGCTGAAAAGTTTTTTGATATAAAGTGTCGCAAAGCTGGACTGGCCCCTGATGCTGTAGTTCTAGTAGCAACCATAAGAGCTCTTAAACACCAAGGTGGAGTAGCTAAAGAAGACCTGAACTCTGAGAATGTTGATGCATTAACTAAGGGTTGTGTTAACTTAGGGCGCCATATTAGAAATCTTTCAAATTTTGGTGTGCCTGTTGTAGTTGGTATTAACAAGTTTGTGTCAGATACTGATGCTGAGTTTGAAGCAATTAGAAATTACTGTGAACAGTTTAACGTTGAAGTTAGCGTTACTAGTCACTGGGAACACGGTGGAGATGGTGCAACTGATTTAGCTGAAAAAGTAGCGAAATTAGCTGACTCAGGGGCGTCTCAATTTAAAACACTTTATGACGATGAGTTGCCTCTGTTTACAAAGGTTGAAACTATTGCGAAAACTATATATCATGCAGACGAAGTACAGGCTGATCAAAAAATAAGGGACTCCTTTGCATGGTACCAAAATAATGGTTTTGGACACTTACCGGTATGTATTGCTAAAACACAATACAGCTTCTCAACTGACCCTCTGCTTTTGGGGGCGCCTGCTGAACACTCTATGTCTATTCGTGAAGTTAGGCTTTCTGCTGGTGCTGAATTCTTAGTGGTTGTTTGTGGTGCAATAATGACTATGCCTGGACTACCTAGGTCTCCTGCTGCTGATAAGATTAAACTCAACAAGGAGGGTCTTGTAGAAGGTTTATTCTGATAATGTCATTAATAGGAACAGTTGGCTTTGATATTCATAGAGTAGAGGGCTCTAGCTTAGAGTGTAAGAGTGATACTATTGCTATTGAAGAGCCACTGGAGATTGTAGTTAAACACTATTTGAATGGTGTATGGATTGAAGAGCCACTTATGGTTACTATGAGAACACCTGGGGATGACTACTCATTGATTACAGGCTTACTTTTTTCTGAAGGTGTTATATCCAATATAAATGATATTGACAATATATCGCCCTTTGGATCTAACACTGGTAAGTACGAAGTAGACAACTCAATGATTGTTACTCTGGGTAAAGATAACAAAGTAAATCTTAACAACCTTCAAAGGCATTTTATGGTTAATTCTAGTTGTGGAGTTTGCGGAAAGGGAACCTTAAATGCTATAGAAATAGCTTTTGAACCTAATATTATTAGAGATGAACCAATAGTTGATATGAATTTAATTACAAAATTACCAGAACTCCTTAATACAGAACAGGCGCAATTTGCACAAACAGGTGGTGTTCATGCCTCGGGACTCTTTGAAATTAATGGAGATTTGCTGCACTTGTCAGAGGATGTTGGTAGGCACAATGCTCTAGACAAGTTGATTGGGAGCGCAAAAATTAATAATATATTAAACCCTGTTGAGCAGTTCGTAATGTGTTCAGGAAGGATAGGTTTTGATATAATTCAAAAAATATTAATGTCTGGTATTGGTATGGTTGTGGGTATTGGAGCGCCAACATCATTAGCAATTGATTTAGCAAAAAAATTCGATATTACTTTGATTGGGTTTATAAAAAACCACAAGTACAATATATATAACGGTGGGTGGCGAATAAAGCCTCTTACATAGGGAGATAAAATGTCTAGGAATATTAGCCTTCTATCTGGAAAAAAAGATGACAAAAACAGCCTGTTTGGAAAAATAGCTTCAAGTCCAAATCAGGAATCTGACAATAAAATTGCACGCGACTACAACCTTGGTGTGTCAACAATCCATAGCACAAAAAGTTTTTATGACTTTTTAGGTGATGGCTTTAAAAGTAAAAAAGCATATGTATGCACAGGTAGTGCCTGCCTTTGTCGTGGCACACAAGATTTAGTCTCGAAAAAATTAGATGAAAAGTTTGGCACTGACAATGTTGGAGAGATGGTTTGCTTGGGTAGGTGTTATGAAAATAGTGCTTTCCACTATGAAGGTAAAAACTATTCCGGCGAAGACATTAATAAGCTAGATAAAATTATTAAAGGAACCCACACAGGCCCTAAATATACAATGAAGTCTTATGCTGATACCTCATTCTTAGTAGAGAATGAGGTATTTTCGACTTATAAAGACTTTAAAGATTTATTAAAAAAGTGTTTATCAGATGACAAGCATAATTTAATAGACAGCCTAAAAGAGTCTGGATTAAGGGGTCGTGGAGGTGCAGGATTTCCAACAGGTATGAAATGGGAATTTTGTCAGGCACAAGAGGCGAACAAAAAATATGTTGTATGTAATGCTGATGAGGGAGATCCTGGTGCATTTTCTGACAGATATCTGCTTGAAGAGCAAACATTAAAAGTATTGTTTGGCATGGTAATTTGTGGCTACCTTATTGGCTCTAATCAAGGATTTCTATATATAAGAGGAGAATACCCTGAGTCAATCAATATAACTAATCAGGCATTGAACAAGTTGCGCGATCTTGGTTTGCTCGGTAAGAGTATTCTTGGTACAAACTTTGATTTTGATATGAATGTTGTTGAAGGTCAGGGCGCTTATATTTGTGGAGAAGAAACTGCACTTATTGCTTCTATTGAGGGTAGACGAGCTGAGGTCGATGTACGCCCACCTTTCCCAACTGTTGAAGGTCTATACAAAAAACCTACAGTTGTTAACAATGTAGAGAGTTTAGCTGCAGTTGCAACAATTTTTAAACTTGGCAATGATTCTTTTAAGAATATTGGCAACGGCAAATCGACAGGAACTAAACTAGTTTCTTTAGATGGTCATTTTAATAATCCGGGTCTTTACGAGGTTAACATGGCTGCTCCAATGGATTATATTATTGATGATATTGGTGGTGGCTTTAACGAAGACATTAAAGCTGTGCAGGTTGGTGGCCCCCTCGGAGGAATAGTTCCTGTAGAAATTCTTCGTAATCTGACGCTCGATTTTGAAAGCTTTGATAATGGCGGCTTTCTGCTTGGCCATGCTAGCTTTGTTTGTATACCTAAATCATTTTCTGCGATAGAGTATGCAAAGCACTTATTTGCATTTACCGCTCATGAATCGTGTGGTAAATGTTTTCCTTGCAGATTGGGGTCGATTAGAGGAAAAGAAATGCTAGAATCTGCTATTTACAATAACGCTAAGTTTTCAAAAGAATTAATGCACGACTTGTTAGAAACAATGGAATCTGGTTCACTTTGTGCCCTTGGCGGGGGCTTGCCTCTCCCAATTAAAAACTTACTAGAACACTGTGCCGAAGAATTTAAACCACTGATGGGGAAATAGTATGGAGAGCGTATTTATTGATAATGTTGAGTTTCCTTATGAAGATTCAAACTCTATCTTAGAATTTAGCAACAAGGCCTTGTGTGATAAGATTATCCCAACTCTATGTGATGATGACAATCTTAGGCCTTATGGAGCATGTCGTGTATGTTCTGTAGAAGTTCAATACAACGAAGACGGACCTAAAAGAACTGTAGCCTCTTGTCATACTCCTGTTACTCCAGGAATGAGAATCTATACAAATTCTGATAGCATTAAAGCTCTAAGAAAAAATATTGTTGAGTTGGTTCTTAGTGACCATCCACCGGAATGTTTGACTTGTGAAGTTAATGGTAATTGTGAACTACAAGATGTTGCTGCCAGTGTAGGTGTTAGACAGATACGTTATGCAAAAGGTGATAACCATCTTGATCGTGAAAAAGATTTGTCGCATGCCTATATGAGGATGGATTTGTCCAAGTGTATAAACTGCTCTAGATGTGTTCGTGCATGCGATGAGGTTCAAGGTCAGTTCACGTTGACAATGACTGGTAGAGGCTTCGAGTCAAGAATCACGACTGACAATGATATGCTTTTTGGTGACTCTTCTTGCGTCTCATGTGGGGCTTGCGCTCAGACCTGTCCAACATCAGCTATTTCAGATGTTTTTCAGTCAAAGTCTGTTGAGGCTGACAAGAAAATTAGAACGATATGCTCATATTGTGGTGTAGGTTGCAATCTTGAGGTGGCAGTTAAAAATGACGAGGTACTATCTATTCGTGCACCTCAAGATGCTATAAATTCAGGGCACACGTGCCTTAAAGGGCGCTATGCATTTAAATTTTATAACCATGAGGATCGCTTAACATCGCCACTTATCAGAAAAAACGGTGAGCTTATGCCTTGCTCTTGGGACGAGGCACTTGATTTTATTAAAGACAAGTTTCAATCAATCAAGGCTGAAAATGGTCCTGATTCAATTGCTGGTATTTCTTCCGCTCGATGCACGAATGAAGAAAACTTTTTATTCCAAAAAATGATCCGCCAATTGGTTGGCACTAACAATATAGATTGCTGTGCACGTGTATGCCACTCTCCTACTGCGTGGGGTATGCAGCAAAGCTTTGGAACTGGTGCTGGCACAAACCCTGCCACTGATATTCCTTTGGCTGACTTGATGATTGTTATTGGTGCTAACCCGACTTCTGCACATCCGGTTACTGGAGCAAGAATTAAACAGCAAGCCCTTTCTGGGGCAACACTGATTGTCATCGATCCAGTCAAAACCGAACTTGCTCATCTAGCAGACTACCATTTGCAGTTAAAGCCAGGCACAAACGTTGCCGTTCTTAATATGTTGCAGTACTTTATTGTAGAGGCTGGATTGGTAGATTATAAATTTATTGAAGATCGTTGTGAAGGCGGACTTGAGTTTATAGAACAAATCAAGAAACTTGATGTTGACCAAATGGCACTAATCTCTGGTCTTGACAAAGGTTATGTTAAAGAGGCAGCTATAGCTTATGCAAGCGCAAAGAATGCTATGGAATTTCATGGTCTAGGGGTTACAGAGCACTCGCAAGGCTCACAAACAGTGATGTTGATTTCAAACTTGGCAATGTTGACTGGAAATATTGGCAGACCTGGTGTTGGAGTAAACCCTTTGCGTGGTCAGAATAATGTCCAAGGGGCTGCTGATATGGGTTGTCAGCCACACCATGGCCCAGGTTATATGTGGATGGATCAGCAGGATGTACAGGACTATTACCAAACAAAATTTAACCTTCCAACACCCACTACTGCTGGCAAAAAGATTCCCGAAATGTTTGATGGTGCTATCGACGGATCTGTTAAAGCTCTTTGGATTTTTGCTGAGGATGTTGTACAAACTGACCCCAACACTCATCATGTAATAAAAAGTATGAACGCTCTTGATTTACTTGTAGTGCAAGAAATATTTATGAGTGAAACAGCAAAAATGGCTGACGTAGTGTTACCAGGAACTACTTTTTTAGAGAAGAGTGGCACATTTACTAACGCCGAAAGAAGAGTACAACAGGTCAACGCTGCAGTAAAACCACTAGAAGGCTGTAAAACGGATGGGCAAATCATTATTGAGATGATGCGTAAGCTTGGTTATGAACAACCAGACTATGATGCAGCAGAAGTTCTTAAGGAAGTAGCAAATGTTGTTCCTTTTTTTGAAGGCATAACCTGGGACGCTTTGTCATCTAACCCTATGGGCCTTCAGTGGCCAGTAAATAAGAAGGGAGAAGACACAAAAATTTTACATATTGATGAATTCAAACGTGGCAAAGGTAAATTCCATTACTATGACTGGAGAGAAAGTGAGGAGCTAGTCAAGCACAAAAACAAATACCCTTTCATTCTCACAACAGGTCGTGAATTGCAGCACTATAACTGTGCAACTATGACAAGACGCACTGCCAATGTTGAAATATTGCCTAAAGATGTAATTATGTTAAACCCTAAAGATGCTAAAGCCAAGAAGCTATCTACAGGCGACAGGGCAAAACTAAAATCTGAGCGTGGCGAAATTACCCTTGATGTGGAAGTTACTGACCGCGTTAAAAGAGGTGTCGTTCGTACTACTTTCCATTTCCCTGAGGTATTAATCAATGAAGTAACAAGTGGCGTAACAGATGAAGAAACTAAATGCCCAGAATATAAAGTTGTAGCTGTAGAAGTTGAAAAGGTCTGACTCGTATTACTAAATACCTTTATTAATTTTTTCTTTGCTGTACGCTAATGACTGAAAATAGAATATTATGTATTCTGTTCTATCATTTGTTGACTATACGGTTAATATGATGTATTATTTTCTTGTTGACTATTTAGTCAGTACTAGGAAAATCCAACGATACCATGGACAAGAAACAAACACTTCATCAGAAAATAATTGACGCTACTTTAACTGAAATATCGACCAACGGTATCGAAAATCTTACTGCAAAAAATATTAGCAAACGAGCCAAAACATCTACTGGAATCATATACCATCACTTCGACACAATGGAGGGTCTAGTATTTGCTACTTATTCAGAATTAATGAATGAACTAGCAAAAAGAAGAAAACAGGTAAGAAAGAAATACCCAAGCGACCCAGTAAAAAGACTGAAAGAAACTATGTTAGTTAATTTTGATAAAGAGTTTGTAAATAACACGAATAGAAGTGCATGGACTCAGCTATGGGCGAGCTCTGTATGCAATAACAATATTAATGAACTAGTTAATCAATACTACAAGTCCCTTTATTCTGATATCGAGTCTGATTTTAAAGAGTTCTGTGATGATGCCAGTTCAAGACAAAATGCATTATCAATAATTTCTATGATTCATGGCTACTGGATAGAATTAATAATAACAAAAAATGCTACAGTTGATGAATGCATTGATGCTGCTAACAAATGCATAGACAAAGCCAACAAAGTCGAACTCATAAAGTCATTAATTTGACCCATTACTAGTAAGGTTTATCATTATTGAGCTATGAAATACTCATTACTTTCATTATTTAAGCAAGGCCTAAACAACAATCAGGACTGGCCTCAAGCGTGGAGCTCTCCACAGATGAAGAGTAAATATGACGTCATTATTATAGGTGGCGGAGGTCATGGACTTGCTACTGCATATTATTTAGCAAAAGAACACGGCATAAAAAAAATCGCTGTACTTGAGAAAGGTTATATCGGTGGTGGAAATACCGCTAGAAATACTACTATTGTTAGGTCCAACTATCTGTGGGACGAATCTGCAATGCTATACCAACACTCCCTTGACTTATGGAATGGACTTTCTCAAGACCTTAACTACAATGTCATGTTTAGTCCCAGAGGTGTGTATAACCTTGGCCATACACTACAAGAAATGCGTGATATTGAGCGCAGAGTAAATGCCAATGTGATTAATGGCATAACCGCCGAAGTAGTTCTTGCCGATGAAATTAAAAAACGCATACCTCTTATAAATATATCAAAAAATGTGCGCTATCCTATTATGGGGGCTTCATATCAATCTACCGGCGGAGTTGCTAGACATGATGCTGTAGCATGGGGCTTTGCAAGAGCCGCAGCATCACTTGGTGTTGATATAATCGAGCAATGTGAGGTTACCGGGATGGACATAGAAAACTCAACAATAATGGGCCTCAATACAAGCAATGGGTACGTTCGAGCAAGTCAAGTTGGGTGTGTTGCTGCTGGACACTCATCGGTATTAGCATCAATGGCAAAAGTCAGACTTCCGATTGAAAGTCATCCTCTTCAAGCATTTGTTTCCGAGCCAATGAAAGCTGTACTCGATACCGTAGTTATGTCAAATGCTGTGCACGGCTACATAAGTCAGTCTGACAAAGGTGATTTAGTTATAGGGGCTGGTATAGATAGCTATAATTCTTATTCGCAAAGAGGAAGCCCTCACGTTATTGAACACACTGCAGCGGCAATACTTGAACTATTTCCAGCATTCAGCAGAGCTAGGATGAACAGGCAATGGGGTGGAATTGTTGACACCACTCCTGATGCTTGCCCTATTATAAGTAAAACAAAAGTTAAGGGGCTTTACTTTAATTGTGGCTGGGGTACTGGGGGCTTTAAGGCTACCCCTGGCTCAGGCCATGTTTTTGCTGAAACACTGGCAAAAGACAGCCCACACACACTTGCCAAACCATTTGCAATAGAAAGATTTTATAGTGGCCATCTAATTGACGAACATGGTGCTGCAGGTGTAGCGCACTAGACCTTATTGGAATATTATTATGCTGAAAATATTTTGTCCATACTGTATGAGCTACCTTGAAGAGGAGGACTATAGTTATGCAGGAGAGGCTTTAATTGCTCGCCCAAGTATCCCAGAAGAAGTTAGCGATGAGGATTGGGGTGATTATCTTTTTATGCGAAAAAACCCTAAAGGGAAGCATATTGAGCAATGGCAACATAGCTCAGGATGCAGAAAGTTTTTTGTCGTTGAAAGGAGCACAATAGATAACACAATATACTCAAGCCATAAAATGTGTGAAACTCAAAACAGGTTGAATAATGAGAAGAGTTAGTCCCTCTATTAATAGTGCAGTTATTAATACTGCCAGACCTATTGATTTTGTTTTTGAAAATAAAAAATATAGTGGTTTCGATGGTGACTCCTTAGCTTCAGCATTGAGCGCCAACGGTCTAAAGGTTTTTAGTAAGAGTTATAAATATGCCAGACCCAGAGGGGTAATGGCGCCATATGCTGACGAACCAAATGCACTAGTAAGCTTAGAGAAAAAAGGAATATATACGCCAAATGCAAAGGCAACTCAGGTCGAGTTATATCAAGGTTTAAATGCCTCAGCACCGACCCTTAATCCTGATCTAATAGGAAAGATTAAGCCCTTGTTTAAAGTTTTTCATAAATTTATGCCGGCAGGTTTTTATTATAAAACTTTCATGCAGCCAAAAAAATTATGGATGTTCTATGAGAGGCTATTAAGAAGCTTTGCAGGTATATCTAAATCTCCTGTTGATTTAGATTCAGAGCACTACGATCACACGCACCATAATTGCGATGTTCTAATTGTTGGAGCTGGAATAGCAGGCCTAACTGCATCCCTAGAGCTTGCTAAAACTAATAAAAAGATCTTGCTTGTTGATGAGAGACCACAACTTGGCGGAACTTCATATGAATATCCAGATGATCTGGTTGGTGAAACAAACCAAATTTTGCATATAAAAAATATTATTTCACAATTAGAAGCGCATTCAAATGTAACAATTCTATCTAGAACTACTGCTTTTGCTTTTCATGATGAAAACAACGTGGTTGCCAACGAATTGCGTCAAGATCACCTCACTCCTTCAGTCAGGAATAAAAAAATAAGTAGGCAAAGATTGCACAAGATTAAAGCCAAGCATGTTCTTTTAACAACAGGGGCAAGTGAAAGACCAATTGCTTTTGACAATAATGACCTACCTGGAATCATGCTTTCAAGCGCTGGACTATCTTTGTTAAATAAGTTTTCTGTGTTGTGTGGGGAAAACGTAGTTATTTTTACAAACAACGATTCTGGCTATACCACAGCTAATTATTTTGCAAAATATGCAGATAATATTTGTCTGATTGATGTTAGAAATAAAAGCTCTCGAGTTGCTTTATCAAGCAAGGTCAAACTTTATTCTAATAGTGCTATTATTAATGCAAATGGAAAAGATTCAGTTAAATCAGTTACAATTTCAGAGCTAGATTCAAGCAGTAATTTGACCGATAACCGTCAAACTATAGTCGCGGATGCCGTTCTAATTTCAGGAGGTTTTAATCCTATCGTTCATCTAGATTGCCATACCGGTTCTAACCCAGTTTGGGATGATAATCTAGTGGCTTTTGCTCCAATACTAGACAAGCCTTGCCGTAGCGGAGCTGGTGCACTCACTGGATATATTTATGCACAAGATGCTTCTGATAACGCATCTGAACAAGCAAATAATATAATTAGCGGCTCAACAACAAAGTTGCTGGCTAGTGAGAATTATTTAAATACAGTGCAATTTTTTAATGTCCCTGGGTTTGGTAAAAAGCAGTTTATTGACATGCAAAATGATGTGACTACAAATGATATAGAGCTTGCAATCCGAGAAAACTATAAGTGCATTGAACATATAAAACGCTACACAGCTCTTGGCTTTGGAACTGACCAAGGAAAGACATCTAATGTGCTTGGAGTAGCCATCGCAGCCCAAAGTCAAAAATTAAAAATGAACGAGGTTGGGACTACAACATTTAGGCCTGCTTATACTCCTGTAGCATTTGGTGCACTAGCTGGACAACATGTTAACGATTTATTTGACCCTCAAAGGTTTACCCCTATGCAACCTTCTCACGTCAACAATAAAGCTGTATTTGAAACTGTAGGGCAATGGATGAGGCCTTGGTACTTCCCACAAAACGGCGAAAACATGGACAAGGCGGTTCTAATAGAGTGCGCCCAAACTCGAAACTCATTAGGCGTTATTGATGCATCAACACTAGGAAAGATAGAAATACACGGACCTGATGCGAGAGAATTTCTAAACAGAGTATATAGCAATAATTGGACTAAACTTCCTGTTGGGGTATGCAGATATGGCCTTATGCTTGACGAAAATGGAATGATTATGGATGACGGTGTTACTGCATGCATTAAAGAAGATCATTTTGTTATGACAACAACAACTGGTGGTGCGGCTAGAGTCTATCAGTGGCTAGAACTATGGCTACAAACTGAATGGCCAGAGCTTAAGGTATTTTTAAGTTCAGTTACAGACCACTTCTCTACAACAGCAGTGGTCGGTCCAAATAGTAGAAAACTGATGGAATCAATATGTAGCGATATTGACTTCTCACAGGAAGATTTCCCTTTTATGCACTGGAGGGATGGAACAGTATGCGGAGTTAAGGCTCGAGTAATGCGTATAAGCTTTAGTGGTGAACTTGCCTATGAAATTAATGTGCAGTCCAACTATGGCAGATATATTTGGGATAAAGTTATCGCAAGTGGAAATAAATGGGGAATAGTTCAGTACGGAACAGAGTCTATGCATGTTTTGAGAGCAGAAAAAGGCTACATTATTGCTGGGCAAGACACAGACGGGTCAGTAACGCCTTATGATGCAGACCTGGGCTGGGCAGTTTCAAAAAATAAATCTTTTTCATTTTTAGGCAATAGATCTTTATATCGCTCAGACACTTCAAGGACTGACAGAAAGCAACTAGTAGGCATACTAACTGAAGATAAAAAATTAGTGCTTGCTGAGGGAGCACAAATGCTGAATAGCACCGAAGACAATAAAATGTTAGGCCATATAACTTCAAGCTATTATAGCCCAACCCTGAAACGCTCTATTGCAATGGGACTTGTTAGAGACGGACTGAACAGAAAAGGTGACAAGATTGTTGTGTCTACTGCAAAAGGAGATAAAGTAAATGCAACTATAGGGTCTTATGTATTTTTTGACCCTAAAGGTCTGAAAATGAATGGCAATAAATAAAAGGGTTGGATTAAATGAATAATTTAGCAACAAGCACTGAACCAGTTTACGAATCTGCTCTTGAGAAATATAGTACAAATTTTGTTAGTGATAATTGGCAGATAAAAGAAACAAAAAAACTATCTTATGTACTGATTAGAGGTCTACAAGACGACGAAAGATTTCTAAGTGCATTGAATTCATTAGGCTTGATTATGCCTGAACCTATGAAAATAACCGTAAACGATAACAGAACCTTTATATGGGTTAGCCCAGATGAGTTTTTGTTAGTACTAGAATCTAATGACAAAATTGAATTTATAGATAAGGCAAATAAAGCTTTTTCAAACATGTTCGCTTATGTAATAGATAATTCAGGTAGCTATACAAACTTAACAATATCTGGAAATAATTATTTAGATGTTATGGCAAAATTATCTCCATATGATTACCTTAACCTTAAAAAACATAGCGCTCTTTCAACTAATTTAGCAAAAGCTCCTGCTATCATCTTTCGTTCCAGAAGCGACTCTATAACAATTCTAGTGCGTTTCTCCTTCGCTGATTATCTATGGAGAATATTAGAAAATGCTAGTTCAGAGTACACATAGACTGTGCTTATTTTTTATTTCTTAAAGTAGTTTTTCAAAAACTCATCGAAGCTAATTTCATCTGAGCTTTCAATTTCTTCAAGTTGTTTTAACGAAATTTCGGCCTGTTTATCTAACAAAATAAAATGACTCTTGTCTATCTTATCAAGTAGAAATTTAGACTTATTTTGTTTCGAAAGAGTATCTATATAATCAAAGAAGCCTAAATTATTATCACGCATATTTTTTAAGAATAATGCCGATGGTGTAAGGCTAGGGTTTTTTATTCTTTTGGCTATTTCCTCTACATCTTTGCTATGAGCATCGCCAAATAATTTTGCACAAAGGTATATTTTATTTAATAAATCTTGGCCCCAATCCTGGAGGCTTTTTTGTTCACCATTATCAATTAGAGGTAGACCATGCTCTCTACCCTTGTGTGCAACTAGATTGTCGTTATTGTCTATTTCATTTTGTTCTGATGTGGTAATTAATGAAGAATCATTAAGTAAACAAAATAATAAAAAAGATTCTAAAAAATTAACCTGCTGACGGTCAATTCCTAAAGGCAATAGCGGGTTTATATCTAAAGATCTCAGCTCTATATACTCAATACCATCATCTCTTAACGCATCTAAAGGTTTTTTGTCAATCTGGGGAGAAGGTTTGGGGCGAACGGAGGCATAGTATTCATTCTCAATTTGCAATATATTAGTATTAAGTTGTTGATATATGCCGTTAGTTTTAATGCCAATTTTTTCATACTCACGACTCGTAGTTTGCATTCCTGCTTTCAGGCTATGTATATAATGCTCTAAACTATTATAATTTGCCTTAACTCCGGCTACATCCTCACATAAATTTTGATAACCAATGTCTCCCATCCTGAGTGATGTGGCATTCGGTTCAAACAGTGTACTTTGATTAAACTCTTTGAGAGAGTGATCATGATAACCTTTAAGAAAAGACTTACAAACTGCAGGAGAAGAGCCAAATAGGTAAGGTATTATCCACCCATAACGAATTATATTGCGAGATATCCACATATAGCCATCATCAATAAATTCTCTTATACTAGATTCTGAAGATAATATCGAGTGATACTTTTGCCAAAAGTCTTGTGAAAATGAGTAGTTAAAATGTATTCCTGCTATAGTTTGCATTCCACGCCCATAACGATTCGCCAAACCTCTCCTATAGGTTGTTTTCATTTTGGCAAGGTTAGATTTTCCGTATTTAGCTATGGGAATATAGGTTTCACCCCTAATAACACAGGGCATTGAGCTGTGCCAAAAGGTTTGACCTGGTGGCAAATTGTGATACAAATATCCTTGAGTATTTGCTAAAAATGAGAGTGCCTTCTCGCAGGAATTTACTGGAGGAGTTATAATCTCTATCAAGGATTCAGAGAAATCTGTTGTTATATAGGGGTTTGTTAGTGGGCTACCAAAAACACTTGGGTGTGGAGTTTGACTAATACCGCCTTTTTCAGACACTCTTAACCCTTCTCTCTCGAGACCCATTTTGCTTGATTGTAAAAGCTTCGAATATGGTTTTATTAATTCTATCTTTTGGATAATATTCATAACAATTACAGATGCTAAAATAGTTTAATTTTACCACTAGAGAATTTAATGGAAACAATCAAAGCTGTTGTTGGAATACTTAAAGCTAAAGATGGAAAATTTCTCATTACTAAACGTAGACCAGGTAAATTCATGAGTGGATATTGGGAGTTGCCTGGCGGGAAAATTAATATAGGCGAGTCTCCTGAAGATGCTATTAAAAGAGAGCTAAATGAAGAGCTTGGGATTATGGTAAGTAATACTAATTTTGTTAGATCAGCTATTCATCAATATCCTGATAGGTGTATAGACCTGCAATACTTTTTTATAGAGAACTATAAAGGCAATCCAAATGGTATTGAAGGGCAAACTTTAGGCTGGACAAAAATTAATGAGCTGACAAATTACAAATTACTTCCAAGCGTAAAAGATTTGCTTGTTTCTTTGTCGCTTCCATCAATCTACTGGATTACACCTGAAAGTGAACATTACTCAGAACAATGGATGAAAAAATTTGATGAAAAAATAGAGCAAGGTGTTAAACTTATACAGTTACGTGCAAAAAACAAAATAGATGACATATTTATAAAAAATCTTTACACTAAATGTAACCGCAATAAAGCAAAACTGCTTCTTAACACTGTTAATAAGACATTCAAAGAGGAATATGCGGATGGTTGGCACTTAACTACAAAAGAGTTACTATCTTTTAATAGGCTTCCTAATAATGAAAAAATTATAGCAGCCTCTACCCACAATTTAACCGAAGTATTTCTAGCGAAAAAGTTGGATATAGATTTTGTTGTCTTATCTCCAATAAAGGCTACAAAAACACATCCGGAGGCTACACCTCTCGGGTGGGGTTATGCAAAAAAGGTTGTAGATGAAATTACCACGCCAGTATATTTGTTGGGTGGTATGAACGCAAAAGACTTGAACAGGGCCATTAAAATTGGTTCTCAGGGGGTTGCAGGGGTCAGCTCATTGTTATAAACATTATCGATATATAAAATATAAACTACAATCTATAAATAGTATCGCGAGTATAGATCCAGTTTATATCGTCAGAAGAATCTGGGTTATATCTATATCCTTCTACATCAAAGTATTGTAATTCTTCAGGCTCCACCAGCCTGTTATCTATAGCATACCTAGTCATTAAACCTCTAGCTCGTTTTGCGTAAATTCCAATGACCTTGTAGCTGCCGTTCTTCTTTTCTTTAAAAATAATATTAATAACTTTAGCTTTGAGTGTTTTTTTGTCGATAGCCTTGAAATATTCATTAGAAGCAAGGTTTATAATTGTATTGCTTTCATCCTCGTTTAGGGTTTGTGATATTTTATCACCCCAGAATTTATATAAATTATTGCCCTCACCATTAATGATTTTTGTGCTCATCTCTAGACGATATGGAGCAATCAAATCTAACGGCCTTATAACTCCGTATAATCCAGAAATCATACGTAGACTTTTTTGAGCAAAATCTAAATCTCTCTGTGTCAAAGATGAGGCATCAATGCCGTTATATACGTCCCCTTTAAAGGCTAATATTGCCTGCTTAGCATTTTCAAGACTTAGTGGGGTAGAAAATGACTGGAACCTATCATAATTTAACTTAGCAAGTTTCTCACTAATAGACATCAAGCTTGCAATTTGACTCTCTGATTTTGCCCTTAGCAACTCAACAAGTTGCTCAGCCTCAGAAATTTGTCGAATATGAGAAAATTGTAGTGAACTTGGTGGAGAAAAATCTTGTGTCTTAGATGGAGATATTACAAGTAGCATTTATCCTGAATAGTACGTTAACAGGCTGTCTATTCTACCCTAAGATATATTGCTTAATCCTACTAACAGTAGGTATTTTGGCCACATAATAGTGCCATTTATGCTAAAATTAACGGTTTGTTTGATATTCCCAGTAACTATATCCCCATTAATGAAAAATCAACTATTACACCTTCCAAAGGCTCAAGGCCTTTATAACCCAAAAAATGAGAAAGAGAATTGCGGTATTGGCTTTATTGCTAATATGAAGGCTAACTCTTCACACAAAATTACTACTGACGCTTTGGAAATGCTACTACGTATGGATCATCGAGGTGGTTGCGGTTGTGAGTCAAATACAGGAGACGGTGCAGGAATACTGACTAACATACCGCAACAATTTTTTATTGATGAAGTATATTCACTGTTTAATGTAGAAGTTCAATCTGGTGGCTATGGAATAGGTAACGTCTTCTTGCCTCAAGATAAAGAACAAAGATACCATTGTATGGCTCTAGTTAAAGACGTCGTTGAACAAGAGGGGCAAGAATTTATAGGCTGGAGAGATGTTCCAATAGATGCTGAAAAGGCTGACATAGGCAAAACAGCAAGGGAATCTCAGCCTGTGATAAAACAGCTTGTAATTAAAAAGAATGACGAACTTGATAATGACGCATTTGAACGCGCACTGTACAAAATCAGAAAAATATCATCTAATTCTATAAGGACAGATAGTGCTCTGTCTCAAGCGCTGCTTTTTTATGTATGTAGTTTATCTTCAAAAATTATTATATATAAAGGTATGTTGATGGGCTCTCAAGTAAGTGACTTTTATTGTGACCTAGATAATCCAAAATTCTCTACATATCTAGCAATGGTTCATTCACGCTTTTCTACAAACACTTTCCCTTCTTGGGATAGAGCTCAGCCTTGCAGATATATGTCTCATAACGGAGAAATAAATACCCGTCAAGGAAATTACAATTGGATGCGTGCTCGCGAAGGTTTGCTTGAAAGCGACCTATTTAAAGATGAACTTATGAAGACACTGCCAGTTATAGAATTTGACGGTTCAGATTCTGGTAGCTTTGATAATGTACTTGAATTCTTAATGATGAATGGTCGTTCTTTGCAAGAATCTATCATGATGATGATTCCAGAAGCTTGGCAGAACGATGACAACATGAGCACTGAAAAGAAGGCATTTTACGAATACTTTTCAAATGTAATGGAGCCATGGGATGGGCCAGCATCTATTGCATTTACTGACGGTAATTATATAGGCGCTGTACTTGATAGGAATGGCCTTCGACCCTCTAGATATTATATTACTCATGACGATCGTGTCATCATGGCGAGTGAAGTAGGTGTGGTTGATGTTGATACTGATAATGTAAAAACAAAAGGAAGGCTAAGGCCTGGAAAAATGTTTCTGGTCGACTTTGATAAAGGCGAACTTATAGATGATAATTCCATAAAGGAAGGTTTTGCATCAAAGAACCCTTACCAAGACTGGCTTTCTGATCAACAAATACACTTGTCAGAACTAAACTGTGAGAAAAAACCTCATGGCTTCAACCCCAAAACCTTGGTCCATCGTTTGAAAGCTTTCGGATATAACACAGAAACCCTTCAGTTTATGTTATTACCAATCGTTAAAGAACTAAGAGACCCGGTAGGCTCTATGGGAAATGACTCTGCACTTGCCTGCCTGTCTAACCAATCACGTATTATTTATGATTATTTTAAGCAGCTGTTTGCCCAAGTAACTAACCCAGCAATGGACTCAATACGAGAAGAAGTTGTAATGTCTCTACGATGCTCTATAGGGCCTGAAGGCAACCTCTTAAAAAATAAACCCGAAAATTCACACAGGCTTGTTGTAGAACATCCAATATTAACAAATGAAGAGGCTGCAGCGCTAAAAGACTGCAATTATCGTGGTTGGACCTCTAAAACAATTGACATAACTTACAACATAAATGACAATAAAAAAATCTCTGAATTGCTGAAGGATATTTGCTTAAAAGGGTCAGAGGCTATTAAAGAAGGTCATAGTTTAATTATTCTTTCTGACAGAAATGTTGATAAAGACAACGTTGCCATAAGTGCTCTATTGGCTTCCTCAGCACTTCATAGGCATTTAGTTGTTCAACACGAAAGAACCCAAGTTGGAATAATTGTAGAAACAGGCGAAGCTCGTGAAGTTCATCACTTCTGCTTGCTTACTGGTTATGGGGCAGATGCAATTAACCCATACCTAGCATTTGAAGCTCTTTGGCAAGCAAGAGATGAGGGCTTGCTTGGAGATAAGAATGATAATGAAATTGTCAAATCTTATCGAAAAGGCGTCGCCAAAGGCATGCTTAAAATTATGGCTAAAATGGGAATTGCAACACTTGAGTCGTACAAGGGTGCACAAATATTTGAGGCTGTTGGTCTTGCGCCTGAAGTTATGGACCAGTGCTTCTTTGAGACTTCTAGCCGCATTAATGGTGTTGGTTTTGAGTTGTTGCAATCTGAAAGTGAAGATCGCCATAGGTCTGCATTCAAAAACAATGAGCTTGAAAATTTTGGTCAATACCATTGGAGAAGTGGCGGTGAAAAACACATGTGGGAGCCTCAAACTATTTCTAATTTGCAGTTGGCTGCAAGAAATAATGACAAAGAAGCTTACTGGGCTTTCTCTAAGAGATCTAATGATGAAGGAACACGTAACTGTACCCTACGTGGCTTAATGACATTCAAGAAAGGAAAGTCAATTAACATTGAAAAGGTTGAAGAAGCAAAGGAAATTGTTAAACGTTTTGCTACAGGGGCAATGAGTTTTGGTTCGATATCTGCCGAATCACATGAATCACTGGCTATAGCAATGAACAGATTGGGCGGGAAGTCAAATACTGGAGAAGGTGGTGAGGACTCCAAGCGCTGGAAACCAGAAAGCAATGGGGACTCTCGTAGGAGTGCTATTAAACAAGTCGCATCTGGAAGGTTTGGTGTCACCATTGAATACCTTAACGAGGCAGATGAAATCCAAATCAAGGTTTCACAAGGCGCCAAGCCAGGTGAAGGTGGAGAATTACCTGGATCCAAGGTAGATGAGGAAATAGCTAGAGTTAGGCATTCAACCCCGGGGGTTGGCTTAATTAGTCCGCCACCACACCACGATATTTATTCAATAGAGGATTTAGCGCAGCTTATATTTGACTTAAAGAGATCAAATCCAGATGCTCGAATAAGTGTTAAATTGGTATCTGAAGTTGGTGTTGGAACTGTTGCTGCTGGAGTTACAAAAGCGAAATCTGACCACATAGTTATCGCTGGTCATGATGGAGGTACTGGCGCATCACCACTGACATCAATTAAACATGCTGGGCTTCCTTGGGAGTTAGGTGTTGCTGAAACTCACCAAACATTGGTAATGAACGATCTAAGGTCAAGAGTTGTTATTCAGACTGATGGTCAATTAAAAACTGGTAGAGATGTGGCAATTGCTATCCTTCTTGGTGCTGAAGAGTTTGGCTTTTCAACTGCCCCATTGATTGCTCTTGGATGCATTATGATGCGTAAGTGTCATTTAAATACATGTCCAGTAGGTATCGCCACTCAAGATAAAGAGCTACGCAAAAAATTCACCGGTAAGCCTGAAAATGTCATCAACTACCTGTTTATGGTGGCCGAAGAGTTAAGGTTAATAATGGCAGAACTAGGTTTTAAAACTGTAAACGAAATGATTGGTAGAGTCGATTTACTTGAAATGGACAAGGCTATTAATCATTGGAAGAAGTCTTCTATAAATTTAGAGGCACTATTAACTCCTGCACAAAAACCCAACAAGGATACGTTGGTATACCAAAGCATTCTGCAGGACCATCAATTAGAATTACAAATAGACAATTTGATAATCGAAAAATATAAATCTGCACTGATTGACAATAAACCAGTGGCAATTAATTTACCAATAAAAAATACAGATCGTACTGTTGGGGCTATGCTTTCCTCACATATTGTAAAAATTCGTGGCAACAATGAACTTGCTGACGACTCGTTACATGTTAATTTTGCAGGTTCAGCAGGTCAATCGTTTGGCGCTTTTTTAGCCAAAGGAGTTACACTTGAAGTTGAGGGAGATGCTAACGACTATGTAGCAAAAGGTCTTTCTGGAGGAAAGGTTATAATTTATCCACCAAAGAACTCTACCTTTGAAGCACAAAATGAAATAATAGCTGGCAATGTTTGTGGTTATGGTGCTACTTCTGGAGAGCTATATTTGTCTGGTAGCGTTTCTGAAAGGTTCTGTGTACGCAACTCTGGCGCAACAAGCGTAGTTGAGGGTGTCGGAGATCATGGTTGTGAATATATGACAGGTGGAAGAGTGATCATTCTTGGGGAAGTTGGTCGTAACTTTGCTGCAGGCATGAGTGGCGGTGTTGCTTATGTATATAACCCCAATAATACTTTGCAATCGATGTGCAACTTAAGCATGGTCGATTTAGATCCAATGGATATCGAAGCAGAAAAAGAGCTTCATAAATTTGTTTCACATCACCTTGACTATACTGGCTCAAATATTGCTAAGAAAATTCTAGATGACTGGAATAAAGAAGTTATGCATTTTGTTAAGGTTATGCCAAAAGAAATTAAACTTGTACTAGCAAATATAGCCAAGCAAACAAAACAGGCAACTACGGTTAGTTAGCAACTCTTTGTAGCACTGTAAAGTGATAACTATAAGGGTTTTTTTCGTCGTTCAAGTGTGATTCACGGCTAACCTCTATAAAGTCGCCTCGATTATATTTTGGGAAATATGAGTCACCATCGAACTCCCCTTCTATCTCTGTAATATAAAGAGTATCTGCCATAGGCAACATTTGTTCGTAGAATGACGAGCCCCCCATAACCAATACCTCGGAATCATTTTTTGTTAACTCTAAAGCTTTACTGATACTATCTACAACCTCGCAACCTTCAGCAACAAAAGTAGTATTTCTACTAACTACAATGTTTCTACGGTTAGGCAAAGGCTTTCCAATTGATGAATAGGTTTTGCGCCCCATTAATACCGTTTTACCGGTAGTTATTTTCTTAAAATACTTTAAATCAGCTGGTAGATGCCATGGCAGGTTGTTCTCTTTGCCTATTAGGCAATTGTCATCCATTGCTACGATAATTGATAAACGCACTTGGTTTACTGTCTAGTAAAATAAGTTACATTTTACAAACAAAATGTTATTATGATGAAGCTAATTCTCGCATCCTCTTCACCTTTCAGAAAGGAGATATTGTCAAAGTTAGGTGTTGATTTCACTACCAATAGTCCTGAAATTGATGAGACAAGGTTGGCTGGTGAGACTCCTTACCAATTGGTTTATAGACTTAGCCAAGAAAAGGCTTATGAGGTAGCCAAAAGAGAGAGTGGTTTAATAATTGCCTCTGACCAGGTAGCAACTCTAGAAACTGGAAGCAACCCAAATGACGAGATCTTATCTAAGCCACACACTCATAATAATGCCATAAAACAGTTACAAAAGAGCTCAGGCAAAACTGTAAGTTTTTTTACTAGTTTGACTCTTTTAAACACAAATAGCAACAATATTAATACAATAGTCGAAACATATAAGGTTGTTTTTAAAGAATTGACTAGCCAACAAATTGAAAACTATTTGGTCAAAGAAAAACCATACAACTGTGCTGGTAGCTTTAAATCGGAAGCCTTAGGAGTTAGCTTATTTGAGCGACTTGAGGGCAATGACCCAAATACATTAATTGGTCTGCCGTTAATCCAGCTTGTAGAGATGCTAAAAGAAGAAGGCCTTGATGTGCTCTCTAATCGAACGTCTATAGATATATAAAAATCCCTAGTGCGATACTTATTCACTAAAGAACATGAGTCAAATTTCAAGTCAAGAAGAGCATTTCACTGGTGCTCTTTGTATGGTAGCGCTCAATCATTAGCACTAATTGAATTAGCTAAAACAAAACAACAGGTAATACTAGTTATAGCTGATGACATTAAAGATTACAACAAAATATACAATTCTCTTAATTTTTTTAATCAAGACTTAACAATACTGAGGTTTGATAATTGGGAGGTGTTGGCCTTTGACCACTTTTCGCCTCACCCTGATATCACCTCAAACAGACTATCAACCTTATATAAGCTACAAGACTTAAAGAGAGGAATTGTTATTACAACCTTGGAATCTTTATCACAAAGATTGTGCCCATTGGAGTACGTTAATAGCTATAGCTTTGAATTAAATTGCGGGGATGATTTAAACCTAGAATCGTTCACAAAGAACTTACATAAAATTGGCTATAACAGAGTGAACTCAGTAATGGAGCACGGCGAATATAGTGTTAAAGGGTCTTTGATAGACCTTTATCCGATGGGCTCTAGATTGCCTTATAGGGTTGACTTATTTGATCAAGAGATTGAATCAATTAGAACTTTTGATCCAACAACGCAACTATCGATTAACCTTATAAAGAATATACATTTACTTCCAGCTAGAGAATTTTCTATAGAAAAAAGTAGCATTGAGACGTTTAAAGAAAATTATATTGATATATTCAATGATAGCGATGGATTTATATTTAATGAAGTCAGCCAATATCGATTCCCAGGCGGAATAGAATTCTATTTACCTTTATTCTTTAAAAATACTAATACATTATTTGACTACCTTCCTGATGACTCAATAATTGTATCTAATAGTGGATTTAGTTCGAAAATTAATAGGCTATATGAAGACATCAAAGAAAGGTACAACATTGCAAAAGGCAACTTAGATAGGCCCCCACTACCTGTTAATAATGTATATACAAACAAAGACAACCTATTTGGTGAGATAAAAAAAAGACAGCAATTAATTATTAGCACATCAAAACTCAGCTCTGGCAAAGATGGTATTAATTTTGATAGCAGGCTACTGCCACCAATGCTAATTGCTGCACAAGCAAAAAATCCACTTTCAAAATTACTAAAATTTTTCAAAAACTACACTGGAAAGGTCTTAATTGTTTGCGAGTCAAAAGGCAGGCAAAGCATTCTTACTGATCTGTTAAATACAAATGGAATTAACCCTTCAAGTGTAGAAAACTGGCAAGATTTTATTACTACCAATGAAGAGCTATGTATTACCAGCTCATACCTAGAGGAAGGGCTTTATAGTGAAAAAATTGCAATCATTACAGAGGATAGTCTGTTTGGGCAGGATGTCGTTCAACAACACAGAAGAAGAAGGGCTAAGCATAGAGATTTTGATGAAGCAATTAAAAGTCTAGTTGAAATAAAAATCAAAGACCCAATAGTTCACGAAAATTATGGGGTGGGAAGATTCCTTGGACTAAAAACTCAGCTATTTGATGA
>JASLYC010000073.1 GCA_030739975.1 Gammaproteobacteria bacterium
ACAGAGCCAGACTAGCAATTGGTTCAGGTACTGGGCTAGGGGTTTGTGGATTAATTCCTGCAAAGAATGAATGGGTTCCGGTTATGGGAGAGGGTGGACATGTTGACTTTGCCCCCAACTCAGAGCTTCAGTTTGAAGTCATGAAGATACTACAAAAACAATTTGGGCATGTCTCAGTGGAACGTATTTTGTCTGGCCCCGGCATTGTAAATCTTTATCGCGCACTTGCAACGATTAACCAAGAAAAGGTTAAATTTACTACTCCAGCACAAATAACCAATGCAGCAAATGAATCTGAACCAGACCAACTATGCTACGAAACTTTGCAACTCTTTTGTCAAATATTTGGCTCTGTTGCAGGTCGCGCAGCTCTAAATATTGGGGCACTTGGTGGGGTATATATTACCGGAGGAGTTATAAGAAACTTTTTCGAGCTATTCGTCAATAGTGACTTTTTGAAAAGCTTTAATGACAAGGGTAGGCTTAGCGGCTATATGGAGAACATACCTGTATATTTTTCAGAGGCTAGATATATGGGTCTCTTGGGTGCAGCGCAAATACTAATAAATAACCGAACTTGAATTCAGTAAAACTAACTAACTTTATATATTTATATCCTTATGGGGGCAACAATGAGTAAAACAAAGGCCGACATTGGCCTAATCGGATTAGGGGTGATGGGGCAAAATTTAGCGCTAAACATGGAAAACCACGGACTCACTTTAGCGGTCCACAATCGTGGTCCAGAGTCTGTAGATAATTTCGTTAATGTTATTGCTAAAGGCAGAAACTTTATAGGTTGTGCCGATATTGCTGACTTTGTTAGTGCTATTGAAAGGCCCAGAAAGATAATGATGATGGTTAAGGCAGGAATAGTCGTTGACAACTTTATAGACAAATTGTTGCCGTATCTGGAACAAGGTGACATTATTATTGATGGCGGCAACTCTCACTACCATGACACAATAAGAAGAACTAATGAGTTAGAGTCAAAAGGATATTACTTCATTGGTGCTGGAGTATCCGGAGGTGAAGAGGGCGCATTAAAGGGTCCAGCCATTATGCCTGGAGGTTCTATATCTGCATGGGAATCGGTAAAAGATATTTTTAAATTAATTTCTGCCAAGGTGGACGGGCAACCTTGCTGTGAATGGATAGGTGAGGACGGCTCAGGTCACTTTGTCAAGATGGTACATAACGGTATTGAGTATGGAGATATGCAGCTAATATGTGAATCTTATCAAATAATGAGAGACGTTCTGGGTATGTCCAATAAAGAGATGCACGAAACATTCAAGAAATGGAATAAAGGCGAGCTAAGTAGCTATCTGATTGAAATTACAGCTAACATTTTGGCCTTCAAAGATGTCGATGGCGAGCCTCTGTTAGACAAAATATTGGATGTTGCTGGACAAAAGGGTACCGGTAAATGGACTGGAATTGCAGCACTCAATCTTGGAGCCCCTCTTACATTGATTGGAGAGTCGGTTTTCTCTCGTTACTTATCTTCTCTCAAAGATGAAAGGGTAGAAGCGTCAAAAATATTTAGTGGACCAGAGAAGCTTTTTGATGGCAACAAGGAAGATATCCTTAAAGATATACATGACGCACTTTATGGGGCAAAAATAGTTTCATATGCTCAGGGGTATACCCTTCTTTCTGAGGCCGCTAAAGAGTATCGATGGAACCTTAATTATGGCGGTATTGCGCTTATCTGGCGTGGAGGCTGTATTATACGTTCGGTATTTTTAAATAAGATTAAAGATGCCTACGACAACAACAAGGATATCAAAAACCTGTTACTAGACCCGTTCTTTAGTGACAAGATAGATAGCTGCCAAGAAGGCTGGCGCAGAACCTGCTCTTTGGCAATAAAGTATGGCGTCCCTGTACCGGCAATGACATCATCTTTGTGTTACTTTGATGGTTACAGGAACTCATCCTTGTCAGCAAACTTATTGCAAGCGCAGAGAGATTATTTTGGTGCACATACTTATGAACGTATAGACAAACCTAGGGGCGATAGCTACCACACAGACTGGCTATAAATCAATAATTCAGTAACTATGATTTTATTGCTTTAAATTTAATTATAATTTTTTTAGTATTATCTTTTGTTATAACAATATTGTTACGAACTAATGCCAAAACTATTAACTAATAAGCAAATTAAACAATATCAAGACGAAGGCTTTATATCTCCAATCAGAGTTATAGAGGAGTCAGAGGCCCTATTGATAGCAGACATGATAAAACAAGCTGAACAGGATTACCCCAAAGAAATCCATTCACAGAGACGCAATAATTTACATCTATCATTTAGTTTTCTTGATAGTTTGGCCCATAACAAGATTATTGTTGACGCTATAGAGGATCTAATTGGTCCAGATATAGCTCTATGGGGGTCGGTAATGTTTATTAAGGAGCCATCATCTAGTCAATATGTTTCATGGCACCAGGATGCCACCTATATGGGTATGAGTGATAATTCCTTTGCAACACCATGGATTGCCCTAACTCATAGCAATGTTGAGACTGGATGTATGTCCATGATTTCTGGTAGCCATAAGCAACAAATAAGTAAGCACGTTGACACCTTTGCAAGCAACAATATTCTTACACGTGGGCAAGAAATTATCGATGTAGATGAATCATTGTCGGTAGACTTAGTTCTTAGACCTGGAGAGATGTCAATTCATTCTGGCACCATAATTCATGGATCAAAACCAAACAAAAGTGAGCATAGGAGGGTGGGATTTGCTTTACAGTCATTTATGCCAACAAATATCGAGCAGACTATTGGTGAAAATAATTGGACTCATATTAGGGGCAAGAAAAGGCATTATACTGATGGCATTATGTTTGATAGGCCGAGATTTGATATGGACCCAGTTACTTTATCTCAAAGAGTCAAATCAGAAGAAAACTTTGCTAATATTCTCTATAAAGGATCAAAAATTAAGCGCAATTACTAGTTTATATTTCTTAACCTGTAGGCTAATCTTTGAATTGACAATATCAAAATCCCGGTAATTAATGAAACGAAAACTGGGGAGACAAAAAATTCAATTAACTGAGGAAAAATAAACGGCAAAGAACTACCAAAATCATTAAGCCAATGTATAAAGGCTATATTGTGGATTAGAATTCCTCCACCAACCATAAGCATAGCTACCATTCCTATATTGCCTAGAGACTTTAAAACTATAGGCATACCTCTAATTAAAATATTACTTATAATCCTGGCAAATTTGTTTTCTTGATATGAGTTTTTAAGGTGTAAACCCATATCATCCATCTTGATAATAAGACCAACAACACCATACACAGCTAGGGTAGCAATTAGGCTTATCAAAATTAATACACCTAGCTGGATAGATATTGGTTCATTAGCTACAGAAGCTATAGTCAGTGCAATAATTTCAATAGACAATACAGCATCAGTTTTAACTGCAGAAGACACTGTAGCATCTTCAGCGGCATTTAAATCTTCGGTGTTCGGAATTGAGTGAGTTGTTTGAGATTTATGTTCCTTTATAAGGCCTAATTTATGGCCAAGAGACTCGCTACCTTCGAAAGCTAAATATGAACCACCAAGCAACAATATGGGTGTCATAATCCATGGTGCAAAGTAAGTTATTATCATTGCTATTGGAACCATTATTGCTTTGTTTATTATTGATTTTTTAGCTATCTTATATATAACTGGTAACTCTCTCTTAGCAGCTGTATTGTCAATATATTGAGGTATAGTTGCGGCATCGTCAATTAATAGTCCAGCGGTTTTGGGTAATGATTTGGCAGTTTGGCTAGCAATATCATCCATAGACGAGGCAACCACCTTAGTAGCAATTGCTGACATATCATCTGCCAAAGCTCCAATGTATCCAATCAATCCAGACATAATAATTTAGTTAATAATGATGCTATTATTATAACGATTACTAAGTCATTGTTTTGTGCTAGAATTTATCCTCAATCTAACAACGCACTGAAAGAAAAAATGGAAATCGAGACAAATCAAAAAGATCTAGCAGAAAAATCTTCAAGGGTAAAAATAACAGACATAAATATGCCTTTTTGGTCGATGGTAATCTTCATGGTTAAGTGGGCTATTGCATCAATACCTGCGATAATAATATTAATGCTTTTGTTTATGTTTTTTGGTGGTTTTGTAACTACTTTTTCTAGTATCTAGTAATTATTGTATGAACAAAATACTTATACCAACATTTATTTTATTTTTGTCTTCATCATTGTTGGCTCATAAGCCAGTCCTAAACGAAAGCTCAGACTATCCTATAGATGCTCCTTATGAGATTGTGGAACCTGAGATATCTAAAGCAATATTTTCAACTTTAGATGGTGCCCCTCACTACTACAAAATTACTTCAGAAAGGGATTTTAACTTTTATGTATCAGTTTTAGCTGCAAAGATAGAGGGGTGCGACCAAAAAGATAGGTTTTCTTTTGAAGTTCTTGATAGTAAATTCCACCAAATAATTTTTGCTGATGGAGAAGTCTTTGAGTGGTGGCCTTGGTTTGAAAAGTATGGAGATCAATGGTATTGGGTAGGGCCAGAGATTGGGGAGAACTTTAAATCTAACCGGGTGTTCAAAGCAGGCACATACTATATTAAGATTTTCAATAAAAACAACGAAGGCAAATATATTTTTGCGGTTGGCGATATAGAAGACTTCTCTTTTAGCGATATTTTTAGCACTATATTTTCCATGGGATCAATTGAAGATGAGTTCTGGGGTAAGGAGCAGTGTGGCTAGTTTGTTTTGTTGATTAATTTATAGGTTTATTAATGTATAAGGCTTGGTCAGTTTCTATAATTATTGCAGCACTAGTTTGTGCAAGCATTTTGCTTTTAGAAAATCAACTGCAGAATGTTGTGCTTTTACCAGACCAGGGGGCATCTTGGTATTACTGGAAAAGATCAGACCCAAGCATTGCAACTCAGGCTAGCGCTTGGGGAGGCTACCTTTTTCACCAATTTTTTATTTGGGGGATTATCGCCTGGGCGCAAAAAAACCGTACCAGACTAGAAGATAGGTCAAAAATGCACCCAGTAAATTGGATTGCTCTAGGGGGCACCACTCTTTTTGCTGGACTACATTATCTCCAAACTGCTTTTTGGTATGACGGCTTAGCGCAGAATGTTTCGGTATTCTCTTCTCAAGCATCGGTAGCACTATTGTTGATAATTGTTTTGGTTATAGAGTCTCCTAGGAGGGGCCTATTCTTTGGTCAAGGTAAAAGAATGTTCGTTGGAATACGTCCATTTTTAATTCGTTATCATGGATATTATTTTTCTTGGGCCGTCGTCTATACATACTGGTTTCACCCAATGGAGACGACTTTTGGCCATTTATTGGGGTTCTTTTACACATTCTTATTAATGATCCAGGCAGGATTTATTTTCACTCGTGTACATACAAACAGGTTTTGGACTTTGTTGTTGGAGGTTTTGGTAGTTTTTCATGGGGTCTTAGTTGCTATAATTGCAGGCCAGGAGATTTGGCCAATGTTCATGTTTGGTTTCCTGATGATGTTTATTGTTACTCAGATGCACGGTATAGGGCTGTCAAAAAATTTCCGTTGGTTTATAGCTTTAATTTTTATTGCAAGTATATTTTTAGTCTACTCTTCTAGGGGCTGGCAATACATCAGTGAGATATTTAGAATACCAATGATAGAATACCTTTTAGCATTCTTTTTAGCTTTTCTTGTTGGTTTAATATTTAGATTTGCTAAAACAAAGCAATCCCAGTAAATAAACCACAAAAGTTTATATAATTTTCTAGCACTTTATTTAGGATATTTACAATTATTAGTTTTTTATTTTATAATTCATTACTAATTAAACTTATATATGGAGTATCCAATAATGATTAAATGGGCATTAATTGTAGTTTTGAGCTGGATAGTATTCGTTTCATTGGTGCCACATGTATCTAAACTAAACATAAATTTTACTAGGCTAGAGGCTTTCAACAGATGTAACGACCTTAATGATGTGGTTGACTCAGGAAGCTATGATTGCTTTAAATATTGGAGTCCTGTACATCACTGGGATTAACCAATATCTTCAATCTCAAGTAAAAAATCAGCAATACATAATCTTTTTTTTATATTATTAAAAAACAATCGCTGTTATTGTAATATAATGCCTACTTGAATATTGTAACAAATTTCAAGAGGATATGAATAAACAAACCCATGGCGGTACAAGGTTGGGCGCTGGAAGAAAGAAAAATTCAGGCAAATTTAAAGAGTCTACTAAAGTTATAAGGGTTCCAGCTAGTCTGCTGGAGCCTATCAAACATTCACTTGACATTTACAAAACTAAACTAAAATCAAACACCAAGGTATTGCTACCCAAAGAAAATCCAGAAAAGGTATATGTGCCTATTTTTACTTCGAGAGTGCAGGCAGGCTTTCCCTCTCCTGCAGATGACCATCTAGAGGACACATTAGATCTTAACGTTCACCTTATACAGAATAAGGACGCGACATTCTTTGTAAAAGCGCAAGGTGAGTCAATGATTGATGCTGGAATTTATCCGGGCAATATATTGATAGTAGACAGGTCAATCACAGCTAAAAGTGGCAAGATAGTTATCGCGGTTATTGATGGCGAATTTACAGTTAAAAGGCTACACAAGTACGGAGGTAAAATCACTCTTAGAGCAGAAAACCCTAACTTTAAAGATATACATATTGATAAAGATAGCGAACTAATAATATGGGGGGTTGTCACTTCAGTGATTAATCAATATGGCTAAATACAGATTTGCATTGGTGGACTGTAATAACTTTTATGTCTCCTGTGAAAGGGTTTTTGAACCAAAACTAGAGCGCAAGGCTATAGTTGTTTTGTCTAACAATGATGGTTGCGTTATTGCTCGCTCTAATGAGGCTAAGATTTTAGGGATAAAGATGGGAGTTCCTTACTTTAAAGTAAAAGAAATTATAAAAAGGCATTCCGTAGTAGTTAAATCATCTAACTATCCTTTGTATGGTGATATGTCTTCAAGGGTAATGAATATTATCAGTAAATATTCTCCTAGCCAAGAGATATACTCTATAGATGAAAGCTTTTTAGAGTTTTCTGGCATGAATATTGATTTAGTTAGCCATATGTATAAGCTAAAAAAACAAATCAAGGATTGGACTGGTATACCTGTGTGTGTCGGTATAGGTGGCACTAAAGTTCTGGCAAAACTTGCCAACCGTATAGCCAAAAAATACTCAACCTTTGATGGCGTTTTTGATATAGATTCAATAAGCAATGATAGATATATAAGTCTACTAAGTTCACTAGACATTGTTGATATATGGGGTATAGGTAGGCAAAGCGCAAAGAAGCTAAAAAATATAAACATACATAGTGGATATGACTTATACAAAAGTGATATTAGTGTTATTGAGTCTTTATTGGGGGTAAACGGTAAGAGGATTTACCAAGAACTCAAAGGGCATTCATGTATAGGCATTGAAAGCATACCCCCTACAAGAAAACAGATCGTTTCATCGCGCTCGTTCGGTTCAGATTTATCAGCACTAGCAGAACTCAAACAGGCGCTCACTTCACTTACTAGGGTTGCGATAAAAAAGCTTAAATCTAACAGTTTAGCGACAACATCTGTTAGCGTTTTTGTGTACACAAATCCGCACAAAAAGAATACCCCTTTTATACATCTATACAGGAATGTAGGGATCAGTATTGCAACTGATGATGAGTCGTTATTGATTCCAATGGTTGCTAAAATTGTAGACGCTATATACAAACCAAAACATAACTTCTATAAGGGAGGTGTCGTGTTTGGTAGTTTGGTCAAAGATTACAGACAGCAAGATTTATATTCGACTGACAAGTCGCACCAATCAAAGGCTAACAGTCAAACTAAATCAGAGTTATTGCAATCAATCAATAGTCGTTTTAATGATTCAGTCAAGTACGCAAGTGAGCTTGGTAACGATAGATGGTTACCAAGGGCAGAATTTAAGTCAAACAGGTACACCACAGAGTGGAGTGAGCTATTAAATATCTAAAGATAATTATGCTTCGCTAAGTCTTTTTACGGCCTGCTCTATATTTTCCATACTGGTGGCGAATGACAACCTGACATATCCCGGAGCTCCAAAAGCTGAACCAGGTACAAGCGCAATATTGAGCTCTTCCATACAAAATGCAGTTAACTCTAAATCGTCTTTAAGACCAAGCCTGTCAATCAACCCTTGGACTTTAGGGAATGAATAGAATGAACCGTGTGAAGATGGACACTCAACCCCATCAATCTTGTTAAGCTCAGAAACTATATATTCGTGCCTCTTATTGAACTCAGTTAGCATAGTTTTTATAAAGCTTTGGTCTCCATTCAGTGCCTCTACAGCAGCGGATTGAGCTATTGAGCATGGGTTAGACGTTGACTGGCTTTGAATCTTCTTCATTGCCTTGATTATGTCTTCAGGTCCAGCAGCATAACCTATCCTCCAACCAGTCATAGCGTAGGCCTTGGATACCCCGTTAAGAATGATAGTGCGGTCTTTGAGACTATTGTCAGCCATTAGAATATTAACAAACTCTTCATCACCTAGGCAGATATGCTCATAAATGTCGTCTGTAATTATATGCACATGTTTGTGCTTGTTTAGAACCTTAGCAAGACCTAAAAGTTCACTCTTAGAGTAAACAGCACCAGTTGGATTTGAGGGGCTATTTAGGACAAGAAGTTTGGTTCTAGGGTTAATACTATTTTCGAGCTGCTCAGGAGTTATCTTAAAGTTCTGGTCTAAGTCAGTAGGAATGATAACAGGAGAGCCTTCAGCCAAAATAACCATATCTGGATAGCTAACCCAGTATGGGGCAGGTATTATTACCTCATCTCCGCTATCAAGTATGGCTTGACATAGGTTATAAAAGACATGCTTTCCACCCGAAGATACCATAACCTCATTAGCGCTAAACTGAAGATTGTTTTCGCGCTCAAATTTACTAATAATGGCCTGCTTTAATTCAACAGTACCGTCAACTGGGGTATATCTGGTTTTACCATCTTGAATGGCTTTAGCTGCCGCCTCTTTAATGTTAATAGGAGTGTCGAAGTCAGGCTCACCTGATCCCATAGGCACAATCTGTACCCCTTGAGATTTGAGTTCATTAGCTTTTGCAGTTATTTGTAGGGTCGCCGATGGCTTAACTTTTTGTACTCTACTTGAAAGAGGGTTAGACATAAATGTTTCCTTATAATAAATAGTTTAAAATTGAGGGTTATATTTTAATGAATTAGCGCTAATTGTGGTTAGAAAATTTCAACTTGAGTCGCAATTTTCTCCAACCGGAGACCAACCCAAAGCGATAAAGACTCTGGTAGATGGAATTAATGCTGGTAATAAATTCCAGACTCTGATTGGTGTGACCGGTTCAGGTAAAACCTTTACCTTGGCAAATCTCATAAATGAAACCAATAGGGCTAGCCTTATAATGGCTCCAAACAAAACCCTGGCGGCACAACTTTATAGTGAGATGAAAGAATTTTTCCCTCACAATGCAGTGGAATATTTTGTTTCTTATTATGACTATTATCAGCCAGAGGCTTATGTCCCTGCATCTGACACATATATAGAAAAAGATTCTAGCATAAATGAGCAGATTGAACAGATGAGGCTATCTGCCACTAAGGCTCTATTGGAGAGAGAGGATGTAATTATTATTGCTAGTGTTTCCGCAATTTATGGCTTGGGAGACCCTGATAGTTATATGCAGATGTTGCTACATCTTAGTGTTGGAGAGTTAACAGATCAGCGCGAGATCTTGTCTAGACTCTCACAGATGCAGTATACAAGGAACGATGTTAGCCTTATGCGTGGGCATTTTAGAGTCAAGGGAGAGGTTATTGATATCTTTCCGGCAGACTCTGAGGAGCAGGCTGTTAGAGTAGAAATGTTTGATAATGAGGTAGAGAGGCTTTACTGGTTTGATCCATTGACTGGAGAAAAGATAAAGTCATTACAGCGTATAACTATTTATCCTCAGACCCACTACGTGACACCAAAGTCAAAGATTCTTAATGTATTGGAAGATATCAAGTCTGAACTCAAGGTTCGTAGAAAGGAGTTACTTTCATTAAACAAACTGGTTGAAGAGCAAAGACTAACCCAAAGGGTGCAGATGGATATAGAGATGATGCGCGAGCTAGGCTATTGTACTGGGATTGAAAACTATTCGCGCTACCTTTCAGGCAGAAAAACCGGAGAGCCACCACCAACATTGATGGATTATTTGCCCGACAATGCACTAGTTGTTTTGGATGAGTCTCATGTAACTGTTAGCCAAATAGGTGGCATGTATAAGGGCGATAGGGCCCGCAAAACAACACTAGTAGATTACGGATTCAGGTTGCCATCTGCTCTTGATAATAGGCCACTGATGTTTAATGAGTTTGAGCAAAGGGCTAAGCAATGTGTTTTGGTTTCCGCAACCCCTGCAAACTACGAGTTTGAGGTTTCAAATGTAATTGCTGAGCAGGTTGTAAGGCCAACAGGATTGCTAGACCCTCATATAGATATAAGACCTGTGGAGTCACAGGTTGATGACCTATTGAGCGAGATACACAAAAGGGTAGTGGCTGGTGAAAGGGTACTGGTAACGACCCTAACCAAAAGAATGTCGGAGCAGCTAAGTGATTACCTAAATGACCACAATGTTAAGGTTAGGTATTTGCATTCAGATGTCGACACTGTTGAGAGGGTAGAAATTATTAGGGATTTGCGTTTAGGGATATTTGATGTACTTGTTGGGATAAACCTATTGCGTGAAGGTTTAGATATTCCTGAGGTCTCACTGGTAGCTATTCTGGATGCGGATAAGGAGGGCTTTTTGCGTTCAGAAAGGTCACTAATACAGACCATGGGTAGGGCAGCTAGAAATGTTAACGGCATGGCCATACTGTATGCAGACAGGGTCACAGGCTCTATGCAAAGGGCTATCAATGAGACCACAAGAAGAAGAAAGATACAGCAATCATATAACGAGAAAAACAACATAACTCCGAAAGGGGTGTCCAAACCAATTATTGATATTTTGGATACCGATCTTAGCACCGCAGAGATTGACAAAGAGGATCTTAAAGATATTATAATTAAGCAACTATCCCCAGTTCAATTGGCAAAACAAATCAAAGAACTAGAGAAACAAATGTATAGCTTCGCCGAAGAACTAAAGTTCGAGCAAGCTGCAGATGTACGAAACAAGATAAAGCACCTAAAAGAGAGCCAATTTAAGTCCTAGCGTATCTCTATTGTTCTTTCTGTAGGTTCTGGCTTTGCTTGCCTTGGAATCCTTATTGTCAATACGTTGTCTTTAAATTCTGCCCATATATTGTCATTGTCAGCATCAGACGGCAAAGAGAATGATTGCGAAAAGTGACTACTAAATACTGTCGAGTTATTGTCATTTTGTTGTTCAATCTTGCTTTCACCCCTGATATTTATAAGATTTTCATTAATTGAAATGCTCAGGTTCTCTTTAGCTATATTATTTATAGTTACCTGAATAACGTATTCATTTGATTCACTATCGAAATACCTTTTGTTTTTTGATCTAAAGCTACTTTTTGATCTTTTTAAATGCTGGATTTTTCTTTCAAGTCTTTTGAATTGACGATCAAAGTCATGAAACATGTTGTTGTAATAGCGATGATTAAAAAAACCATTATTGTTATAGGGCCCATGTCCAATAACTAGGCTTGAAGTTAACAGTGTGGCGGCAAATATAATTATTTTCATATTGTTTTTGCTGAAAAATTTTATCAATAAAAATATTATTATATTTAATTTCACTTTAGCTAATCAATGAAATTCAAGTCCAAACCGATTGATTGCTAGTATCAGTAACGCTCTGTTTAATGATTAAATTTAATCTTTAGAAAGCCAACTAACTTAAATAGCGCCTTCAATTCTCGCTTTTGCTTTATCGATTGCTACATGGTATTGAGGGTCTTCAAGGACATTAACTTCTACTAGATCCTTTGCCGTTTTAAGTAGCAACCTACATTCAGAACTTAGATGCACTAAGTGGAGTGTTTTTCCTGCTTTTTGATAGCGCTCAGCGAGC
>JASLYC010000074.1 GCA_030739975.1 Gammaproteobacteria bacterium
GTCGAAAGGCGTTATTTTATTTGTCATTAATATACCTCCAAACAGTTAGCTCAATAACAAGCAAATATGATACATAATTACACGAAAAACTTATTCTAAAGTTTTATAAATTCCATATTACAAAACTTAATAAATAGCTTAACTAGTAAAGCAATTGAACAAGTGTAAAATTATCAAACATCAAACTGTTGGTTGTATAGGTTAGCGTATACACCTTTAAGCTCTATAAGTTCAAGGTGTTTACCTTGCTCAACTATTTTTCCAGACTCAAGTACAATTATTCTGTCAGCATTTTGAACTGTGCTTAGTCTATGTGCAATGACTATAGTTGTTCTATCTTTTTGCATATTATCTAAAGCCTTTTGAACTTGTTTTTCTGTATCAGAATCAAGTGAAGAGGTGGCCTCATCAAGGATAAGAATTGGACTATCTTTAGCGATAGCTCTAGCTATAGCAAGCCTTTGTCTTTGCCCTCCAGAAAGTTTGGCACCATTCTGCCCTATATCAGTATCTAACTTATCTGTAAGCTCCTCAATAAAGCTATAGGAATTAGATGCTTTGGCTGCCTTTATTACTTTACTATCACTCATAGTTTCAATTTGGCCAAGTGCTATATTGCCCCTTACTGTGTCATTGAATAGTCTCACATTTTGGTCAACGAAAGATATTTGAGACCTTAATGAATTTAACTCTAACTCATTTATATTTATATCATCAATTTCAATGACCCCTTGAGAGGGTGCATAAAAACGTGTAAGTAGCTGAATTAATGTAGTTTTACCACTCCCTGTAGCGCCTACTAGGGCAACAGTTTCTCCAGATTTAATGTCAAGGTTGATATTAGAAACAGCAATTGAATTCGCTTCATATCCAAATGTAACATCATTATATTTTATATTTCCTTTAGATTCTTTCAGCAATATATTTCCAAGGTTGGGCTCCTCCTCTTCATCTATTAAACCAAAAACGCTCTCACCTGCAGCTATTGCTAGTTGTAACGGTTTGTTAATGTTTACAAGGGTTTTTGCAGGCTTTATCAGCATACCCATGGCGGTGAAAAACGACAAAAACTCACCAGCGCTCATTATTAGTTGAGTAGACGAGAAATAAACAACACTTCCAAGTGAAAGTCCAATCAGGGTATTAACAAAACCAGTATTTAAAGAGGCGGTCATGTCAACCTTGAACCTTTGATGACGAATATTTTTAATTAATTGACTAAATTTAGTAGTTTCTTGATTTTGTGCCTGATAAATTTTTACCAGAGAGCTGCCCGATATATTTTCATCTAAAAGGTGGGTCATTTTACCCATTGAATTTTGAACATTTCTGGAGGCTTTTCGCATACGACTAGAAGAAACTTTTACTACTAGATATACTAAAGGCAATAGCACCAAAAGGGTTAAGCTTAGTTGCCAGTTCTTATAAAAGAGATAGCCAACCAGGATAACCACACTAAAAAAGCATTTAATGAAGTCAAGCCATATAGTTGATGCTGCTGCTGCAATTTGCTCTACATCAAAGGTAAGCTTTGAAAGTGTTTTGCCGCTAGGGTTATTGTCAAAATAAGACTTTGGTAGCTTGATTAATTTTGCAAACATATCAACCCTTAGGTCCATAATAACTTTATTTGATACCCAAGAGCTAGAGGCAACTGATGTTATGGTAAATATAGAGCTAAGAGCAATAACTCCAAATATCGCTAACGAGTAATAAATAGCAGTTTGCGAGTCACGCGTTGTGGCAAAAAGTTCATCAACAATTCGGCCAGTAATTTCTGGTATAGAGCTCTCTAATATAGTGGCAAATATCATCATTACAGAAGTAAAGAGTAGCTTGCCAATATGCGCCTTTAGATAGAAGAAAAGGCGAAGAATAAATTGCTTGTATTGCATCAATAAATAATTATTTTCAAGTGGCACATATTCTACACGATTAAGGTATCATAAGCATTTCAACTTTGTTACTTTTCATGGCAACAAAATACATATTCATCACAGGCGGTGTTGTTTCATCTTTAGGGAAAGGAATTGCCAGCGCATCATTAGCATCTATTCTTGAATCTCGCGGTCTAAATGTGACCATGCTTAAGCTTGATCCTTATATAAATGTTGATCCAGGGACGATGAGTCCTTTTCAACATGGTGAAGTATTTGTAACTTCAGATGGCGCAGAAACAGACCTAGACTTAGGTCACTATGAAAGGTTCGTTCGTATTCAGCTAACCAAGAAAAATAACTTTACTGCTGGTAGAGTGTATGAAAATGTTATTGAGCGTGAGCGTCGTGGCGATTATCTTGGTGCTACGGTACAGATTATTCCGCATATAACTGATGAAATTAAGCGCCTAACTAAGGAGGGTGCAGAGGGCTCAGATGTAGCTTTAGTGGAAATAGGGGGAACTGTAGGTGATATTGAATCTTTACCGTTCATGGAGTCAATAAGACAGCTTAGTTTAGAGATTGGACATGACAATACTTTGTTCATCCATTTAACTTTGTTACCATATATCAATGTTGCAGGAGAGTTAAAGACCAAGCCCACACAGCACTCGGTAAAAGAGCTAAGGAGTATAGGTATACAGCCTGATATATTAATATGTAGATCAGAAATGCCACTTCCAGATTCAGAAAGGAAAAAGATAGCTCTATTTACTAATGTAGAGGAGAGTTCAGTTTTTACCTCGTTGGATGTTGATACGATTTATAAGGTACCAAGGAGTCTACATGAACAAGGGCTAGATGATGTTGTTGTAGAAAAGCTATCTCTAAAATGTAAAAAAGGTACTGATTTAAGTGATTGGGACAAAGTGATTGACAAGTTGGGCAGTCCAAAACATGCCGTAGATATTGCTATGGTAGGTAAATATATGGACCTTACAGAGTCTTATAAGTCATTATCTGAAGCCCTTATACATGCTAGTGTGCATACAGAAACAAAAGTGAATATTCATTACTTTGACTCTGAAGAAATAGAAAAAAATGGAACCGGATGCTTAAATGATATGAGCGCAATACTTGTTCCAGGCGGATTTGGAAATAGGGGAGTTGAAGGAAAAATTGCTACAGTTAAGTTTGCACGCGAAAACGGTGTGCCATATCTTGGTATTTGTTTAGGACTTCAAGTTGCAGTTATTGAGTATGCCCGTAATGTTGCCAATATGGATCAAGCAAATAGTACAGAATTTAATGCTAATAGCTCTTATCCAGTCGTTGGTTTGATTACCGAGTGGCAGGATGAAGATGGCAGTATACATACCAGAAACAATGAATCTGACCTTGGTGGGACAATGAGGCTAGGCGGTCAAGAATGTGCATTACTAGAGGGTTCAGTCGCAAGAAATATTTATAAGAAAAATATAATTACTGAGCGTCATCGTCATCGCTACGAGGTAAACAATCAGTTGATTGAAAAATTAGAAGAGGCTGGATTGACAGTTTCAGGTAAATCTATAGATGGTTCGTTAGTTGAGATGGTAGAAATAAAAGATCACCCATGGTTTGTAGCTTGCCAATTTCATCCAGAATTTACCTCATCTCCAAGAGACGGACATCCTTTGTTTGAGAGCTTTATAAGTGCAGCAAAAGAGGCACACAACCTTATACTTTCTTGAATCTTGTTTGAATAGTTACTAGATTTTTTTCAAAGAATAGTTATTTCTTTTTCTTAACAAATTTCATTAGGCGCTTCTTTTTTTGAAGTTGGCGTGTTGAAAGTGTGTTCTTTTTATCTTTAAACGGGTTGTCACTACTCTTATACTCAAGATTGATTGTTGTATTTGACAACTTTAACTCTTTAATGAATAGATTTTTTAAATATCTATCATATGAGCTAGGAACACTTTCAAGATGATTGCCGTGTAGTGCAAATGTTGGAGGAAACACATCAGTCTGATTAACATATTTAATTTTTAATCTTCTGCCTTTTACAGGTGGCGGTTGATGCGCCTGATTGGCCTTAGCTAGTATCTTGTTTAGAACTGATGTTGAATATTTGCCGCCAGCACTTTTGAAAGATTTATTTATTGGTTCGAACAATTTTCCTACCCCTGATCCATGCAGGGCAGATATATAATGTACGCTAGAATAATTTACAAAAGATAGCTTAATATCAAGCTTCCTTTTGACTTCTTGTTTTTGGTAATCATCTAGACCATCCCACTTATTAATAACGATGAGTAGGGCTCTACCTCTATCTGATATCATTCCTAGCAGGGTTGCGTCTTGATCAGTCACACCCTCTCTTGCATCCAATACTAGTATTGCTACGTGGGATTTTTCTAATGAATCAATTGCTTTAATGATTGAAAATTTTTCAATCTTGTGATGAGTGCTACGCTTTCTCCTAATCCCAGCGGTATCTATTAATGTATATTTTTGGCCCTCTCTTTCAAAGGGTATATAGATACTATCACGGGTAGTTCCAGGCAAGTCTATAGCTAGTACTCGTTCTTCCCCCAGTATTCTATTTATCAGGGTTGATTTTCCAACATTTGGCCTACCAAGTACTGCAACAGATATACCTTCCATAACTTGCTCATCAACGGCAGTTGGCTCTGGGAGGACAGGCAAAGTATTCTCAATCAAGGAATCTATTCCTTGTCCATGCTCTGCTGAAATAAGAATAGGATTGCCTAATCCTAGCTCGTAAAACTCATTAGCATGCTGAAGCTTCAAACCCTCAGCTTTATTACAAACTAGTATTATATTTTTTTTAAGTCTCCGCAATTTTGAAGCAATATCTAAATCAAGACCTGTAACCCCATCTCTTGCGCTTAATATGAAGTAAATTACATCTGACTCTTCAAGTGCACTTAGAACTTGTCCATGTATGCCACTATCAACTAAATTTTCTTCGTTAGTAAGTCCGCCAGTATCAATTATGGTACATGCTATATTATTATCGAGCAACACTTCAGCATATTGACGATCACGAGTTAGCCCCTCAAAATCAGATACTAGAGCTTGGCGAGACCTACTTAAGCGATTAAATAGGGTGGATTTACCAACATTTGGTCGTCCAACTAAAGAAATGACAGGCAATCCCATAACAAAAGACCATTTAGTTTAGGTCGTTTAATTTGACCTTGATTAAGTTAATAAGGTCAGAGTCGGCAGAAATTTCATTTAACGCCTTTTGGTAATTTTCTTTTGCAAGAACAAGTTCACCCTTGCCGAAGTAGATATCACCCCTAGTAGAGCTATATATTCCTTCAAAAGTACCTTCATTATTTGTTTCTAGTGCTGAAATAGCTTTTTCATAATCATTTAAATGTAAATATATAATAGCTGACCTGATACGGGATACATGTTCTACGTATGAAGTTTCTGAGCTCCATAGTGGCAACAAATATTCTAAAGCTTGCTGGTAGTTTTGTTGATCTACAGAGTGTTTAGCCATCATCAGTGACGCTTGATCAGCATAGTCAGTGCCAGAGTAGTTACTTTGTAACTCCTCATAGGCGCCTATATTTTCAGGACTTGAGGCAACAGATAGGTAGTAAGTTCTAGCCTGAACCGAGAGCTCTTTTTGGTAATTCTGGTAAGCGCCCCAGCCCCAAATTGCAGCAAACCCGAGAGCTATTCCTACAACAATTTGCATACCATTATCTTTGAGCCATTTCTTTATTTGTTCAACTTGCTCATCTTCTGTTTTGGCTACCTCGATAAAGTTTTTCATACCCCTTCCTTAAAATAATTAATCATCTTTTCAATACTTACTGTTATTTGTTCGCCTTGCCCTTTCAAAGGCTTTATGCTTACTTGGTTATTAGAAATCTCATCATTGCCCAATATTAAAGCATATCCAGCATTAGCTTTGTTTGCCCTTTTAAATTGGTTTTTGATATTCCCGTGGGAGATGTCATTATAGAGTATCGCCTCTGGAAATGCTGCATGTAAATCATCAGCTATCTGCATTGATTTAATTTGCGCATCATCAGCCAAAGGCATTATATAAATTGACAGAGGCTCAGGAATTAATAAATCTAGTTTTTGCAATAGAAGAACTATTCTTTCGATTCCTATAGCAAAGCCAACACCTGGTGTTGGTTTTCCGCCCATAAGCTCAACTAAACTATCATATCTCCCTCCAGCGCAAATAGCCCCCTGAGATCCAAGCTCATTTGTTGTCCATTCAAAAACAGTTCGGTTGTAATAGTCCAGCCCTCTTACTAGCTTGGTGTCAACTTGAAAAGGTATATTTAGGCATTCTAAGTAATTTATAAAATCGTTGTAATGTTTTCTTGATTCGTCGTCCAAATTATCCATCAGCTTTGGAGCATTCTCAATAATTGACTGCATCTCAATATTTTTACTATCAAGAATCCTTAAAGGGTTCTTTTCTAACCTTCTTATGCTATCTGCATCAAGGCTGTCTTTACAGTCTAAGAAGTAATCTCTAAGTATTTCTTTGTACTTAAGCCTAGATTCAGAAGAACCCAAAGTGTTAATATTTAAGGTCACATCTTTCAAACCTAATTTATGCCAAAGAGAGTTAGTCATAGACATAAGCTCTGCATCTATCTTTGGTCCATTCGCACCAAAAACCTCAACCCCTATTTGATGAAATTGACGGTATCTGCCTTTTTGTGGGCGCTCATGTCTAAACATTGGTCCACGATAGAAAACCTTTTGAATTCCCTCTCTAGGTAAGTTATGTTCTATCATTGATCTAACACAGCCGGCAGTTCCTTCAGGCCTAAGACTTAGGGAGTCGCCACTTTGTTCTTTCCATGTATACATTTCTTTTTCGACAATATCTGTAGCCTCACCAATCGCACGACAGAAGGTCTCACTCTTTTCAACAATAGGAGTGCTGATATATTTATAGCCATAAGAAGTAAATAAATCTGACATGACTTTTTCTACGAAAAGCCACAAGTCTGAGTCAGCTGGAAGCAAATCATTCATACCGCGAATTGCTTGAATGTTTTTGGACATAAATTAATATTGAAAGAATATTTAGCTTATTTTACCTATTAAAGAGATCTATTTGTTTAGTGAAGATTTGATAAATATACTAGATATAGTTATTTTGTATTTGATGACTCAATAAACTTGTCGTACAAAAAATAAATACATACATATACAGTAATTGCTAAAACTATCCTAAAGCCAATTAAAACATATAAATTAGCACCAAAAATTAGAAAAATTAAAGGGTCCTCTATTAAAGCGTGGGCAATCATTAAGAAGCAACATACGCTAAAAACTTGTTTTTTAGATAGATATTTTGCCTCTTTAATTAAGATAGCGGAGCCATAAGTAATTCCCAACAATGTTCCGGTTGTTAGGGACATTATATGGCTCATATTATGTCCAAAGTTTTTAACAATTTTAAGGCTCTTTATTATCTGATTTATGAACAATGCAAAACTAACAACAATAATAATCTCGCCTGCCAATATAAGGCTATTTACAATAGTACTGAATGAGAAAGAAATCCACCCAGTATTTTCAATTATTGTAACTGGACCTATCATTTCATGAACAAGATTAGGGTCATCAAATAACAAATCTGGTGGAATAAATTGCATAGGTAGAATTATTATATATGCCATACAAAGGCGGAATATAATTGAGAATCTCCAGCTTATTCCTAGTTTTTTTAAAATAGCCGACTCTACAGGTAGAGCATGTGCAACCCCTAGAAATAGTCCAAGTATGGTCCATTCATATACACTCAAGCCCATTGATGCGCCAACAGCAATGGCACCATACAATTGAAATAACAGTCCAACAGCAATAGCCAAAGATGACTTATCTGGTAAATTTAATATATCGCTGATAGGTTCAAAAACAAACGCAATATCCTGCATCAGTTCAAGGTAAAGCATTAATTCAGCCAAAAAATAATAAGGAATTATTATTTTTAGAATAATTTTTGACGTATCAAGGCATGAATTTAGATAATCCTTAGTGTTAAATCTAATCATTTTATTGCTACTTGTTTGTTATTCCGCTAGGTACATGACCTGTTGGCACATATTTTGAGGCAGATTTGCAGTGCTGGTGTTGATCATCAAAAAATATGTCAGCACCGAACTCTTTAAGAAATATCCCCTTATCAAGCCCTCCTAGAAAAAAAGATTCATCAATACGAATCCCCCATTGTCGCATTGTATGAATTACTCTCTTATGAGATGGTGCTGACCTTGCGGTAACTAGCGCTGTCCTTATAGGGTTATTTTCTTCAGGAAATGCTGACTGGATTTTTTGTAAAGACTCCAAAAAACACTTGAATGGCCCAGCCTTTAATTCTACATTAGCAGAAATATTTTCACTTTTTGCGAAAGCCTCTAAGCCCTTTTCTTGGAATATTTTCTCTGCCTCATCAGAAAAAATAACTGCATCCCCGTCAAATGCAATCCTTAATTGTGTTTTGCTATTGTTTAATGTGCTGGACCCAAGAATTGAAGCTGCGGCATAGCCAGATTCTAATGCTTTTTGTACGTCCCTATAGTTGCTTGATAAAAACAAATCTGCCTCAAACGCACCAACAAAAGGTTGTGTGCTTTCTCCTCTAGTGAAGGCTGCGCGAGTAATATTTAAATCGTAGTGTTCAATCGAGTTAAAAATCCTTAGCCCAGTGTCAGCACTATTCCTTGAAAGAAGAATCACATCGATAGGTGTCTTAGTGCTATTAAGTGCCAGCAATTTCTTTACTAATGAAAAGCCTACTCCAGGCTCTAGAATAACATTTTCATTTTCCTCTTGATGTTTGGCGTAAGCCTTTACACCTTTTTCTTTGTATATTTTATGTGACTCATCAAGATCAAATAGAGCCCTAGAAGATATAGCAATAACAAGTTTTTGTTGTTTTATATTGTCCATCAATGAAAATTATTCAACATTTTTTCCAGTTAAATTTTTTATATTTTATCAAGCAATATTCCAACCAGCTTTGTAAAAAAATATTTATCTCCCATTGTATATCCATATCAGAGCATTGTGCCAAAAAAGGGTGGTTCCGATTCATTACATTTTCATTGCAAACAGATATAACCTCAACAAGTTTTGCATCAAAATAAACTTTAAACCTGATATCTGGCTTATTAACATAACTATTTCCAGACTTTAGTTTATGGGTCAAACTATAGATTCCTGTATATTTAGCCTTTTCTTCTAAAATTAAATACAAATCATTCTCACCAGTTTGAGAAATCATGCGATTCTCTTGGATAGAATCTAGGTTACCTATTAGCTTTAATAATTTGCAGTAGTTGGATTCGAAAACATCTGAAACATCTAAATAGGTCTTTGGAAGTCTTTCGTTATATAGAGATCGAAGAAAGTCCTCGTTTGTGTTTATAACCATATTGTTTTATATTCAATGTTTCCATCATCGTGGAGCGAGAAGTGATTAAACCCTATTCTCTGTTCATTATCAAATTGAATTGCTGTCGAAGGACAGGATATTAGTTTTACTTGGTTATGATTAAATTCAGAAGACTGGTGTGCATGACCCCAGAGTATAGCTTTAATATTAGAATATTTATTAATTACAGTAAAAAAATCATCCATATTCTCAAGAGATAGAGAGTCATCCCAGTCACTATTCATTGGTATAGGAGGGTGATGGATGATTACAATGATATGTTTTGAATTTGAGAAATTAATTGCATCCTCAAGCTGAGATAATTCATCGGTACTTAAGTAGCCACTGACTTGACCATTCTTTTTAGAATAGGCACTTATAATGCACCAATCTCCTATTGAGTACTCACGCAATATGTTGTCTGAAAACTCTTTATTGATATTCTTAATGTTGTCGTGATTGCCAGGAAGGACTATATAGTTTGTATCTAGTATCGATAGATATTTTTTAATAATCTCGTATGACTTAGTTGTACCACTATGAGACAGGTCGCCGGTTATTAATAAAGCGTCAGCAGGTATATTTTTTATATTTCTAATAACATTTAGTAAATTATTGTTAGTATCAACCCCCATAGGATGGGTTTTGTCATCAATGTGACAGTCACTAATTTGTATGATATTTTTCATATAAAGTAACCAAATTTATTATATTAGGGTGAAACTATTGATTTAATAATAGACAAATATATATAAAAAAATAATATTCAGAATGGCTCTTGGTCAAAGTTAGCCATATTGTTGAGATATGCAGTATCCATCTGTTCATCAGAAACGCCATGGAACTGATCATCAAAAGCAAGATCTTCAAATCTTGCATATTCACCTACAAAAGCTAGTTTTATACTTCCAGTAGGGCCGTTCCTGTGCTTGGCAATTTTTAAGTCGGCTTTGCCTATTTCCTCTGGGTTAGAATAATTATCGTCATGGTATTGTTGATCACGATAGATAAAGCAAATGATATCGGCATCCTGCTCAATAGAGCCAGATTCTCTTAGGTCAGACATTTGTGGCATTCTACCTTTACCACCTTTGGGCCTTGATTCTACCCCACGGTTTAGTTGAGATATGGCAACTACAGGGACACTGATTTCTTTTGCTAGGGCCTTTAATGAGCGTGATATTTCAGATATCTCTTGGACCCTGTTCTCTTTTTTTCCGTATACCGTCATTAGTTGTAAATAATCAACCATTACAAGTGACAGTTCAGGATATTTTCTCTTTAGACGACGGCATTTAGCCCTAATTTCTGTCGGTGTTATGGAAGGGGTTTCATCTATAAGGACAATATTTTCTTCTAAAGCTCTAACTGCATGATTGAAGCTGTTCCAGTCAGTCTCTGTCATAGAGCCGTCACGTAGTTTTGAGCCTTCAATATGACCAAAAGAAGAAATCATCCTCATTACTAACTGTTCAGTAGGCATTTCCAGAGAAAATACAGCAACAGGCTTTGGATTTGCACTGGTTATTGCGACATACTCAATAATATTCATAGAGAAAGCGGTTTTACCCATAGAGGGCCTTCCAGCAACAATAATCAAGTCACCATTTTGTAATCCAGAGGTTAATTTATCTAGCTCTCCAAAACCAGTCTCGAGCCCAGTAATTCCTTGAGATTCCTGCATCTCCTGAACACGATTTACTACATCCTTGATGATATCTTTCACATTAACGACTTCGTTTTTCTTGCGACTAATCTGATCGGCAATCTCAAATATTTTCTTCTCAGAAAGGTCTATTAATTCTTGTACCTCTATATTTTTTGGGTTGTAGGCTGAATTTGCTATATCCTGACTAACAGCAATAAGTTGACGATAAACAGACAGCTCTCTTACGTGTTTAGCATAAGCCTCAATATTTGATATGCTTGGAGTGTTTTCAGCAATATTAGCAAGGTATTGAAATCCTCCTATCGTCTCCTCATCTCCAGTCTTTTTAACTTGTTCCTTTACGGTAAGAATATCGGCAGGTTTTCCGTGCTCGAGCATAAGAACAATTGCATTGAAAATTATTTGGTGTGCAGAACTATAAAAGTCAGACTCAGTAAGAATATCTGCCACATTGTCCCAAGCATCATTATGCAAAAGCAAACCACCCAAAACTGATTGCTCTGAGTCTATAGAATTTGGAGGAATTTTTGCCTTCTCTATATCCATTAATTAATTTTAGCGATAAAAAAACCCTCGTGAGAGGGTTTTAATTTTACGCAATTTTTAGCTAAGCTAAGTACTCATTGTTTCTCTTCTTCTGAAGGCTCAACTATAACTTTGATGTCAACTACTATGTCAGTATGAAGAGCTACACTAACATTGTATTCACCAACATGACGAATAGCTTCAGGCATATTTACATCTTTCTTTTCAACTTCATGACCCAATTTTGCTAAGCTCTCAACAATATCTGCCGGACTAACAGAACCATAAAGTTTACCCTCTTCACTGGCATTAGCAGTTATTGTGCAAACCACTTCAGTCATTGCAGATTCAAGGTTTTTTGCTGTTGACAATATGTCTGCCTCTTTCGCTATTAGTTCTGCTTTTATTACTTCAAATTCTGCAATGTTAGCCTTTGTTGCAGGTTTAGCCTTACCTTGAGGTATAAGAAAGTTGCGTGCATAACCAGACTTGACATTGGCTATATCGCCAAGGTTTCCTAGTTTTTGGTTTTTTTCTAATAATATTACTTGCATTAGTTGCTCCTATTTCTTATGTTTATCAGTATAAGGAATCAACGCTAAGAATCTAGCTCTCTTTATTGCAGTTGTTAATTGTCGCTGAAATTTTGCGCAAGTTCCTGTCATTCTGGAAGGAGTTATCTTTCCACTCTCATCAATATTTTTGAGTAGTATGTCGACATCTTTGTAGTCAATTTCTTTTACCCCGCTTGCGGTAAAACGACAGAACTGGTTAATTTTTATAAGTGGCCTACGTCTTTTCTTTTGCATTTTTTTAGCCATTGCTCGCCTCCTTTTCTTTTTCCTTACTAGCTACCATTATTGAGGGCTCAGTTATAGCCTCTTTTTTTGAAATAATTAAATTTCTTAGAACGGCATCATTAAAACGGAAGTTATAGTTTAGTTTGTCGAGTGTATCTTTGTCGCACTCAACATTAAACATAAGGTAGTGAGCCTTATAAATCTTCTTTATCGGATAGGCTAGGTGTTTACGACCCCAGTCCTCTTCTCTATGAACTTTGCCACCAGATGATGTGACAATTTCTTTGTATTTTTCTATCATTGTCTCTACCTGACTTGATTGGTCAGGATGTACAATAAGTGCTATCTCATAGTGTCTCATGAGTTATTACTCCTTATGGTTATATTAAAATAGCTTGGGGCAACCGCGCCCTCAAGCAAGGAAGTGGGTATTTTATACTAGTTTTGTATGTTTAACAATTATTTACAGGGCGATTTTTTATAGTTTTTATTGATTATGTACAATTGTAAATTTATATACATAATTTGTTATCAATCAATATTTTGTTGGAAAAAGTTCATACCAGCACGAATTTGTTAAAATCTTACCTATGTGTTCAATTAAGTACCGATTTGGATAACAAATCAAAAATACATAAGTGGTTGAAATATTTGGCATTGCTAAATATTGTGGCGGTAGTTTTATATATTGTTTATCTTAACAATGTTGTAATAAAAAGCTTTTCAAAGCCGATTACAACTGAAGGCTATACATATAGCTACGAAAGTCAACCGATAGAGCTTATAAATATGTTGTTAATTATAGAGGATCAAGCATTTTTTAAGCATATTGGTATCGATTTTAAAGAAATATTAAGGGTAATTAGAGACCATTATTTGTATCAAAAACCAATAAGAGGGGCTAGCACAATAACCCAACAGTTAATAAAAAATACACTTTTGAGTAGGGAACAAACGATGAGCCGCAAACTAAAGGAAGCTATAATGGCAACCCTTTTAGAGTTATCGTTTGAAAAAGAATATATACTAAACAGGTATATGAATACAGTGTATCTAGGGCAAGATAAAGGAAAATCAATTAATGGATTTGCAAATGCTTCGTATTATTATTTTTCCAAACCGATTGAATCTTTATCACTAGAAGAGATGGCAAGTTTAGTTGCCCTTCTTAAGGGGCCAAGTTATTTCAACCCCGACAAATATCCTCAAAGGTTGAGAAAAAGAACTAAATTAGTCCTTTCACTTTATAAGAAATATAAGAAAATTGTTAACTGATTTATTTGAATTATAATTTACTCGATGAATTTACTAGCACTTGATACATGTACAGAAGTTTGCTCGGTTAGCCTTTCTTCAGAAAACAAAAAAATTAATCGTTTTGTTAAAGGGGTAGAAAAGAGTTCCGGCTTGATATTGCCTCTTTGTGACGAGGTCCTTGAAGAGGCAAACATGTCGCCTTCAGAATTAGATGGTATTGTTTATACAAGGGGTCCAGGAGCATTTACAGGTGTCAGGATTTGTATAGGCGTAGTTCAGGGCATATCTTTTTCAAATAACATTCCTACTTTGGGCTTTTCTACACTAGAAGTTTTAGGTTATGGTGCAAGCAAGAAATACAACAGTTCAAAAGTTGCTGTCGCTATAGATGCCAGGATGGGAGAAGTTTATTGGGGTTATTATGAGAACAACAAACTTCACAATGAAAGTTTAAGAAGTCCGCAAGAGGTGGATGAACTTGGCAATGATTTTATAGGCGTTGGTACGGGATGGGGCGCATACACTGAACTAGCTAAATGTAGCGGTATTGATAATTTTGAGGCAGACTTTTATCCACAAGCAAATAACTTAATTGATTTGGCATTTATATCAATAGACAAAGGTGTCAAAATGAACTTTGATACCGCAATGCCAGTATATTTACGTGACAATGTCGCCCACAAATTGTTAAAATAATGGCTTTTAATATTATCTAATTACTTATGTGGAAATGGATTCAAGCATTTGCATCACCGCAAAATTTTTACTTGACATCTAAAAAAATCATACCTTGGCTTCTTTATCCTTGTATAGCGCTTTGTGTAATTGGAATATATGGCGCTCTATTTGTTGTGCCGCCTGATTATCAGCAAGGGGAAACATATAGAATTATGTTTATCCATGTTCCAAGTGCAAGTATGTCAATGTTTGTCTATTTTGTAATGGCAGTGGCAAGCGGTATTGGTCTTATATGGCAAATAAAGCTTGCAAACGTTGTTGCTAAAGTGTCTGCCCCTATTGGAGCTAGTTTTACTTTTTTGGCGCTAGTAACCGGTGCAGTTTGGGGTAAACCAATGTGGGGTACGTGGTGGGTATGGGATGCTCGACTTACATCTGAGCTGATACTGCTTTTTTTGTATTTAGCTTATATGTCACTTGGAAATGCCTTTGATAACCCTAAAACCGCATCTAAAGCTAGTTCAGTACTTGCAATAGTAGGACTAATCAATCTACCCATTATAAAATACTCGGTAGAGTGGTGGAATACACTACATCAGGGCGCATCTATAAGTACAATTGAAAAAATTTCAAAGCCAGCGATAGACGGATCTATGATCTGGCCATTGTTAGTGATGTTTCTGGCTTTTGGTCTAATGTATGCCGCTTTGATGTTAATGAGGGCTCGCGATGAGATGCTCATTAGAGAGCAAAACTCGCGCTGGGTTAAGGCAGTAATAATGGGAGAACAGTTATGACAATTGTTGAATATTTTTCATTTCTTCCGTTTGGTAAAAATGCATTCTATATATGGCTTTCATATTCCGTTGTGTTGATAGTTATTGCTATTTTATTTATTCGCACAAAAAGCATACACAAAAGTGTGATGTCGCAATTAAACGTTAAATATTCAAGAGAGAGTTAATAAGTAATGACAAAGAGGCAAAACAGAATGGTGTTTGTTGTGCTACTGATTTGTGGCGCTATTTTGGCTATCTGGTTATTGTTTAAAGCTTTAGGGAGTAATACCAACTACTTTTATTCACCCACAGAGGTTGTACAAGGAAAAGCCCCAGAGGGTAAAAGTTTTAGGTTGGGTGGTTTGGTTGCTAATGGCTCAGTTAAGCGTGAAGGGATGAAGGTTAACTTTGACGTTACAGATAATCTAAATTCATTTGGTATTGAGTATGTTGGTATATTGCCAGACTTGTTTAGGGAAGGTCAAGGAATTATTACTACTGGTTCTCTTTCAGACGGAAACTTTATAGCTACAGAAGTTCTAGCTAAGCATGACGAAAACTATATGCCCCCTGAGGTAGCCGAAGCGATTCAAAAATCAAGCCAACAATAATGAATAAGTTTGTCCCACTGGTTTTGTTTGTAATATTGGTTGGGTTTTTGTATATTGGTTTAGATCTTGACCCAAAAAAATTGCCCTCACCATTAATCGGAAAAGAATTTCCAAACCTAGAGGTAGAGGACTTCGATAACGGAACAAGATATTACACTAGCGATAAAACACAAGACAAAATTTCTTTAGTTAATGTTTGGGCCTCATGGTGCGTAACTTGTAGAGCAGAACATGAAATGCTGAATGAGATAGCTAAGACGAATAAAGTGCAAATGATTGGGGTTAATTATAAAGACACAAAGAACGCCGCTAATAGGTATTTAGATATACTTCATAACCCATACGACATCATTATTTTTGATCCATTAGGAAGTTTAGGGCTTGAATTAGGGGTCTATGCTACACCTGAAACATTTATAGTTGATCAGAAAGGTTTAATAAGGTACAAAAGGATAGGGCAGATGACTAAAAAAATTTGGAATGAAGAGGTTGTTCCTATAATTAATGAACTTAATAAAACTTAACCATAGTTAGGTTTAAATAAATGCCTAAATAATATTGACAGAGTGGGCATTTAATGGATAATTCAGGTTAGGTTTTAATTAATAAAACCATAACCAATATATTTTAAACATCAGGAGAAATAAACCATGAATAAATCAGATTTAGTCTCATCTATTGCAGAAAGTACAGGTTTAACAAAGGCAGATGCTGCACGTGCTTTAGATGCTACTACTGGAGCTATTACTTCAGCTTTAGCAGGAGGAGATAGTGTTGCAATTACTGGCTTTGGAAGCTTCTTAGTGAGAGATCGTGCGGCACGTACTGGACGTAATCCACAGACTGGTGCAGCGATTCAGATTGCGGCTAGCAGGGTGCCTGCATTTAAGGCTGGAAAATTGCTAAAAGAATCGGTTAATTCTTAAATTATTTGAGTATAATATGCCCGGTGCTTGATATATGAGTACTGGGCATATTTGTTTTGGGCGCTTAGCTCAGTTGGGAGAGCATCGCCCTTACAAGGCGAGGGTCACAAGTTCAAGTCTTGTAGCGCCCACCAAAATAAATTCGGAGTGGTAGTTCAGCTGGTTAGAATACCTGCCTGTCACGCAGGGGGTCGCGGGTTCGAATCCCGTCCACTCCGCCATTAACATTGTTTTAATAACCTACAAAAAGTTTCTAAGCCCTTTACACAAAAAAGGACTTAGTTGTTTTTGTATGTTTTGTTATATTCTTTATATAGATTTAACTAAATTTAAGAATTCCTTTTTAAGTTAAATTACACTTGATGCGCTGATACAAAAGTTCTTTTTGCATCCTAATAAAATTTCTTACTATGTGTATAATATTGCGGTTTTAGTTATTATATTATTTAAAGTTCTGTTTGGATTAATGTTTATCCACGGCACTATTAAGGGTTGAAATTATGTTAAGCAAAATAAAGAGCAAATCTAAGGGCTGGATAGCCTATTTTATAGTCGGTCTAATTACTATTCCTTTTGCTTTATTCGGTATCAATCAGTACTTCACAGGACCCTCTAATCTTGTTGTTGCTGTTGTTAATGATGACGAAATTTTACAGGATGCATTTTTTATGGAGTTTAACTCCAATAAGAGAAGACTGCAGCAGCAATTAGGTGAACAGTATGACCCACAAATTGACAATATAGTTAAGCAGTCAACTATAGATAACATGGTAAATCAACGCCTACTTAGTCAGCTAGCTGAAAAGCTAGGTTATGCCACATCAACAGATGAATTGCAGATTGCAATTCAAGCGAATGAGATATTCCATAAGGATGGTAAATTTTCAATGGAAAAGTATGAGCAACTGTTAAGGCTAAACGGTTATAACGTGCAAAGTTACGAGTCTGCAAGATTAGATGAGCTTACCCAAGGTCAAATAAAAATTAACCTTTTAGGTTCATCATTTATTATGCCATCGGAATTAGATAAATTACAAAAATTAAACGACCAAGAGCGCTCCTTTAGTTATATACAGATTGATGCAAATGACTACCTAGATAAGACCACTGTAAGTGAAAAAGAGTTAGAAGATTATTTCAATGAGAATAAGCCTTTATTTATTGAGCCAAATAAAGTTAAGGTTAACTTTATAGAGCTATCTGTAGATGAACTTGCAAAAGATATTTCTATATCAGAGGACGAACTAGCTAACCTTTATGAAGATGAACAGGAAAGATTCTCAACAGATGAAGAGAGGAAGGCTCAACACATATTGGTTGAGACAGAGGAGACCGCTAATAAAGTAATCGAGCTGTTGAATAGTGGCTCAAGTTTTAGCGAACTAGCTAAAACATACTCACTCGATACTGGCTCTAAAGAAAATGCAGGAGATTTAGGATTTTTCACTAAAGGTGTTATGGTTCCTGAGTTCGAGTCGACCGTATTTGGTATGACACAGGGGCAACTAAGTTCACCAGTCAAGAGTGAGTTTGGTTATCACATTATTAAACTTAACAAGGTAATTGAGAGCACTCTAAAGTCGTTCGATTCTGTTTATGATGAATTGGTTAAATTGGCAACAAGAAAGGCTGCTGAAAATGAGCTATACAATATCGCTGATCAGTTAGCAAATTTAAGCTATGAACTTAGTCTAGAAGAGGCTGCAGAGCAATTAAATTTGAACGTCAAAGAGTCAGAATTCTTTGACCAGTCTAGTTCAAAATATGAGCCATCTTTTGTAAAAGCGGCTTTCAGTGATATGGTATTAAATAAGGGTGAAAACTCAGAAATTATTGAGCTTCAATCAAAAAAATCTGTGGTTCTAAGTCTAAGCGAGAAGAGACCTGAGAGACAAAAAGAATTGTCAGAAGTTAGTGATGAAATTATGGATACACTAAACACTGACAAGGCAAAATTACTGGTCGATGATTTAGCTTTAAAGGTTACAGATTTATTCTCCAAAAACAATAACGAGTCAGCCAAATCTTTTATGGACAACAATAATCTTGAATGGATTGAAGTTGATTGGGTTAAAAGGAACGCACAGAACGAGAACCCAGATATTGTTAGAAGGGTGTTCGCATTGTCTAAACCCGTGGATGGGGCTCCTACTTACAGCTTCCAGAGTATTGATAGCCGTATCAGTATTGTATTTAGGCTAAATGAAGTCAAAACTTCAAATACAGAGCCAAACACAGAGCTTGCTAGGGCAGTTCTTGGTTTTGAGTCAGATGAAGTATTTAGAAGTATCTTGAAATCCCTAAGAGATAGCGAAGAAGTTAAGGTCTATTCAGAGCTTTTATAGTAACTATTTATTTAAACTTCAAGGTCTGCACCTTTCTCATAGAAGTTATATCCAGCGTCGATATATATAATCTCTCCAGTGATTCCAGATGCTAAATCAGAGCACAAAAATGCTGACGCATTGCCAACCTCTTCGATAGTAACATTTCGCTTAAGTGCGGAACTGCTTGCTGCATAATCTAGTAACTTACCAAAGTCTCTTATACCACTAGCAGCAAGAGTCTTTATAGGTCCTGCAGATACAGCGTTGACGCGGATCCCTTTGTCTTCTCCTAGTGCCGCAGCCATATATCTTACGTTAGCCTCAAGCGAAGCCTTAGCTATACCCATGACATTGTAATTAGGTATCGCTCTTTCAGCACCCAGATAAGAAAGCGTTAGTAGTGCAGAGTTTTGGTTTAGCATTGGTAGTGCTTGTTTTGCAAGTGCAGTGAAGCTGTATGATGAAATATCATGCGCCCTAGAAAATCCATCACGTGTAGTTACCTCAACATAGTTGCCGTTGAGCTGTTCTCTGTCAGCGTAGGCAACAGAATGAACTAGAATATCAAAATTGTCCCATGATTTTTTTAGTAAATCGAAGGTATGCTTAATATCTTCATCGGTAGATACATCGCAAGGTATAACTATATCTGAGTTACATACAGCGGCACACTTTTCTACACGCTTTTTAAGTTTTTCGTTCTGATAAGTAAGAGCAATATCGCAACCCTGTTTTGCCATCGACTCTGCGATACCCCAAGCAATCGATCTATTAGATGCTACACCAACAATTAGCGCTCTTTTACCCGTAAGAAAACCCATAATAACTCCTAAATATTGTATTTATTGACACTTAATTATATACGGTTTGATTATAATTAATAGTTATAGTTCGCTGTTTGTTTAGGCAATTTTATAAAGATATTTTTCTTTTATTTTGAGTATTTAATTAATGAAACATAAACACTATTTTTTTCTGTCTATTTTGCTAATATTGCTAGACCAAATAAGCAAAACATTAATAGCAAGTAAGCTCTATATGGGTGAATTATTTGAGGTAACCAGTTTTTTAAATTTAACCCATGTACATAACTATGGAGCAGCATTTAGTCTTTTTTCTAATGCGACTGGATGGCAACAATATTTCCTACCAATCATATCTATTGTAGCTAGTATATTGATTGTTGTTTGGATGTTGAAGGTTGATAGTAATAATAAACTAAAGATTGGCTCATTATCATTAGTGCTTGCCGGAGCAGTAGGAAATTTAATTGATAGGGTGCTACTAGGATTTGTTATAGATTTCGTGAGTTTGCATTATCAGAATTTTTCATTTCCGGTATTCAATCTGGCCGATACCCTGCTGTTTATTGGCGTTATTTTATTGATACTTTCAGACACTAAAATAAATAAAAAAAATTCAAATAAAGTTAACTGATTGTGGCTTAATTTTTATTGATGTTGATGGTAGAATATAGCGCATTATAGCTATCAATGAGTAAGACTTTATTTTGTTTAAATAATGCCTTATTGGATTAATAATAAACCCATGAATAAACCTATATTGTTAATTTTATTTATAATTATTGGCCTAAATGCTAATGCCGGTTTCGTTAAAATTTCAGAGCGAGGCAAGCTATTAAACAATAATGCAAAAAAGTGGTCCTGTGTTCTTGATAATAGGACAAACCTTATTTGGGAAGTTAAGAGTACAGAAGAGGGCTTACAAAACTACGAAAACACATATACATGGTTTGATGGAGTTTCTGGGGTTAAAAATGGTAAGTTCAGTCGCAATTGCTATGGCGGCGAAATGTGTAATTCACAAAACTATATTTCTAAACTTAATAAGAAATTTATTTGTGGTTTGTATAACTGGAGACTTCCCACTATTAGTGAACTGAAGAGTCTAATTGTTTATAAGGATGACGAACCGTTGATTGACATTAGGCTATTTCCAAACACTAAGTCCAAAACTTACTGGAGTTCTTCAACCTCAAGTGCGATTTCAAATATAGCACTAGACGTGCCATTTTTTTATGGCGGAACTATAGGTAGCGACAAGTCTTTTGATTCTCATATTCGTGCAGTCCATAATGCTGAGTAGAAAAATAGATGAGCATTTATTCGAATCTTATTCAGATGATATACCTACCTTTTTAAAAAAAATATATGCTGCCAGAGGAATATCTGAGTCTCAGCTATCGCTTTCTTTAGGAGGCTTATTAAGGCCAGGTTTTAGTGATTTAGATAAAGCCTTAGATATTCTTGAGACTGCTCTAATTGAGCAAAAAAGAATACTTATAGTTGGTGACTTTGATGCTGATGGCGCGACCGCTAGCGTTGTTGCGATTAGGTCTTTGAGAATGATGGGCGCCAAGTACGCTGACTTTTTAGTACCTAACCGTTTTGAGCATGGCTATGGTCTTAGCCCGGAAATTGTAGAGTTAGCAAAGAAAGAGAAACAGCCAGACATAATTATTACTGTAGATAATGGAATATCTAGCCACCAAGGTACTGATTTGGCTAAATCTTTAGGTATCGATGTGATAATTACTGATCATCATTTGCCTAGTGAAAGTCTGCCAAATGCTGATGCAATAATCAATCCAAATCTGGAAGGGTGTAACTTTAAAAGTAAAAATTTAGCTGGGGTAGGGGTAAGCTTTTACTTATTTTCTGCTCTAAAGACTAGACTAGATAAAACCCAATATTTTGTAAACAACAATATACCTATTCCAGACTTGAGAAAAGTTCTAGACCTGGTAGCTCTTGGCACCGTTGCAGACGTTGTAAAACTTGATCAAAACAATAGAATATTGATAGCTGAAGGGGTTAGGCGTATTAGAAGCAAGAATTGTTGTGCTGGGATTCTAGCTCTACTAGAGATTGCTAATAGGAATATAGATAATTTACAGGCCTCAGATTTGGGTTTCAGTGTTGGCCCTAGACTAAACGCAGCTGGAAGGCTGAGCGACATATCCATGGGTATACGTTGCCTATTGAGTGACGACATGAATGATGCTAGGAGGTACGCAGGAGAGCTAGAAAAACTCAACAATAAAAGGCGAGAAGAGCAGGAAAGAATCCAAAATGAGGCTCAAGCCATTGTAGAAAAGCAGGAACTATCAGAGGGAAAATTCTCAATCAGCCTTTTTGATCCATCATGGCACGAAGGTATAGTTGGCATTGTGGCTGGAAAACTGAAAGAAAAGTATTGCTGCCCTTGTGCAGTATTTGCTCAATCTGGAGCCACATTAAAGGGCTCTATTAGGTCTATACCTAGTGTCCATATTAAGGACCTTCTAGATACTATTGATCGTCAAAATGAGGATTTGATAATTAAATTTGGCGGCCACGCTATGGCAGCAGGGCTCAGTATTAGCAAGGAAAATTTTTGGACATTTAAAAGGGAATTCTCCAAAGCTATAAAAATACATCTTGGTGGCCAGAAGCCAAAGATAGAGACACTGACTGATGGGCAATTAACTGACACAGAGATTAGCCTAAATAACGCAAAACTGATTCAGCACGCCTCTCCTTGGGGGCAAGGCTTTGAAGAGCCAGTCTTTTATGGAGAATTTGAAATAATTGAGCAAAGAGTTGTAGGGGAGAAGCATCTAAAGTGCAGACTAAAACTTATAGAATCAAAGAA
>JASLYC010000075.1 GCA_030739975.1 Gammaproteobacteria bacterium
AATATAGTTAATTAATGTATCGGTATTGTGAGGTATTTTAAAACCATTGTCTTGTCTATTCTTTTTTAGCTATAACAAAAAAGGGGTTCTTATAAAAACCCACAAGGTGTGCCCATTCCAGAGTAGCTATATCGGTTTGAACTGGAATTCTAAAAAGGAAGTTTCGAAGTTTGTGCTGGCGGTAGTCGTTTTTGGTGTTCGCTCTTGGTTTGCTTAAGGACTTAAATAAAATTTTTTATAAAAAAAATTGTACGCGTATGTGCTATATCCTACTGTAATATTACAATAACCACGATGGGGCAATTAAGAAATAAATAATAAAATTATTATAAGTATCTTAATTGTAATAATGGGGTTATTTTGAAGAAGAAGGTAGACTAACTGAAACTAAAGAGTGAAAAAACGGAGAACTAATCGAATAATGAAAAAACTTCTCACTATTCTCTTTCTGGTTCTTCTGAGTTTTTATTCTCATTCCCAAGGCCTTCCTCCTGACGGTCCTTATGAGTCTTTCCATGAAAACGGTCAATTGAAGACTGTAACAAACTTCAAAAACGGTTTGTGGGAAGGCCTTCATGAGGGTTTCTATGAAAATGGTCAGTTAGAAGAGCGTGGAAGCTTCAAAGATGGTAAACGAGAAGGGCTCTGGGTGAGTTACGATGAAAATGGTCAATTAATAACAAAAGGAGACTTCAAAAACGGTTTGAGGGAAGGTCTTTGTGAGTTCTTCTATGAGGGTGGTCAATTAAGTTGGAGAATAAACTACAAAAACGGAGAACAACATGGTCTTTCTGAAACTTACTATGAAAACGGCCAACTAAGGGCTATAACATACACAAAAAATGGAGACTTTCATGGTACTTATAAGTCTTTCCGTGAAAACGGTCAACTAGAGTTAAGAGGAAATTTCAAAAACAACATATGGGACGGTCTTTGGGAGAGTTACTACGAAAGCGGTCAATTGGAGAGAAGGGGAAATATTAAGAACGGAATACTAGACGGTCTCTTTGAAACTTACCACGAAAACGGTCAATTAAAGACAAGAGGAAACTATAAAAATGGAAAACTTTCAGTTCTCAAATCTCCAGAATAGTAGATCATCGCTGTGGTCATTGATCTTTAGAATTACTGAAGCAGGTAAACAACGGCATTTTTAACTTCTTGATCAGAAAGATCAAGACGCCCACCTTTTGCGGGCATAATTCCACTATCACTCCTATAGCCTTCAATGGCGTGTTTCATGAGAGTCTCAGTGCCTTGCTTCATACGAGCCTCCCAAGCAATCGGAACGCCTATGAAAGGAGCGCCCCCTGCTCCAGTTGTGTGACAGATAAAACAGGCGGAGTTATATGCTTCTTCGCCATTCATTACAGTGGCTAATGGGGCAGGAACGATTTTAGTAGTAACGATTTCAGATGTTTGTTGTTGGTTTTTTTTCAATGTGAATACAGGAGATATTCTATCTTCCAGCCTGCTGTTGTTGTGTTTACTGGTAGTATCTACAGCCTGATTTTTGATCAAACCACCGCCTAAATCTCCTACAAACTCAAACAGTAATATACAGCAAGCAAAAACAACGATTAAGGCTATAAATTTTTTATTAGAGAAACCTAACCCCGTGTCACTCACGACAGCTCCTTCTTTTTTAAACTATCAAGACAACGATGCCTCGAATACTGCTTACCAGTATAAATCGTGTTTGCTTTGTAATAAAGGAGATGTAAGCATATTTATCTAGAGCGTTTAAATAATATTTTTAATAAAAAATATTGCACACGTATGCGATATATCCTACTGTAATATTACAAATAGCAACAATAGGGGTAATTCAAAAATGAATAAGAAAATTATTCTAAGCATCCTGATTATAGTGGGTATATTTAAAATAGATGCTTTGACGGCAGCAATTACAATTGAAGAGATTACCGTTACAGCGAGATATCGTTCTGAGAATTTACAGCAGGTGCCGCTTTCTATTTCTGCTTTTTCTTCTGATCAGTTAGATAAAGCAGCTATAAGAAATGTTGATGATTTAGCAAATTTTACCTCAAATATGACTTTTAGTAGCAGCGAGAGTAGTCGTCTGCATGTTCCCGTAATACGTGGTATGGGTATGATTGATACTCGTGGTTTTGATAACAATGTCAGTATTTTTGTGGATGGCGCATTTATTTCTGGTCGAAGCGCCCAAAATGTGGGCATGCTTGATTTAGAGCGTGTTGAGGTTATTAAGGGTCCACAAAGCGCTCTGTATGGTCGTAATTCTTTTGCTGGTGCGATTAATTATGTAACCAATAAACCAGGCGATGAGTTGAAAGGATCAGTTTCAACGACTATGGATTTCGACAATCTTCTCCAAATTGGTGCTTCTATTGCTGGGCCAATTATCCAAGGTAAACTTTCTGGAAGGCTTGCGGTGGATCTTGATGAAGGTGGTAGTACCTATGACAATAGGCCAATGGGCGAGACATCCAGCATGGACTGGTTGGAACCAATGCCTCCGAGTGGTGAGCTTGGTGGTCACGATCATGAAAGCGTTATGGGAACACTCAGATACACTCCAAATGATTTTGCTGATATTGTTTTCAGTTTGTTTCATACTCAGGGAAATGTTGACCAAATGCCACTTTCAATTGACCCCAATAATTGTGGCGAGTATGACAATCCAGCAAGCGGATATGATAAAGGAGCTCCTTACTATCATTGTGGTGAGGTACATGGAGCAGAAACAGATACATTTGCTATGTCCCCTGATGCTTACTCAGATGAGAGTAGCTCAACACGTGTAACATTAAAAATGGATTTTAATTATGATGATTATACCGTTACATCAATTACCTCTTATTCAGACAATGATAGCCATGGAAATATGGACCTTGATCGTGGTTATAGGGGTGCCGAACATTATGGTTGGACTACTGTTGCTGCAGCTCAATCATATTTTTATGGTGGTCCTCTTTATGGCCGTATGGCTAATTTGGGTCCTATTGGCACTCCACCGTTATTGTCATCGGATCCAGGGTTCCCGGCACCCACTATACCAATTGGAGGATTATTTTTAGCCGACACTTATCTTGGATCACAGAATCTTGAACAGGTATATAAATCTCAAGAAATTAGAATAGAATCCAACTCAGATCAAAGACTCCGATGGTCTGCGGGTGTGTATTATTTTAAATCTGATAGCACTACGTCATCAGGCTTTAATATTGATGTGAGTGCTGCGCTTGAAGCATCAGGTTTGGCTGCTAATGAACTTATTTTTCTTACTGCTGAACACCTATATTTTCCAACAGCATTCCATCCTATGTTTGGCTTTCCCATCGCCTTCTTCAATGGGGTTATGGGTGTTAGCCACCCAGTGCTTGCTCAACCATCTTTAGACCCAGGGAGTGCTGGAGTAATTTGGTGGGAGGGAAGCAATCCAAATAATTATCTAACTTCTTCTGAAAATGAAGTGACACAGCGTGCACTGTTTGGTTCGGTGCAATATGATATTACAGATCAAATTACCATAACAACAGAATTGCGTTGGACTGAGGATGATCGTGACAACTTAGATACGAAGGATGATTTTTTCTTCTCGCTAGCATCCTATGTAGCAGCAGGTGTTCCTGCTTATAATGAAGTTAAGCATGATTATTGGGATCCCAGATTCACTTTAAGCTATCGGGCATCGGAAGACCGTATGTTTTATGCTTCTGCCTCTCACGGCACTCGATCTGGTGGAATCAATCCCAATCTTCCTATTACAGCAGATCCATTTTTTGAGCCCGAAGAGAATTGGACTTATGAAGTGGGGGCTAAAACTTCATGGCTTAACGGCAGGTTACAGATTAATGGTGCTGCTTTTGTTATTGACTGGACGGACGCACAGTTTAGACAGATAGTATCTAATTACTTAACAACAACAGCTAACTCAGAAGGATTGGATGTTACTGGCTTTGAGGTTGATTTTGTTTATAGTCCAATTGATCAAATATTAATCACTGGTGGTTATGGTTATGCAAATGCTGAGTTTGCTGATGGCACTCTTTGGACTGGCGGCAATGCTTTCTGTAGCAAGATGTTAGATGGAGGCTCCAGTGTTTATCCAACATTGCCAATAAATTGCATAACATCACCTGTTAACGGTAAAAGCTACCCTGATATGAGTAAAAAAATGCCGAAACGTTCTAGCAAAAATACTGCTCATTTAGCTGTTGAGTATAGGCAGTCGCTACCTGAATCAGCATTCAATGATATGAATGGTTTTGTTAGGCTTGATGCCGTTTATCGCTCTAAACAGTTTATGGATGAAATGAATGTTGGCTTCGTGCCTGATCGTACGGTGATGAACCTAAGTGTTGGCGTTGAATCAGGAAAGTTTGATCTGATTTTCTGGGTTCGGAATCTGTTGGATGAAGATTCTCCAATCTTTGCACAACAATTTGGAACAGATTTTAATTCCCAGTTAACAACATCAAGCGCTTTAAACCCAACATTGCGTCAAGTGGGTGTGAGTGGTCGCTTCCGTTTTTAGTAAATTAGACAAGCTGAACCATTCTTAGTCATTTAATAGCAAACACTAGTTAAACGTTGGCTAAATTCCCATGAGAATTGTAAGCATTGTATTTGGTTTGTTTATGACGCTTATGATGAGTGGAACGCCTTCATTGGCTATCAACAGTGATGATATAAATGACAATGAACTTATTCTCGTTGCTGGTGCTTCTGGAAGAACAGGGGTTTATGTTCTTAAATATTTGAAAGCGGAAGGTAGAAATTTTATTGCGATGACCAGCAATAGAGAACGCGCAATTGAAAAGGTCAGTGATGATTACAACTGGGTAGAAGCCGATGTAAAAGACCTAAAGACCTTAGAGCCAATTATGGCGGGTGTAACGAAAATTATTTCTGGTCTAGGATCGACAAAGTTTGAGGGTCCAAATAGTCCTGAGCATATTGATTATGGCGGAATTAAGAATCTGGTTGATGTAGCCGAGGCAGCAGGCACGGTTGATCAAATTGTTCTAATGTCGTCTTCAGGCGTCACCCAGAAGGATAACCCTCTCAATAGATTTGGTAATGTTTTGACCTGGAAACTAAAAGGTGAAGATTATCTGCGTGCAAGCAGTATTTCTCATACCATTGTCCGTGCGGGTGGCTTAACCAATACCGAAGCTGGAATCGTTAGCATACGATTGCAACAAGGCGATAGAGCATTAAATGGAGGTATGACAGGTCGTGGTAATTTTGCTGCAATCTGTATCGAGGCTCTTACCAATCAGGATGCAAAGAATAAAACCTTCGAAGCTTTTGATGATAAAACACTCGAGCCTGATACTTGGTTAAAAGTTTTTTCAAAGCTCATACCTGATGAGAAGCAATAGATAAAATCTACAATTACGATTCAGGCGAATTATAAGCTGATGATAAAAAAGAAGAGCAGGACTACTTCCTTTAATGTTGCTGAACTAGCGGGCGTATCTCGATCAACTGTATCACGAACATTCACTCCAAATGCCTGCGTCTCATCAGAGACTAGAAAAAAAGTAATTGTAGCAGCTGATAAACTTGGTTATCGGCCCAATGTCATGGCTCGCAGTCTTGTTACGCAAAAAACCCAATTAATTGGACTAATTATAGCTGATTGGCATAACCCTTTCTATGCCAGCACTTTAAATAGTTACAGTGAAAAATTACAAAAAGAAAATTACCAAACTATTTTGGCAACCATTAATAAAAATAGTGACATTAATGCTTCCATTGAGTTTCTATTGCAGTATCAGGTAGATGGAATAATCATGCTCTCTGCCTTGCCATCTAGGGCTATAGTTACAGCATGTAATAAAAAAAATACACCTCTAGTTTTAGTAGGTTCTTCAGCAAAAAGAATCAGTGTTTGTAATGTAAGCATAGATCACAATGCGATTGGGGAGAGCTTGGCTAATTTTGCTTTAGATCTTGGATATAGGCGTTTTGTCCTTATAAGGGGTGATAAGAAATTTAAAGCAGGCGTCCAAAGAACCAAGGCTTTTAGCAAAGTTCTAGAAAAAGAACATAAAGGTGAAATTGTTGCCAATCTTACAGGCCTATTAGGTCATGACGAGGGACGAAACGCCATGGCAGATATCGTAAAAATAAAACCTGAACTTGTAATATGTTCTTCAGATTTAACTGCGCTGGGCATTATGGACGGAGCACGTGTAGATTATAATCTTGAGATACCAAAGGACATTGCGGTCATTGGTTTTGGAGATACTCCAATGTCTTCCTGGGGGATGAATCGTTTAACGACTGTTCAGTTACCACGTGAAGACTTGATCGATGAATCCATTGATTGCCTACT
>JASLYC010000076.1 GCA_030739975.1 Gammaproteobacteria bacterium
AGATTGGAATTTTGCAAACAGGTAAGACACCAGTTGAGTTATTAGGTGGCTATGGCAGCTATGCAGAAATGTTTATGCGCCTAATCCAGACCGAAAAAAAAGATTTCGTTTTTGAAGTTTTTGAGGTCTGTGATAATGAATTTCCAGAATCCTGCTATGACTGTGATGGTTGGTTTATAACTGGCTCCAAGCATGGAGCTTACGAAGAAATACCCTGGATTATCTCTTTAAGTAAATTTATTGTAAAAGTTTATGATTCTAAGTTACCGATTCTCGGTGTTTGTTTCGGTCATCAAATAATTGCCCAGGCTCTTGGAGGGGTTGTTGAAAAATCTAAAAAAAGCTGGGGTGTTGGGTTTGATAGATACAATTTAGATAATAAGACAAACTATATGAGTAATTTAAATGACCGAGTTATGCTCAATGTTATGCATCAAGATCAGGTAGTTGAGTTACCAAAAAAAGCAATACTATATGCTAGCTCTGAATTTTGCGATTATGCTGGTTTTTATATTAACGACCATGTCTTAACAATTCAAGCCCATCCAGAGTTTTTAGTTGAATTTAACAAAGCCCTTCTAACAATTAGGAGCCATTCAATTATTCCTAGTAAATTTTATATTTCTGGAGTCAAGGATTTAGATATTAACTATGGACAAGTAGATTCGGATACATTTTCTCAAACTATGAGAAATTTTTTCTTGAACCATCAGTAACTATAATTCATCAAATCCAGCAATAGCCTTGTTGGCGACATATTCACCAATTGGTATTGCCGATGTTGCAGCAGGAGATGGTGCATTGCAAACATGTATTGAGCGTTTTGAGTTTGTAAAAAGAAAGTCATGAACCAAGGTCCCATCATTTAGAACTGCCTGAGCTCTTATTCCTGCCGGATAAGACTCCAAGTCATCTAGTTTGATCTTTGGGCAGTATTTCTGTACTTGTTTAAGGTAACTAGCCTTGTGAAATGAATTTAATAGCTCTTTTAGGCCAGAAATTATGTTTGTAGATATCACTTTATAAAAACCTTTGAATGAGAGCATTTCTGCTACATCTTTTAAGTTAAAGTTATATCTGCCATATCCCTCTCTCTTAAATCCAAGGACAGCATTCGGACCTACAGTAATTGTGCCGTCAATCATGCGAGTTAAATGTATACCTAGGAAGGGTAATTCAGGATCTGGTATAGGATATATCAAGTGCTTAACGATGCTATTCATATTTGACTTCAATTTATAGTATTCTCCCCTAAAAGGAACGATTCTAAAGTCAGTTTTTATGCCAAGCATATTAACAATTCTGTCACTCATAAGTCCTGCACAGTTAATCAAATATCTAGCTTTTATATTTTCATTATCGGTCTTGATATTTATTGAGTCTAGACTTTCATCAATATTTTTAACTTCGGTGTTTAGTAAAAATTCACCGCCAAGTGATTCATATTGATTGGCCATTTTGTTGGTAATAGCTTGATAATCAACTATTGCTGTTGACTTGACCAATATTGCCCCTAAACCATTTATATCTGGTTCAAGCTTATAAAGCTCTTGCTTGCTCAATAGGGAAACATCTATATTGTTTTTTTGACAACGTTCATACAAAGATTGCATACGATTAAGTTCATCTTTGGATGTTGCAACCAAAATCTTTCCGCACTGGCTGTAGGGGATATTGTGTTGCTTGCAAAATTTAATTGTTTCTTCTAGCCCTCGTTTACAAAATTTTGCCTTCAAGCTTCCGGGTTCATAGTAAACACCTGCATGGATGACACCGCTATTGTGACCTGTCTGATGAAACGCAAAAGATTTCTCTTTCTCAAGTAATAGAATTTTCTTTTTTGGGTTAAGTTTAATAATTGAAAGTGCAGTTGATGCTCCAATAATTCCACCACCAACAATTACAAAGTCATACATATAGCTGAGCTTAAATAATCAATATTTATAATAATATTGCACTGCATTTTAACGGCCTAGAGTATTGATTAGGTATTTTATGCTGGTTATCAAAAAGGACTGGCGCTAGTGCCTTTAGCATATCCTCATAAATCGGTCTTTTAAAGTCTATAACACTATCTATAGGCTGCCAATAATCTACCCACTTCCAGTCATCAAACTCAATCTCGGAGTGGGTATCTAAACGTATATTGTCTTCATCAGAGTTAAGTTTTAATAAAAACCATACCTGCTTCTGCCCTATACAAGTTCTATTATTTGTTCTTCTTATAAAGTTATTCGGTATTTTATAGCGCAACCATTTAGGCGTCTTTGCTAAGATCAATACATTATCAGAGCTCAGTCCAATCTCTTCAGATAATTCTCTATACAGGGCATCTACATCGGTTTCATCTTCATCTATACCGCCCTGTGGAAGTTGCCATGCCTCTTGTTGGAACCTTTTAGCTAGAAGGACCTGTTTTTTATTGTTTGTTAGAACAATACCAACATTAGCCCTATAGCCCTCATTATCTATCACAATGGTTTGTTAAGAAAAATTTCCTAGTCTTCCCCAGAAAAAACTCCCAACAACTGTAGCAAGCTCAGGAACAAGTTATATATAGAAATAAACAGAGTCACAGTTGCCATTATGTAGTTAGTTTCCCCGCCATGGATGATATTCGATGTTTCAAAAAGTATCAGACCACTCATCAATAAAATAAATGCAGCAGAGACAGCAAGAGAGAGTGCCGGGATAGAAAATAAAATAGCGGCGATGCCAGCTAAAAATGCAACCATAATTCCTGCTGTTAAAAAGCCAGACATGAAACTAAAGTCTTTACCTGAAGCAATTGCATAAAAAGACAAGGTCAAGAAAATTATTCCAGTACCTGTCATTGCCATTGCAACTAGCTCTGCTCCATTTGAAAATGCCATGGTATATGCATTAATAACAGGACCAAGTGTTAGACCCATAAAACCAGTAAGTGCAAATACTGCCAAAATACCGAAAGCAGAGTTTCTAAGCTTAGTAACTAAGAATAAAAGACCAAAATAACCTACAAGGGTTATTAATAGACCAAAATAAGGTAAATTTAGGGACATAGATGTGTATGCCATTAGGCCGCTAAATAAAAGTGTTGCAGATAACAGCTGGTATGTATTTCTTAATACACGATTGATAACAATTTTTCTAGAAGCTGTACTTACATTAGTGTTCATAATTAATTCCTTTAATTTAAAATATTACTAGTGTGTATTATAAATACAAGATGAAAGCACTTTAAATTATTTATTTGATTGATTGATCTATTATGAAACTTATTTTGGGTTTAGGCGAAACCGGGCTTTCTGTGGCCAAATTTCTGACTGCAAATAATGTAGAATTTAAGATTGCAGATAGTCGAATAGAGCCACCGCTAATTAGTAGTTATGTTTATAACCCCGCCCCAATATTGGGTGATTGGAAAAAAGATTTATTGTCCGGCATAGATGAAGTTTACATTAGCCCTGGAATAGCTAAGTCAGAATCAATTTATGTATGGCTATCGGAACAAGAAATACCAGTTGTAAGTGACATTGAATTATTTTCAAGACATGTAAGTTCACCTATTATAGGGATAACTGGCTCCAACGGAAAATCGACAGTAACAAAGCTGTTTAGTGAAATGATTCATAATAGTGGTTATAAAGTTGCAGTAGGAGGAAACCTAGGCAGGCCCGCACTTGAACTTATTAGCGACGATATAGATTATTACGTATTGGAACTTTCAAGTTACCAATTAGACTACACCAATGAATTAAATTTGTTTGCTGGTGTGGTTCTTAATATAACTCCTGACCATCTTGATAGATATGATAGTTTTCAGTCATATGTAGAGTCAAAGTTGAGCATCTATAAGTACTGCCAGAACTGCGTTGTTAATGTAAGTGAGGAATACACAAAAGGAATAACCGCGAGCAAATATTTTAACGCCGAAAACAAAAAACAACAAAAGGATATTATTAATACCGTTTGTCTTGAAGGCGACAATTTATTAAATGGCAATTCATTCCTAATAAAAACTGATGATATAGCATTAATTGGGGAGCACAATATTGCAAATATAATGGCCGCATTCGCTTTAGGAGACTTATTAAAGCTGCCAACTGGTGCGATGACAAAATCTGTAAAAGAATTTAAAGGTTTAGAGCATAGACTTGAAAGAGTTGCCACTATTAAGAATGTTGAATTCTTTAACGACTCAAAGGCGACAAATGTTATATCTGCAATAACTGCTCTACATGCGATAGTTAATAGCTACAATCAAGTCGTACTTATAGCTGGTGGGATTGCTAAAAAGGAGGACTACTCTGAACTTTACAATTTAATAAACGAAAGGGTTAGCTATGTTGTGTTAATAGGAATAAGTGCCGATTATTTGGCCGAAGGAATAGAAACCTCAAAAGTCAAATTTGCCAGCTCTATGTCAGAGGCAGTCAATATAGCAAGTAAACTAATCGAAAATGGGGCGATATTACTATCACCTGCATGTGCTAGTTTTGATATGTTTGATAATTTTGAAAAACGTGGGCATGAGTTCAAAGATTCAGTCAGAATGTTAAGCCCCTTATCTTAATTTATCTTTAGCCTCTTCAATATAATTAAGGACCTTTTGTGCATTAGACTCCTTAATAATTAGCGCCCCTACCTCAGAATTAAGCCAAGTACTCTGCCTCTTACATAATTGTCTAGTAGCGATAATCGCTCTTTCAATCATTGTTTCTTTGTCAGTTTTACCTTTAAGGTATTCCCAGGCCTGCCTATATCCAACACAACGAATTGACGGTAAATTTTCATTGAGTTTAGGGTTCTTGAATAAGCCTTCAACTTCATTAATAAAGCCATCATCCATCATCGTTAGGAATCTTTTTTCAATTCTCTTATGAAGTAAGCCCCTATCCGGCATGATAATTATTTTAATTATTGGATTGTTGATAATAGATTTTTTACTGCCCTGAAGCTCACTGAGAGTTTTCCCGCTAATATCAAACACTTCTAGAGCTCTAGTTATTCTTTGAGAATCATTCGGGTGAATTCTGTTAGCAGCACTAGGATCAATGTCTTTAAGCATACCGTGCAATTTAGTAGAGCCATTTCTTTGCAATAATTTTGAAAATTTCTCTCTCGACTCACTTGTTGACTCAGGTAGTGCTGAAAGTCCATATTCTAGTGCATTAAAATAGAACGAAGTTCCACCAACTAGTATAGGAGTTTGATTATTCTCAAAAGCTTTTTCTATTTGTAATTTAGCGTCATAGGTGAAATCGTGTGCAGAGTAAGGCTGTTCAGGACTACAAATATCAACAAGGTGATGAGGATATTCATTAAGTATTTTTTTGTTTGGTTTAGCGGTGCCAATATCCATTCCTTTGTATATTAAGGCAGAATCAACGCTTATTAGACGAGTAGTAATAAGATTACTAAGTTCAATTGCTAAATCAGTTTTGCCTGATGCAGTTGGACCCATCAAGAAAATAACTGGTTTGTTTGATTTTGTTTTCATTTACTTAATATATTATTTAATATCCAACCATAAGAATAAAATTAGTAAGCATTAATTTATCTGAATTACATTATAATGCGCTGTTTAAGTTAATTATAGATAAACAAATGTTTAGCATAGAAAATCAGATAAGCGGCAAAACATTCCCAATAAACAAAGATGAAACTATCTTAGATGCAGCAATTTCACATGGAATTAACTTTCCATATGGCTGTCAAAAAGGTTTTTGTGGCCAATGTAAAGCTACTATTTTGGAAGGAGAGGTTTACTATGAAGATGAAGTGCCAAATGGCATAACGGAACAAGAGGTTGCCGATGGAATGGCACTATTATGTCAATGTAACGTTAAAAGCGATGTCAAGTTAACGGTTTCTGAAATTGACAGCGTAGATGATATTGAATTAAAAACAATGCCGTGTAGAGTTGAAAAAATTAGCCACCTAAGTGGTGACGTAGTTAAATTACTATTAAAGATTCCTGGTTCAGAATCACTACAATATTTAGCTGGACAGTATATTGATTTGGCTCATCCTGACTTTGAGCCAAGAGCATTCTCTATTGCCAATGCACCAGTTAATTCTAGTACAATTGAGTTACATATTCGAGTTATCGAAGGCGGTAAATTTACAAACTACATCTCTAATGATTTAGAAAAAAAGTCATTACTTAAAATTGAAGGTCCAAAGGGCAGCTTTTATTTTATTGAAGATAGTGATAAACCAGCTATATTGGTAGCTGGAGGTACTGGTTTTGCTCCCATTAAGTCAATTATAGAACATATGATTGAAACTAACAGTGATAGAGAGGCTTTTATATATTGGGGTGTTAGAGATGAGCCTGACCTTTATATGAGCTTGCCCGAAGAGTGGTCTAAAGAGTATGATAATATACATTTTGTACCAGTGCTGTCTGAGCCAAATGAAAACTGGAAGGGTAGAACAGGGTTTGTGCACGATAGTGTGCTAGAAGATTTTGAAGATTTGATTGATTACGAAGTTTATGCATGTGGACCTCCAGTGATGGTTGAAGCTGTAGCAAATACTTTTATTGGAAAGGGCATGAAAAAAGATAATTTTTATTCGGATGCTTTTGAGTTTGCATTTGAGCAGTAGAGGTTTTTATGGCAGATATGCAAGAGCATCTTAGGTCGCAGTTAGAGGCAACATTAAATCCTACCTATCTTGAGGTTGTTAACGAGTCCAGTCAGCACTCCGGTCCCGCTAACGATTCACATTTTAAGTTGATTGTGGTTAGTGATTATTTTAACAATCTAAAGTTAATTGACAGGCATAGATATATTAACAATCTTTTTAAAGAAGAGCTAAGTCATATTCATGCCCTAGCTATGCATACATATACACCATCAGAGTGGAGTTCACGTAATGGTGCACCAAACTCACCACAATGTGCAGGCGGATCTAAGAATTAAACTTGATAAAAATAGTTTTATATTTATTGGTATTATTACTTAGCTCCTGTGAGGGGTCAGCTTACTCTGTAGTAAAAACATCAAGCCAGAACAATAACTCTTTCTTGGGTAGCACAGCTACAACAAAAAGTGCACCTGAAACTGTAGAAAATAAGAAACAAGATTTAATCACCCAAGAATCCAAAGAAAATGTAATTATTAATACAGCCTCAGCTCCACCTTCAATACATAAAGCTACATTTGAAAAAAGTATAGATACCGCTAAATTAATTAATAGCGAACCACCGATAAAGAAGGACTTTGTTGATGAGGATAAGAAAGCGATTGTTGAAAAAAATTTGTGGAATTATGTTTCTAGTAGATATTCATTTACTAACTATAAGCATTCTAGGATAGACGAACAGGTCAAATGGTTTAAGAAACATTCAGCTTATTTAACTAGAGTCAGTGTAAGGGCTAAACCTTACCTATATTTGATTGTTAAAGAGGTAGAGGAATCGAATATTCCTATTGAGATTGCTCTTTTACCAATAATTGAGTCAGCATTTTATCCATTCTCTTATTCACATGGTACTGCCTCTGGTTTATGGCAATTTATTCCCTCTACGGCAAAATTGTATGGCTTAGAGGATAACTGGTGGAAAGACGATAGGAGAGATGTAGTAGCATCAACAAAGGCAGCGATTAGTTATTTGTCTAACCTTAACAAGATATTTAAAGGTGACTGGCTGTTGTCAATTGCGGCTTATAACTCTGGCCCAGGAAGAGTCCAAAGAGAAATCAAAAAAAATAAGAAGTTAGGTAAAAAGACTGATTTTTGGAGCCTACATTTACCGCCAGAGACTAGGAGTTACGTTCCAAAACTGTTGGCAGTAGCTAGAATAATAAAGAATCCAAAAAAATATAACCAGGAATTAGGATATATAGAGAATAAAAAGCATGTTCAGTCAGTAATACTAGACTCTCAATTTGATCTTGCGTTGATCGCAAAGTGGACCGATTTAAGTTTGGATGAGATTTATTATTTAAATCCTGGTCTGAAGAGGTGGGCAACTCCTGGCGAGGAAAATTACTCTATACTTTTGCCGGTTGGAAAAGTATCTCAATTTATAGGTAATGCCTCAAATCATCCCAATAAAGAGAAAGTTAGTTGGCTACGTTATAAAATAAAGGTGGGCGATACTTTAAGTGAATTGGCCCTTAAATATAGGACAACAATTCAACAAATACAGGATATAAATGACCTACCCAGTATTAATATTAGGGCTGGTAAATATATAATCGTTCCCGTTGCTCAGAAAGAGCCGAGGTTTTATTCTTTGTCAGAAGAGCAGAGAAAAATAAGAAGGATGGAGAGCCATAAGAATTTTAAAAAAATAATACACAAAGTAACTAAAGGGGACAGTTTGTGGGAAATTTCAAGGAGATACAATGTTCTTATCGATAGTATAGTTAAATGGAACCAGTTGTCACTCACTAAGCCATTAAGAGTGGGAAATGAATTATTAATTTATAAAGATACAAAAACAAAATACAAAGATTTATCGGCCAACCAAGTCGGTATAGATATAGATAAAAAGCTTGTATATTCTGTAAGGCAAGACGATAACCTTTCATTTATAGCAAATAAGTTTGATGTAACTATTGAAGATATAAAAATATGGAATAATATCGACATTGAAAGGCCGTTACAGCCAGGCCAAAAACTTACAATAGTTGTAAATGTAATTAACTCACAAATGAAATGAATATATTACCCATTAACAAGATTATCTTGGCGAGCTTTGCCTTTGCGTTATCGCATTGGAAAAAAATTCTTGAAATATCTATAATTCCATTAGTTGTTTCAGCACCTTTTCTTTGGACACTTCCAGACTTGTTTTTACTGATGAACCAGTTTATGGCAGGTAATAAAATCATAAGTATCCAGTTGCCAGAATATCTATTCACATATCTAGTACTATTTATGTACGGCTACTCTATGCTTTCAATTAATATCTATAAGCTAGTTGTTTTAGGGGGAGACTCTGTAAATGGATTTGTTCCTATTATAGATGCAAGAATGATAATTCGATTTGTTGGGCTTACAATTTTAATAGGCCTTGTTACTATCTTTCCTGTCATGTTTACAGGGATATTTTTTTTACAACTTGTTGTGTATTTTTTTATAGTGCCAATTACTTTAAATTTTGTAAGTATTGCTATTAATGTACCAATAAAATTCACCTGGAGATTGCCATTTAAAACACACGCCAATTTATTCTTCTTACAGGCTATGTTGCCAGCTATTATAGGCATTATTTTTGCTATAATTGCTGATTATATTGGCTTAGGAGAGGCATTGAATTGGGTAGTTAAAGTTGTAATTTATTACTGGTCTTCAGTTAATTTAGCTCTTTGTTATCAGCTAATTAACAATAATATTAGTAACAACAAATACAACTAGTTGAGAATTAAAAAAATCCCATTACAGGCTATAAAAAATCTTGTAGGTATGGTTTAGTGGGAACCATGGCAAGGGTATTTTGCTACGAAGATTATGATTTGGGCTTGAGGCAAAAATAACATATCTTACAAACAAGGAATTATTTTTATTTGTAGCCCATGCTAAAACCCTTAGGGTATCGCATATCAAAAATTGCTTGATCTACTTTTTTACTTTTTTTTCTTAGTTTGGTGTAAGCCTTTTCAAACCTAGCTAACCTCTCTTCTTGTTTTTTGTAGCCAAGAATTACAGTAATATTTGGCTCAACAACTAGCTTATCAATGTTTGTTCTAATTATTGTTTTTATAATCATTGGTTGAAGTATTGACTTGTAGATCTTGTAGTCAGAATATAGTGTTTCTATGGTATCTATTTCTGTGTTTGATATTGCGTATATTGCGTCAGATTCAATTATCCTCTCAGGGATAAATAACTCACCTCTATTCGATATAAAGCCAAGACAATTTGGCAATTCTGCATTATCAATGCACTTCTCATCTTTCCACCTCATGGCAACTGTTTTTGCATCAACTTTGATTTTTATATAGTTCCAAAATAAACGCTTTACATGGGCATTTTCAACCCAAGGTTCTTGCTCTATTGTCTCTTTTATTTGGCGTAAATCTATATTATATTTATCGTTTAGTTGTGGCTGTATTTTATTAATAAGGAGATTTTGTGATAACGGCAATCTTTCATCTAAATCCCACTTAACTGAAACATTAAGAAACTTGGTAGGGTTGGATATTATTATTACCCAAGCTATAAGGCCGACAATTGAAAATATCGCAATTACTTTCGTAAAACCCCAAAAGAAAGATTTGAACGTGACTTTTTTTTTATTTTTTCGAGAAAAAAATCGCATTAATGTTTTAAATAATAAGTATGTTTATAATTTATATATTGCTTAGATTGTCAACAGAGGTTGCTTATATCAACAACCAAATCATCAAAATCTAGTCCGACTGATTTAGCTGCCATTGGTACTAATGAGTGAGAAGTCATACCTGGCACAGTGTTAATCTCTAGTAGGTAAGGTTTTGAGTTACTGTCAATAATAAAATCAACCCTGCCCCATGAACTTGCTCCCATTGAAATAAAAGCATTTATAGCAAGCTCCTGCAATTTTTCTTCTTCCAACTCATTAAGCCCACATGGGCATATATAGCGTGTATCGTTAGAGTGGTATTTTGAATCGTAATCGTAAAACTGGCTACTTGAAATAATCTTTATTGCTGGCAATGCTTTGTTGTTTAGTATCGATACAGTATATTCGTCACCATTAATCCACTTCTCAATCATTGCGTCATCGTCATACTTCCATGCAATTTTTAGTGCAGCCTCAAGATCGTTATAATTTTCAACCTTACTAATTCCTATACTCGAGCCCTCTAGGGTTGGCTTCACTGCCCATGGCAGTGAGAATGGTATTTGTGGGGTGTTATTATTAATATTTGCTATTATAGAAGGCGATAAAGGGAGTTTTTGTTTTTTCCAAATTGATTTAGTAATGGCTTTGTTCATGCAATTTGATGAAGATTTTGAGTCTGAGCCTGTATAAGGTATGTTGCGTTCTTCAAGTATTTTTTGGATGTAACCGTCTTCACCTCCGCGTCCATGAAGAACAATAAAGGCTTTATCGAAAGTATTGCTCCATAGTTTATCTAGATTGTCTCCATCCCAATCAAATTTAAAGCACTCCACTCCTTTTCTTATAAGTGCCTCATAGACCGCCTGACCGCTTTTCAGAGAGATCTCTCTTTCAGCTGAATTGCCACCCATAAGAACTACAATCATATAATTTTTACCTCTGTCTCTAGGTTGATGTTGTATTTCTTAAATACGCTCTTTTGTATGTATTTTATTAATGTTTCTATGTCTTTAGCGGTAGCTTCGCCGTTATTTATTATAAAATTTGCATGCTTATTAGATATACATGCTCCTCCAATACAGAAGCCTTTAAGATTGCAATTTTCAATTAACTCTGCGGCATAGTTACTTTCAGGATTTTTAAAGACACTACCGCAACTTGCCATACCAATTGGTTGTAATTTATTTCTTTTTAATAAAAGCTCTTTTATATTTTGTTTTCCGGGCTCTTCATTAAATTTTAACTTTGCAGCAACAAAGTACTCTCCAGGGTGTTTATGATTGACAAAGCGATAGCCAACTTCGAAGTCATCTTTTTTTCTACTTATTAAATTACCTTGTGAATCAATTGTCGTTACGCTTAAAACATAATTCCAGAACTCAGAGCCAAATGCTCCAGCATTCATAGCTAAAGCGCCACCAACTGTTCCAGGAATTGAGCTTAAGAATTCTGCTCCGTAAAAGTTATTATTTCCACAATATCTACTTAGTTTAGCAAGTGTCAATCCTGCCTCTACATTAATAGAATTACTAATAACTGAAAGCTCATTAAGCTTACCTATCTTAATCACTACACCTTCAAAACCACTGTCTCTAATAAGTATATTACTTCCAAGACCTATTACCAGTACTGGTAAATTATTATTCTTTAAAAACTCAGACAGCTCTTCTATTGAATTTGGCTCAAAAAATATTTGCGCTAAGCCCCCAGCTCTAAATGAGCAGTGTCTAGCCATACTTTCATTATGAGTCAACATACTTATTAATTAATAGTTCTGGTAAAGTATGAATATCACCAGCACCCAAAGTTAACAGTACGTCTCCTTCCTTTGCTATATTTGGAAGAACTGTAAAGATATCTTTGGTGCTATTAATAACTACTGGGTCTAGAGATGATCTTTGTCTAATTGAGTCAGCTAAAGATCTTGAATTAATGTGCGAAATAGGTTTTTCATTTGCAGAGTATATATCTAGCAATATAAGTGCACCGACCTTAGATAATGCCCAGGCAAAATCATCAAATAAATCTCTAGTACGTGTATAACGGTGGGGCTGGAATATTACCACCAAGCGTTTTTCTGGGTAGGTATTTTGTAAACTCTTAAATACCTCAATTATTTCGTTAGGGTGGTGACCATAATCATCAAAAAGAGATAATTCTTTGTTATTGATAGTAAGTTTTCCATGGGAATCAAGTCTTCTAGCAACACCAGAAAAGGTGCCCAAAGCTTTTTGAATTATTTTACTGTCAATACCGATTTCAAAACAAATACCAATCGCAGCCAAAGTGTTTAGTATATTGTGTCTGCCAATCTGGTTTAGCTCAACGGAAAAGGATTGATTGTATCTAGTGCTTTTCACTTCAAAGTGCATTTGCAAATCTTTTTGTGAAATGTTTATTGCCTGAATATCTACCCCTTCAGAGAAGCCATATGTTACGACAGGTCGATGAATATATTTAAGAACATCTTTTACACCTTTGTCCTCTGCACACATAACGCAAGTTCCGTAAAAAGGTAGATTAGAGGTAAATCTTACAAAGGCATCTTTTAATTTTTTATATTTATTGCCATATGTTTGCATATGGTCTTGATCAATATTAGTAATTACGCTTAGTATTGGCTGAAGGTGTAGAAAAGATGCATCACTTTCGTCAGCCTCAGCAATTAAATAGTCTCCATCTCCAAGCTTAGCGTTATTGCCGCTAGAATTTAGTATGCCCCCAATAATATAAGTAGGATCAAGTTTTGCCACACTAAGAATATGAGTTATAAGGCTAGTAGTAGTAGTTTTTCCGTGGGTACCTGCAATGGCAATCCCAAACCTAAAACGCATCAAATCGGCTAACATTTCAGCTCTTGGAACAATAGGAATATTCAGTTTGCGTGCTTTAGTTATTTCTTCGTTATTCTCGTCTATGGCTGAAGAGACTACGACAGCTTGGGCATTAATAACGTTATCTGCTCTATGCTTATAATTAATCTGGCAGCCCATATCTTCAAGTTTTATAGTTGCCTTGTTGCTAGATATATCTGAACCTGTTATGGTATATCCCAAGTTAATAAGCACTTCAGCAATACCACTCATGCCAGAACCACCAATCCCTACAAAATGAATATTATTAATTCTTGAACGTGTAATTGAATGTAGCTTTTTCATTCTTTACTTACAGTTATTATTGTAAGTACTTGAATACCTTTTCCTTTTCCAAAATCAGTTAAACCCTCTCCAGAGGTTGCTGTAATGCCAATATCTGTTGGTAATATGTTTGCTAGTTTAGCTATATTATTTTTTATACTTTCTATATATGGAGAAATTTTTGGGGTCAGGCATTCTATTGATATGGCTATATGGTTAATGGTGTAGTTATTTAGGTCTTCTAAAGCTAGTTTTAGGTACTCAGAGCTATCTTTTATTCCATCATTGCATAGTTCATCAGCAATGCCTCCAAGTATATTTTTACCTGTTATTGAAGAGATTGCATTTGTCAAAGAGTGTAAGACAACATCAGCGTCACTGTTACCTTTTAACCCTTTTGGGTGTTCAAAAATGACTCCGCCTAAAATTAATGGCTTTTCAATATTTGATTCAAATGCATGCGAGTCTTGTCCAAGACCTACTTTTGTATTCAAGGTACTACCTTATATATATCAATAAGTATATTTTAATGACTTTGACAGTTTTGTTTTATTAATTAGTTAACCGATAGCTATATTAATAATTAAATTTTATGGCTTATTAAATTATTTTATTTACTTAGAAAAGCTCACCAATTATGAGGCATTTTTCCCACCTTCAAAATGAAATTGTGCACCTTTACGTATTCCAGAAGGCCATCGTGAGGTTATTGTTTTGAGCTTTGTATAAAACCTAACACCTTCCATTCCATGAATTGAAGAGCTACCAAACAAAGACCTCTTCCAGCCTCCAAAGCTATGCATAGCTACGGGAACAGGAATAGGAACATTTACACCTGCCATGCCTGCCTCTACGTTCATAGTAAAGTGGCGCGCAGTGTCTCCATCTCTTGTAAAAATTGCAGCTCCGTTGCCGTATTCATGCTTATTTACTAGGTCTAATGCTTCCTCGTAATTCTCTACACGCACTATACTTAAAACAGGGCCAAATATTTCATCAGTATAAATTGACATATCTTTGGTTACCTTATCAAATATACAAGCACCAACATAAAAACCTTCTTTTGGTATATTATCTCTACCGTCAAGAACTAGTTTGGCACCCTGATCAATTCCTTGGTTAATATAATTGTTTATATTTTCTTGACTCTGTTTTGTAATAACTGGGCCCATCTCAACGCCATCTTCATCAAAAGCACCAATCTTTAAAGACTTAACCATAGGGGTTAATTGCTCCACAATTCGATCAGCTATTTCATTACCAACAGCAACTACAACTGATATCGCCATACATCTCTCTCCAGCGGAACCGTAGGCAGCGCCAAGTATAGCTTCACAAGACTGATCGAGACTGGCATCAGGCATAACTATCATGTGATTTTTTGCGCCACATAGGGCTTGAACTCTTTTGTTGTTTGAGCATCCTTCTTGGTAAATATATTCACCGACACTAGTTGAACCGACAAAGCTTACAGCCGCGACTTTTGGATTATGTAGTATTTCATCTACCGCCTCTTTATCTCCAACAACGGTATTTAATACACCATCAGGTAATCCAGCCTCAGCCATAAGTTCTGTTAATCTTAGGCCGCAGCTTGGGTCACGCTCAGAAAGCTTTAAAACGAAAGTATTTCCGCATGCTATTGCTACTGGATACATCCACATAGGAACCATGGCAGGAAAATTAAAAGGAGTTATTCCAGCGCAGACCCCTAAAGGCTGTCTAAGGTTATAACTATCAATACTAGAAGAGACATCGGCAGTAAAGTCAGATTTTAGGTGAGAATTAATAGATGTACAAAATTCAACAACTTCAAGACCTCTTAATACCTCTCCTTTGGCGTCAGCGAGAGTTTTTCCATGCTCTCTTGATATGAGTTCAGCTAGTTCATACAGATTTTTGTTTAACAGGTCACGATAATTAAACATTATCTGAGCGCGCATAGATGGGGATACTTTTTTCCAGCCTTCAAAAGCATCATGAGCTGCATCAATTGCTTTTTTAACGTCTTCAGAGCCAGCACCCTGCATTTTTGTTACTATCTTCCCAGTTGAAGGATTGTATATTTCAAAAATTGAATCAGAAGTGCCATTTACTTTGGCCCCATTAATGATATGTTGAAGTTTAGTCATTGACTTTCCTTGATTATTATTTTGTTAATAAACAGTATAGTATAGTTAGCGGTTAGTTAACACCACAGTATAGTTAAATTAAAGCACAAATTAACTAATTAATAGAGCCAGATTTGTGATAACTAATAATCCAGAAATTATGTAAATAAACAATTATTTGGAAATATTCAAATACAAATTAATCCAACCCTTGTTTTAAATAATAATTAGCCAGTTCTATATCTTCAGGAGTAGTAATTTTTATATTGCTTTTGCTGCACTGGACCATCTGTGATTTTAGACTTGAGTGTTCAATAGCACTTGCCTCATCTGTAGCATTAAAATTATCCTTTATAGCTTTACTTAACGCTTTAAACAAAACCCCAAAGCGATACATTTGTGGGGTGCATGCTTGCCATAAGTTTGATCTATCAATTGTCTTTTCAACAAAATTAACATTATTGGTTTGCTTTACGGTGTCAGTAGTTCTAATTCCCAGCAAGCCGCCTGTATCATTATTTTTAAGCTCGTAAATTAATTTTTCTATATCAGAGGTTTTTATACATGGCCTAACAGCATCATGCACCAATACCCAGTCACTCTCATTTGCAATAAATTTGAGTTTTTCTAATGACGACATTACCGAATGAATTCTTTCTTTGCCGCCTGTAGCAATTGCCAACATTTTAGGGTGGCTAGAGAATAACGAACTCTTAAATTCTGAGTCATTGTTAGAAATTGCTACAATGCAGCCGTTTATCGAGTCAACTTCTAAGAATGTTTTTAATGTCTGGTCAATAACAGTAAGTCCGTTATCAAGCGCAATATATTGTTTCGGGATGATTGAATTCATGCGCGAACCAATACCACTAGCAGGAATTATTAAGTAGCATTTATCAGCAGACATTAATTAACTATAGTGATGCAAAAAGACTAATTATACATGACGGTTATTTGTCAGTATTTACACCATCAATCAATGGTTCTT
>JASLYC010000077.1 GCA_030739975.1 Gammaproteobacteria bacterium
ATTTGGTTTTGTAGCTATCCTCTAATACTGAAAATTTTCCAGCGACCAATGCAAATAAATAACAGGGTTTAGGCGCTGGGTCATGCCATGTAGCAGAGCCGGGGCTTTTGTTAACTAAATTACCGTTACTCAATAGGGTAGGATATTTGTCATCATCTGCCCTGATAGTCGTTGTAAATACGCTAAGCACATCCGGTCTATCTAAATAATAAGTGATATTTCGAAAGCCATGAGCTTCACACTGTGTACAATAATTTCCACTAGATTTATATAGACCATTTAGGCTAGTGTTTTTCTCTGGATGAATGCGGGTCTTTATATCTACAATGAACTCATCTTCTAGATTTCTTAATTCAATACCATCTTTCTTTGTTTCGTATGCAGGCTCGGCACCATTAATAGATATAGATATTAGCTCAATATCTACCCCATTTAAGAATAATCTATTTTCTCTAGATTGTAATCCAGATGCCTCTTTGTTTTTATAAAAGGAGATCTTGGAGCTAACTATAGTTTCATGTTCTAGCAGTTCAAAAACTAGCTCTGTAGTTTTGATTAGGTATTTGCTTAACTGATAATCTTTCCTATAAACTGGTTTCGGATTTAAAACGCTAATAACATTACTCCTAAAATAATCCTATAAACAACAAAAGGCATCATTCCAATTTTGTCCAATAATTTAATGAAAAATACAATTGTAAAATAGCTACTGAGAGCTGCAATAAAAAATCCCAATATCATTAAAGGCAAATCGACAAATTTTTCAGATCGATTGTATATTTCAACAATAATCAGTAACGATGATATTGATATTACTGGAATTGACAAGAGAAATGCAAACTGAGTTGAAGCTTTTTTAGAAAGACCGACAAGTAGCCCAGCTGTTATAGTTATTCCTGACCTTGATGTTCCTGGTATCAGAGCTAAAGCCTGCATAGCTCCAATAAATGCAACATCTATCCAGTTAACCATTTCTCTTGGGATGTCTTTTCTTGAATTTATCCAACTAGCTAAACCCAATAACAGGCCAAAAATTATAGTTGCATATGCAATAACCTCAACGGAACGCAAATTAAGTTCTACAAAGTCTCTCAATAATATTCCTGCCAATCCAACAGGAATAGTCCCTAACAAGACTCCCCATGCCAAGTTAGATTGGCCCACACTCTGTGTTTTGATAACTGAATAAAAAAAGTCAATCGACAAATTCCTGATTAACGAACGGTAATAATAAATAATAGCACTTAGGGTTCCTAAATGAACTACCACATCAAACCCTAAGCCTTGGTCAGGCCAATCAGACAGTTTGGAAGCTAATATCAGATGTGCAGATGATGAGATTGGCAGAAATTCACTCAAACCTTGAATAAGCGACAGTATTATGGTTTGAAAAATATCCATATCTATAGCTTGTGCCTTAAATCTTGTTCACTGAAACCTCTAGGGTTGGTTGTTAAGTTTTTGGTCAATGCTAACACTTTGAAGCTCTCACCCATGGCATTTGGCAACACCAATTGCTTTACTTGCTGAGCTAATTTAATACGTTCATTTTCATTATCCTCTTTAGAAAGATAATTATCAATACCAAGTGAAATTAGAAACATGGCCTGTGTTGCATAACCCGCAACTTCAAAACCGCTCTCAAGCGCCTGATGTGCTATATCTGAAAAATTGACTGACGTGGTGATATCTTGCTCCCCTATATTAGCAAAAGGGTTATCACTAGCTTTGTGTTTGTGATAGCACCTTAATGTGCCTTCATCTCTTTGTGGGTGAAAGTACTCGCTCCTATCCATTCCATAATCAATAAGTAGTACCAAACACTCATTCATTGATTTGTATAGCGAATCAATCCAGGCCATTGCCCTATAATTGACCTCGGTTTTGTATTCATTAACAGTATTGTTTGGTAGTAAAGCTTTGTCATTAGTAAAGACAGATTCAGCTACTTTCCATACAAATTTATCGTTATCCCAATTAACTACTAGTTCATAAAAATTACCATCTAGGCATATCAAACGTTTTGCTGGAATAGCATCTAGCACTTCGTTCGCTATAACTACACCTGAAAAATCACTAGGTAAAGAGTCAAGCCAAACAACTCTATCAATAATTTCAGGCAAAACCTTGCCTATCGTCTGTTTTTGCCTGTACCTTAATTCTGCACTTAATTCCAATATATAGTATTTGTTAGGTAAATTGTCTAACCTCCCAAGTTCAAACAGAATTTGTGTAGCTAGAATTCCTGTGCCAGCTCCAAATTCTAATATATCGTTCTCCCCATTAATGAATTCATCACACTGTCTGGCCAAACAGTAGCCAAAAAGGTCTGACGTTTCAGGTGCAGTAATAAAGTCCCCCTGTTCACCAAATTTAGTTACGCCTGAGCTGTAATACCCTAGTCCTGGATAATACAGAGCCATATCCATAAATTCATCAAAACCTATAGGTCCAGCTCTTTTTGTAATTGCTTCTTTAATAATCTGTTTTAAACTCACAAAAAGTATTTTATACTCACAGTTAGTAATAAGCCTGTATTTTAAAGGTAAATTTAGTTACAATTAATATCGGCATTGTTTATACATGAAATACTACATTTTAATTTTATTTGTTAATTTATTATGAAAATAGCATTAATTACAGGTGGCGCAAAAAGAATAGGAGCGCAGATCGTTAAAACCCTTCATAGCAATAATTATGACGTCATAATCCACTACAGAAACTCTAAAAAAGAGGCCCAAGAGCTCGCTACATTGCTCAACAATAAGCGCACAAATTCGGCAACAATTGTGCACGCTGAATTGACTAATATAGGCAGCATTAATAAATTAAAAAGATCAATTCCAAAGCTAGACTTGTTGGTTAATAATGCCTCTGTTTTTTATCCAACACCGGTCCCTGAAGTGGATCAAAATTCATGGAATGATATTATTAATACAAACTTGATGTCGCCATTTTTTCTTTCACAGTCTTTGTCATTGGCACTATCTAACAGAAATGGCTGTATAGTAAACATTATAGATATACATAGTGATAGACCGCTAAAGAATCATTCGGTCTACAATATATCTAAGTCTGGTCTAGCAATGATGACAAAAACATTGGCCAAAGAGCTGTCCCCAAGTGTTCGCGTTTGTGGAGTATCTCCAGGCTCAATACTTTGGCCAAAAGATGATACTACAACTAACCAACATGATAAGGATGTTATGATTGAAAAAATAGCACTAAGAAGGCAAGGTGAAGTGGAAGATATTGCTAATGCGGTAGTATTTTTAGCATCGTCTCCCTACATAACTGGTCAGATAATATCAGTTGATGGTGGTCGCACCTTGAACCAATAATCAATGACTTGTAAATTATTATTAATGTCTTTTTGTGTTATAATACAATCATTGATTTGATAATAAATCAACTTAAAAGAATTTTTTAATGTTTTTGTGAAAATATAAATTAATTAATCACAAAAACTTTTACAATTTGGGCTTTTTGATGCCGTATATAAGTATGAGCTAAACATCATTATTTGTTTGCAAGAATCATACAGCTAGAGCTTAGTAGCTTTAGGAAAAATAGTTTTTTGGTAGTCTATGATGCAATTAAATTACACATCTATTTTGATTAAACACTCACGTGCTGATCGACTACGTACGCTCAAAAGTCCATACAAACAAGGACTTTACTATGAAACACATTCTAATAAATGCAACTCACAAAGAGGAGATTCGAGTTGCTATTGTCAAGGACAAACAGCTTACTGATCTCAATATAGAGACAACCCTCAACAGAAAAACAAAAGGAAACATCTACAAAGGCAAGATATCTAGGGTAGAAAAATCTCTAGAGGCCGCTTTTGTAGATTACGGCAAAGACAAACAGGGCTTTCTGCCATTTAAAGAGGTTGCTGATGCGCTCTACAATGGGGCCACACCAAAGGGTGATAAGCTCTCTATTTCTGATGTACTGAAGGAAGGTCAAGAGATAATCGTGCAGGTCGAAAAAGAGGAGCGGGGAAATAAAGGCGCAGCCCTTAGCACATTTATGAATTTAGCTGGCGCATATATGATTTTGACGCCAAACAATCCAAAAAGTAATGGCATATCTAGACAAATAAGCTCTTCAGATCGACAAGCCCTCAAAGAGGTTATATCACAAATGAATATGCCAGATAAGGCTGGGATGATTATTCGTACAGCTGGTGCAGGTAAAAGCGCTGCTGAGCTTCAGTGGGAAGTAGACTACCTATCTGAGTTATGGTCTTCAATTAATAGTGAGGCGGCAAAAAGGGGAGCCCCATTTCTGATCTATCAAGAAAGCAATATTATAGTTCGCACCTTAAGGGACTATCTTAGGGCGGATACTGATAGTGTAATTTTTGATGACCTTAATGCATTCAAGGAGGCCAAGGATTTTGTAAGTTTTGTGCTTCCACACTACCTTGACAGGGTAAAGTTTTTTGATGTAAGTGAGCACTCTCTATTCAACCATATGAGTATTGAGAGTCAGGTCAGAAATGTATTTAATAGGGAGGTCACACTAAGCTCTGGAGCTACAATCGTGTTTGATTCAACTGAGGCGCTTACTGCTATTGATATAAACTCTGCCAGAGCTACAAAGGGCTCTGATATTGAAGAGACAGCATACAACACTAACATAGAGGCAGCCAAGGAGATATCAAAGCAACTACAACTAAGAGATATAGGGGGCCTGATTGTTATTGACTTTATCGATATGTCGTCTGAGGCACACCGTAAGTCAATAGAAAGCTTAATGGAAAAGTCAACGGGCTCTGACAGGGCGCGCGTACAGATAGGTACTATTTCACAGTTCGGACTTCTAGAAATGTCTCGCCAAAGACTAATGAGTTCTGTTACCGAATCGGTTGAAAAGATTTGCCCTCAATGTCATGGACGTGGCACTACTCCTACCATACCCACTCTGGCACTTAACATTTTAAGAAGAATGGAGGACGGTTGTAACGCAGCTAAGCAAAAAACTGGTCGTATAACAGTTCAATCTTGTGTCGAAGTTATCACCTATCTATTGAACGAAAAGAGAGGTGACATTGATTACTTAGAAGGCAAGCATGAGGTACAAATTACATTGCTACCTAACCCATATATGCAGTTCCCTAATTACACTATAACTAAACAAAAAGGTCTAAGAAAGTCGCACCACAAAAGTTATCAAGGCATATCTAAAACACAGCAAAATGTCGCTGAAAATGGGCTATTAAATCAAGCAGAAATACCAGCAATTGCTACTAACAGGCCTAAAGATAGGATTCCTGAAAAGGAATTATCTTTTTTTGAAAAGGTTAGTAAGCTGTTATTTAATGAAGGTCAGCCTACCAGCACTCCTACTAAACCAAAAAATACAAACTCAAACTATAACCGTAATAGGAATCGCAATAGAAACCGTAACAGGAATCGCAATAGCTCTCAAGCTAGGAAACAAAACCCAAATAGCAATAAAGAGCAAACAAATAATACAGCATCTAAGGCTGCAACTAAAGGTAGGCAAAACCAAAGCAACAAGACAAGCCCTAACGCCTCTTCAAAAACTAGCCCTAGTTCAAACAAAAGGGTCAACAAGAAACCTGTCACTAGGAATAGGGCTAGCAACAAAACTACTACTACAAAGGAAGTAAAACCTAGTAATAATGCTACTGAAGAAAAAAACACCTCTAAAAACAACCAGGCAATCACCAAAAACAAGGCTAATAACGATGCTAAAAAAGCTCAAGAAAAATCTAGCAAAACAAATGTTGAGGCAAAAAAATCTGATGCTAGCGCAACTACTGAATAGTCATGAATTTGTATGGTGTATTTGGAAACCCTATAGAGCATAGTCTTTCTCCTGAGATACATAGCCAATTTGCCAAACAAACTGGTTATGAGATCAGTTATGAAAAGTTGTTGGCACCTTTAGGGTCTTTTAAATCTAGTGCTGACGATTTTATTGAAAATGGAGCTATGGGCTTTAATGTTACAGTTCCTTTCAAGATTGACGCCTTCAATTATGCCTCAGAATTAACAACAAATGCACAATCTGCGGGCGCAGTTAACACTATAAAAGTGTCTAAAGATAAAATAATAGGTGAGAATACTGATGGTATTGGTTTGGTGAACGATCTAACTGATAACCTTGGAATTAATATACAGGGAAAGATAGTTCTTGTTTTAGGTGCTGGAGGTGCTACACAAGGAATCTTGCTGCCCTTACTTAATAACAATCCAAGGCGGATAATGATTGCAAACAGAACAAAGTCAAAAGCAAAGAAACTGAAACATAAATTTGCCAAGTACGGGACTACTTGTGGGTTCAGTTTGGATGAAATCAAGCATGAACCGGTAGATATAATTATCAATGCTACCAGTGCCTCACTTGATGGTTCTGCCCCAAATATAGCCTCTGGAGCTGCTAAAGGTGCGATATGTTACGACCTTATGTATGGAAAACAGACCCCATTTATGTCATGGGCTCAAGAAAACAAAGCTGAAATGGTCATTGACGGTCTAGGTATGCTGGTTGAGCAGGCTGCTGCTGCATTTACTTTTTGGACTGGGAAAAAGCCTGACACCAAAAAGGTTTTGGAGAGATTAAGGGGCTAAGCGCTCAATAGACCATGAATCTTTTGACTGTTTGTAAACAAACCTGTCATGTAGTCGATTCTCTCTACCCTGCCAGAACTCAATACTATTTGGCACTACACGATACCCTCCCCAAAAATCTGGCAAAGGAACCTCTCCTTTACCAAATTTAGCTTTCATTGAATTAAACTGAGACAGCAAAACTTGCCTTGAATTTAAGCACGATGATTGTTGTGATGCCCAGGCACCAATTTGCGAATTTTTTGGCCTAGTTGCGAAGTAATTTATAGACTCAATTGTAGTAACCTTCTCAACAATTCCAGAAATTTTTACCTGCCTCTCCAATGATAGCCAGGGAAATAGTAGTGCCACATTTTGGTTTGAGTCGATCTGCTTTGATTTTGTTGAATTATAATTTGTAAAGAAAACAAAGCCCTTCTCGTCAAAATATTTCAAAAGGACTGTCCTTATTCCTAACCCTACATCATCTGCCGTTGCTAGGCTCATTGCACTTGGCTCAATAACTCCAGCATCTTTTGCCTGAGAGAACCATAACTCAAACTGCTTGAATGGATTCTTATTCAGTGAAGATCTACTAAGTCCGCCCTTAGTGAACTCATGCCTAAGGTTTGTCAAATCAACCTTCATTAGAATGGGAGAAACTTATTGTTTTTAGCTTCTGTCAAGTGGTTTGAAATCAGATACTTGATGGGCGGAAACTTTTCAGCAAACTGAAGAACTAGCTTTCTGACTTTCTTGACCATAGGCGCATCATTTGTAAACAGAGCAACAATCCCATTGGTGCCAAAAAACATTAACCTTGTTAGGTTTATGTGCTTTCTTTCGTACAACTTTAATAAGTTTTTTGAGCCGATATCCTGTCCATGGTTTAGCGCCTCATTAACTAATTTTGCCAATATATCTTGACCCCTCAAACCTAAATTAAATCCATGGGCAGTTACAGGGTGCATGCCAACTGAAGCATCGCCTATAAGTGCAAATCGATCAGATATAAAGGTTTCTGCGTGGGTTGCTATTAGAGGGTAGGAGTGTCTAACTCCTTCCTGCTTCATTTCTCCAAATTCACCTTTAAATGAATCGGTAATCATCTGATTGAACTTTTCCTCATCCATACTAAGAATAGAGTTAGATTTATCTGTACTGACAGTAAGAATTATTGATGAAGAGTTACCAACCATAGGCAACAAAGCGATTGTTTGTCCGTAATCGAAGCACTCTAGTGCAGTATTTTTGTGCTTAAGCTCATGATTCATTTTGGTTACAATCATAACCTTAGAGAAGTCTTTCATTATCGTTGGAATACCAACCTTTCTGCGAATATCTGAAAAACGACTATCGGCTGCAACAACAAGCTTGGTTTCTATTTTTTTACCGCCCTTTAGGCATACCTGAGATGAATGCTCACCCTTGATAACGTCATCAACTACAGTATCGGTCAATATCTCAATGCTATCTGAACTGCAGACTCTTTCGTATAATGCTTTTCTGATAAGATAATTAGGTACTAGGTATCCTAAAGCTTCGATAGAAGATTTGTCGACTGTAAAGTTAAGTAATGACGGTGAATTACCGTCGAATACTTTGGCCTCTCTCAGTGGGGATATTTCCTTTTGACTGATTAACTCCCACACACCAATCCTTTTCAGAATCTTTAACGATAAATGGGTAAGCGCTATCTCTCTGCCGTCATCTTTAGGGTTTGAGATTGAATTGGCATCTGACCTTTCTATAAGCAGCACCTTGAGATTAGAATCAATCATAGAGCATGCAAAACTTAGCCCAGCAGGCCCGCCACCAATTATTACTATGTCATATTTCATTATAAAGCACCTTGTCTAACGACATAAATTATACTCTCTATGAATAACCTAAGTTGCTATCAAAAGGAATCTTTAATTGATTTTGTTGAGTATCTTTTTGGCTCTTTCATCGCCCTTATCTATTAGTTTTTTGAGCCAAAACTTAGCCTTAGATATTGAACGCTCAACGCCGTACCCTTTCAGATACATCTGTGAAACTTTGAATTGCGCCTCTGTATGATCCTTTCTTGCAATAGAGATGTAATAGTCATAAGCCTTCTTTGGGCTTTTATTTACACCCCTGCCCTTCTCATATAAGCGAGCTATATTAAATATTGCATCAAGATTATTGTTTTCTGCTGCAGCATTATAGTAATCTAAAGCAGACTTATAGTTCTTCTTAACCCCTAGACCAAATTCATGCAGAACGCCCAACCTAAGTGCTGCCCCGGTAATGCCAGCTTTATATGCCCTATTGTACAAATTTAAGGCGCTAGGATAGTCGCGATCTATTCCTTTACCTTGCTCATACAAATAACCTAAGCGGAACTGTGATTTAGAGTGCCCCTGCCTGGCTGATGCCAGATACCATCTGAATGCACCCTCAAAGTCAGAATCATCCTCCAAAAGATTGGCGAAGTAATGTTGTGCATTACTGTTTCCTGATTCAGCTGAATTTATATAGTATTGCTTGGCAGCCGCCATATTTTTTTCAATTCCAATGCCCTGCTCATACATTAACGCAAGGTTGTATTGTGCATCAGCATTGCCTTGGCTTGCAGAAATCCTGAACCATCCAAATGAAGCATCATAATCCTTCTCTACACCTATACCGAGGTAATACATTACCCCTAAAAAGTATTGTGCATTGTCGTGACCCTTATTAGCCGAATTCCTAAGATATTCGATACCTTTTTGATCGTTCTGAGCAACACCTTTTCCTTCTATATGCATCAAACCTAGTGCGGTTAGTGCATCAAGATCTCCATTATCAGCTGACTTATTAAAAATCTCAATCGCCTTGCTGTAATCTTGCGCTACCCCTTCACCATAATAATAAGCCCTACCCTCCTTAAACAGTTCACTAAAAGCGAACACTGAAGATGAAACAAACATAAACAAGATAAGTGTTATTCTCATAATTAATGGGTGAAATAATTGAGCCATATTTGTACAACATTATATGCAAATTTACACGATTCTAGCTTGTAAATAAAATGCATATTAATTAAGTAATATAAACAACCTGGGTCACATTGTAATCAAGACTAAGCAACTATATTAAATATAATTAACGTCAAGCTAACCTAGTTTAATAAATTTTTTTGTTAATTCGTACATAACCCTAGCACCCCTCTCTCCTAGATGTATTTGATCAAATAGAAGCCACTGCCCTTTTGATCTGCCCACCCTATCCCAAGGCTTTTTAAATATATAGTGTTGAATGCATCCTCCCAACATACGTCTAGCTATTAGAGAGATATGTGGATTGTAATCATTAATAACAGGATAATTTCTTTTATCAAGCTCATCCCACATCGCATCTGTCACGTTCAATACAGAAAGGTTTTTCTTTTTTGCCATTGATTTTATATAGTCATTAAATTTTTCAATGTATATATTTATCTCGGAGTCTGGATACTCTCCAATTGGAGGTAATGTACATATTGCTACTCTAGCTACAACCGAAAGATAATCAATCAACTCTGGTAACAATTTTTTATAGTTACCAAAAGTTGGCAACTCTGAAAGCTTGTTTCTAATCATGTATCTATTTCCTGAGGCTTTGTCAAAAGAACCCATTACATCATTACTACCAATCATCAAGATAACTACGTCTGGTTTACACTGAAGTATGGGTTCAATTCTTTTAATAACTTGACAGGTAAGTTCACCATTTATTCCTTCATTTAGAAATACATCTTGAGGGAATTCTTTTCGCAGCATATCAACCCAACTTACACCTAAATTCCCTTGGGTCAGTGAATCTCCGATGCATGCAACAACTCTACCTTTACCGCTAATATTTTGACTAAGCATGTCTTTTGCTGTTCCTTTTGGCGGTGTCGCCAATAACACCGTAACAAATATAAACAATGATGCGGCTATTAGCAAAATTACGAAAACTATCGATATGGCAATTGTTGTCATATTGTCATCTAAATTTGTATAACATTTTTTTGATAATTTATCATATACTAAAATAGTAACAAATATATTTATATAGATTTATGCCAATAAGAACAATATACATTATTAACCAGGTACTTATAACAACAAAATGGCAATTCTGCTAAGCCTTAAAGATACCGATCTTGTGCCATGGGTTGAAGCACTCAATAACGAGCTAGGTTCAGTCGATTTGTGTCTATACCCTAAGGTAGAAGATAATTCAATCATTGACTATGCAATTGTTTGGAAGCACCCATATGGAGACTTAAAAAACTACCCAAACCTTAAAGCTATACTTTCTTGTGGAGCTGGAGTGGACCATATTGTTGATGACCCAGATTACCCTAGATCGGTGCCGATTGTTAGGCTTTATGATGAAAAACTTAGCCAAGATATGTGCCTATATACCCTACACTGGGTTTTGCATTTTCATAGCGATTACTATCAATACAACAATTTGCAGACCCAAAAGAACTGGAACCAAAAACCCTTTAAACTGCCAGAAAAATGTCATATTGGGGTTATGGGTTTGGGAGTTATTGGAAAAGATATTGCCGATACACTAATCAGTTTTGACTTTAAGGTTTCTGGCTGGGGGGCCACTAAAAAACCGGATATGGAATTGCTAACTTATTATTATGGAGAAACCCAAATACATGATTTTTTATCCTCTATAGATATACTAATTAATGTACTACCCTTAACCACTACAACCAGTAATTTACTGAGTGAAAACACTCTAAGGCTATTACCAAAAGGTTCTTTTATAATTAATATCGGTCGTGGTGGAATTGTTAATGAGGCAGATTTGATTATGTTGTTGGATGAAGGACATTTAATGGGCGCGGCTTTAGACGTTTTTGCCACAGAACCTTTGCCTAAAAATAATCCTTTATGGTCACATCCTAAGGTATATATAACTCCACATATTGCCGGACAAAACAATCCTCAAAGTGCAGCCATGGCGATTGCAAAAAACATACGTCGACTTGAAAATGGTGAAGAACCTTTTCCTTTATATAATCCTGAAAAAGGTTATTAACAGTCTTGCTGGTTATCGAAAAAATAAAAATTATAGAGCCACACCCAAATTCTTAGATTAATGTCAGTTGTGACATAGTACTCTAATTTAAATGTGACTCTGTATTTATGAATTATTTAATAAATAATTGCTATCTACCTTAGCGCAACTGCAGCTTCTTCAAACTCAGAACTTACAATTTTGCCTTCAACACTTCTTTTGTGCGCATAATATAATGGCAACCCTGTAAGAACTAATCCACCAACTACATTTCCCAAAATTACTGGGATTTCATTCCACACAAAGTAGTCAATAATTGAAAATTCACCGCCCATAATCAATCCTGCTGGGAATAAAAACATATTTACAATAGAATGTTCAAATCCCATATAGAAAAACAGCATAATTGGCATCCACATAGCAAGAATCTTGCCCATAAGATCTTTTGACATCATTGCACCAATGACACCCAATGAAACCATCCAATTACAGAGCATCGCCTTAATGAAAACAGTAGCAAATCCCATAGCACCATAAGCAGCATAACCAACTGTTCTTGATTCTCCTATAGTTGCAATTTTAGAAGCAACTACACCTGGCTCTATACTAAACCCGAATGTCCAAATAAACGACATCATTACAGCAACTGAAGCTGCACCAATGAAATTACCTATAAACACAAGTCCAATCAGCCTCCACATTTTTTTTAATGAAGCACAATTCCTTTTAGCAAGTACTGCTAATGGACCAAGCACAACAACCCCTGTAAGCAAATCATATCCAAATAGGATTAACATAATAAATCCTACTGGGAATAACACTGCACCAGCAACTGCTGACCCACTTTTAATTGCAACTGTAATTGCGAATACAGCGGCCAATCCTAAGATTGCACCTGCCATTATTGCTCTAATTACAGTTGTTCTTGTAGTCATATTCATTTTCACTGCGCCGGCTATGACCATTTTCTCGACGACATCTGTTGGTACTAAATAACTCATTGGTTATCTCCTTATATAATTTATCACTATTCATATCCATCATTGGTATGTTGGTTAGTGTTAATATAGATTACAAGCTATCCGCCCATGGATTAGCGTTTACTAATGGTAGTCTTTCTGAGTAGAATTTAATCTTCTCTTCATTGTCTAGATTACTTTGAATGTAATCTAGACCTACCCTCTCTTCGAAGTGCATTACACGCTCCAAATAGTTCGCTTCTTCTCTGTATAACTGAACAAATGCCTTAAGATATTCTACTACCTCATCTTCAGTTTCGAAGAACCTGTCTTTTAAACACGCCTTAGTGCGAATACCACAAGCACCAGCAACATGTATTTCATAACCTTTTTCAGTGCAAATCACACCGAAATCTTTAATAGTTGCTTCAGCGCAGTTACGTGGGCAGCCACTTACGCCCATTTTAAATTTGTGTGGCATGAAGTGCGACCAAACTGCATCTTCCATTTTAACTGCGAGGCTCATTGAGTCTTGGGTTCCCATAAGGCAATGCTCACTACCTACACAACTTTTGCATGTTCTTGTTGCTTTTCCATATGCATAACCAGACTCCATACCTGCATCAGAAATCTCTTTCCACATTGGATCTAGTTTATCTTTAGGTATACCAAGCAAGTCAATACGTTGGCCTCCAGTAACTTTCACAGTCGGCACTTCATATTTCACCGCTATATCAGCGAGCGCCTTTAATTCGTCTGGTGTAGTTAAACCGCCCTGCATTTGGGGCACAATAGAATATGTACCATCATTCTGTAAATTAGCATGCATCATTTCGTTGTGCGGTCTTTCTTTATCATTATGTATGTATCTTTCATTAAATTGAGATGACAAATAGTAGTTAATTGCATGCCCACATGGCTCGCAAGAATCACTAAACTTCAATGCTTTTCTTACCTCTTTTACGGTTTTTACTTCTGTTAAATCTCGAATATACTTTCGTACATTTTGAGTTGATAGATCAGTACATGAACATAATGTCTCTTTTTCTGTGCTTTGTGAACCTATAGAGAATTCAAATATCTGCTTTGATACAGAGTGACAACCCCCACAACCAGTGGAGCATCCAGTTTTTTTCTTAACTTCATCGAAACTCTTGCATCCACTCTCTACTGCCTTAGTAATATCTCCTTTTGTTACCCCAAGACACCCACATACTTGGTCGTCATCTGCTAGCATTTCGCTAGCATTTCCCACCTCTTCAGTGTTCATTCTTATTTCACCAAACAATAAAGTTTTTCTAATGCTGGATATATCTGTCTTGTTTTTGATTAATTCTTCGTAAAAGAAACTATCACTTGAATCGCCAATTAACACTGCGCTAGCTAAACAATTGTTATTAATTGTTAATCTTTTACGTATCCTATTTGTTTCGTCAAAAGATATTAATACCTCATCGTCTTTGTTTGAAAAATTTCCTGCTGAAAAAACATCTGTTCCTGATACTTTAAGACGTGTTGAATATTCAAAACTAACAAATTGATGTACTGGTTTTTCTGCTAATTGTTCAGCACATACACGTGCCTGGTCAAATAATGGCGTTATAAGGCCGAAGTTAGTTCCCTTATGGTTAACGCATTCTCCTACTGCATAAATATTCGGATCAAATGTTTGCATTGTATTATTAACTACAATTCCTTGCTTACATATAACTCCTGAGCCTTCTGCTAACGAGCAGTTAGGTACAATACCAACTGCCATTACAACTAAATCTGCAATCATCTCATAGCCATCTTCAAACTCTACATAGCTTACTTTGTTGTATTTCGAATGTATCTCTTTAGTGTTGGCATTAAATTTAAATTTAATGCCTTTATCTTCTAACGTCTTTTGTAATAATTTGCTTGATACTGCATCTAGTTGTCTATCCATTAGATGATCGACATTTGATATAACGGTGACCGAAAAACCTATCTCGTTTAAACCATTTGCCGCTTCCAATCCAAGCAACCCTGAACCAATAACGACTGCCTTTTTATTAGCCCCTGGGATAGATTTCATTATTGCAACATCATTAATATCCCTAAATGATATTACGCCTTTTGTTTTGTTTCCAGGTATTGGCAAAATGAATGCTTTTGAGCCAGTACACAGAACTAATTTGTCGTAATGGAGCAGCTCTTCATTTGATAATGTGACATATTTTCCAGCTCTATGAATGTCAATAACTTCTAACCCACGCATAAACGTAATATTATTGTCAGTAAAGTATTCGTCACCATGTGTAACAATATCCTGAAAAGTTTTTTCGTTTGCTAATAATGGGGAGAGCATTATCCTGTTGTAAGGAAGAGAGTCTTCATCTCCTACTACAGTGATTTGATATTTTGATGGGTTTAGTGCTAACAATTCGTCAACAACACGCATTGCCGACATTCCTGAGCCGACAACAATTAATTTCTTCACATTTTTCTCCTTTTAATGAGTTTAAAAGGACGTCTTTGTCAGAGTTTTTTTACTTCGTTGTTGGATCTGTAATACTGCTTCGTACTACAAAGGTAATTAAATTATAAATTATTTATTTGTAATATTGTTAAATAATTAATTACCAGATGCGAAATTATACATAAACAAATTGTGCAGTGCAGCATGAATTATATTATTCTTCAAGGAATTTTATTTAAACCTTAGTTTAAATACTTAAAAACATTAAAAATCTATATAGATA
>JASLYC010000078.1 GCA_030739975.1 Gammaproteobacteria bacterium
GATGTGTTGTTCTTGTATATGTCCCATACCACCGGCAAGCATAATAGGCTTGTGGTATCCACGCACATCACCATCATTCGATAGCTGTTCGTAGGTTCTAAAGTATCCCAAAGTATTAGGTCGACCAAACTCGTTGTTAAAGGAGGCAGCCCCAATAGGGCCTTCAATCATAATATCTAGAGCTGAACAGATATGCTTAGGCTTGCCATAGTCTACTTCCCATGGCTGCACTTTATTGGGGATATTTAGGTTTGATACTGAGAATCCACAAAGGCCTACTTTTGGTTTAGAGCCCTTGCCTGTTGCACCTTCATCCCTTATTTCGCCACCCGAACCTGTTGCTGCCCCTGGGTGTGGGGCAATAGCGGTAGGGTGGTTGTGCGTTTCTACCTTCATTAGTATCGCTCTATGTTCTTTAGACTTCTGATAAATTCCATCATCGTTAGCAAAGAAGCGCTCACCAATATATCCCTCCATTACGGCTGAATTGTCGCTATAGACAGACAATAAGCCTTCAGGGTTCTGATTGTAAGAGTTGCGTATCATTGAAAATAAGCTTAGATCTTTCTTTTGCCCATCAATCGACCAATCGGCATTAAATATTTTGTGCCTACAGTGCTCAGAGTTTGCCTGGGCAAACATCATCAACTCAATATCGTTTGGGTTGCGTTCTAGATTAATAAAGTTATCCTCTAAGTAATCAATCTCTCCGTCACTTAGAGCTAAGCCTAACTCATTATTGGCTGTCTCAATAGCTTTTCTTCCCTCTCCAATTACATCAATACTATTGACTGTGCTAGGCTCAAATTCGTTAAACATGTTTTTAGCATCTTTTATTGATAAAAGCTCAGACTCAGTCATTTTGTCCATCACAATTGATAATATTTGTCGGTGATTTTGTTTATCAATTTGTTGGCTAAAATGGTATATAAGGCCCCTCTCTATACGTTTAATTTTTTTGATAGAACATAGATGAACTATATCAGTTGCTTTTGATGACCATGGTGAAATTGTGCCGAGCCTTGGTATGACGATTACTGACGATTTGGCATCACCAATATCAAGACGAGGAGAGTAATTAAGGAGATTGTTAAGGTGAGAAATATCTTCCTCAGACAGATTTTCAATTAAATCAGCAAAGTGAATAAATTCAGTCCCTAAAAGCTTAATTCCGGGTTGAATTATCGATATTTTTTCTTGTAGTGCTTTTGTTTTGAATGCACCAAGTGCTTGAATGCCCCTGTGGGTGTGAATCATAACTGTTCCATAACCTCGTGGGAAATATCGGCATTATGATAAACCTCTTGGGCATCATCAAGGTCCTCTAATCTTTCAATTAGTTTCATAAATTTTTCTGCATCACTCAGATTAAGTTCAACGCGATTTGCAGGTTCCATAGTAATCTCTGAGTGATTAGATTCAATACCTGCATCTGCTAAAGCATCTTTAACTGTAAAAAAATCCTCTGGTGTTGTTACTACATCAATTGACTGGTCATCATTAGTAATAATGTCATCAGCACCTGCTTCAAGTGCCGCCTCCATAATTTGTTCTTCGTCGCCTGACTCAAAACTTATAAAGCCCTGCTTAGTAAACAAATATGAAACAGAGCCATCGGTCCCTAGATTGCCCCCGTGTTTAGAAAAAGCGTGCCTAACATCAGCAACTGTACGGTTGCGGTTGTCTGTTAAGCAATCTACCATTATCGCTGTCCCTCCAATTCCATAACCTTCATAGCGAACCTCCTCATAGTTGTCGCCATCTGTGTCTCCTGCACCACGTTTTATCGCACTATCTATAGTGTCTCGCTTCATATTTGCAGCCAGAGCCTTATCAATAACAGCTCGTAGTGAAGGGTTATTTTCTAAGACGGACCCACCACTCTTTGCAGCTATAACAATTTCTTTGATTATTTTGGTAAAAATCTTTCCGCGTTTAGCGTCCTGAGCGCCTTTACGATGTTGAATGTTATGCCATTTACTGTGTCCTGCCATTATGCTACCTTTATGTTAACGTTATTGGTCTTGTTAAATGTATTTATGCTGTAAATTCTAGTAATTTTTGAATTGATTTTCTTGCTTTTTTGGAGGTATCAGTATCTATAAATATTTCATTATCTCCATTCCTTAGAACTGATAAACACTTATCTAGACTATTCATTGCCATCCATTGGCAATGTGCACATGATTCACAGTCAGCTCCTTCACCCATTGTGGGCGCTTCAATAAGTTTTTTCCCAGGTGCTGCCTGCTGCATTTTGTGAAATATTCCATTGTCAGTTGCCACAATAAATTTTTCTTCATTTCGATTTTTTGCAGCCTCAATAAGGCCAGTAGTAGAGCCAACATAATCAGCCAAAGATATTACCTCTTTAGGTGACTCTGGGTGAACTAGAATTGCAGCATCAGGGTGATGCTTTTTTAATTCTATCAATGCTTCAGCTTTAAACTGCTCATGGACTACACAGGCTCCATCCCACAAAATCATGTCTACATCTGATTGGGACTTTACATACCCCCCTAAGTGCTTGTCAGGAGCCCAAAGTATTTGCTCTCCAGAGTTATGTAAATGCTTAATAACCTTTACAGCACTACCAGAAGTTACCATCCAATCAGCTCTAGCCTTAACTTGTGCTGACGTGTTTGCATAAACTACAACTTTTCTATTTGGGTGTTGGTCACAGAATTTATCAAATTCATCAATATTACAACCGTCATCAAGAGAGCAAGTGGCGCCCATGTCAAGTACATGAATATTTTTTTCAGGGGACAAGATCTTGGCAGTCTCGCCCATAAATTTTACTCCAGCTACTATTATAGTTTTAGCATCAGAGTTATGACCAAAACGCGCCATTTCTAATGAGTCAGAAACAATTCCTCCAGTCTCTTCTGCCAAAGACTGTAATTCAGGGCTTACGTAGTAGTGCGCAACCAAGACTGCATCCTTGGCTTTAAGTTCACTCTTGATTTGCTTTTCTAGAGACATATTTTACTTCTTACTTTGAATGCCCAGTTCTCTTAAGATTTTTCTTGGCACCTGTGCTGGCGCATCTGTCAACAAACATGCAGCTGTTTGAGTTTTCGGAAAGGCTATAACATCCCTTATTGAGTCACTATTAGACATTATCATTACAAGCCTATCAAGACCAAAAGCTATTCCCCCGTGTGGAGGGCATCCATAGTCAAGTGCATTCAATAAAAAACCAAATTTTTCTTGCGCTTCTTCATCATTTATGCCAAGTATCTCTAGCACTGTTTGTTGCATATCGGATTGATGTATACGTATGGATCCGCCACCAACTTCTGAGCCATTTATAACTAGATCATAAGCCCTTGATAGGGCATCTATAGGGTTATTTTTTAGTGTATTCTGGTCAACATTAGGGGCAGTGAATGGGTGATGAACTGCATTCAAAGTGCCGTCGGAATTTGAATCAAACATTGGGAAGTCTACAACCCAAATTGGCGCCCAATCTGACTGATAAAGGTTCATATCTTTTGCAATCTGTTCACGAAGATTACCTAAAGATTCGTTTACAATCTTTAATTTATCAGCTCCAAAGAATATAATGTCACCGGTTTGTGCTTCGGTAATTTCTATAATCTTTTTTGTTACATCTTCACCTATAAATTTCAATATTGGAGATGCAGGCCCGTCCTCGTTAAGTTTTATATATGCAAGCCCCTTGGCCCCATAAATGCTAACGTATTTAGTGTATTTGTCGATATTTTTTCTACTTATAGATGCTCCACCAGGTATTTTCATTGCAGCAACTCTACTATTTGCGTCATTTGCAGGACCAGAAAAAACCTTAAAGTCAACATTCAGCATTAAATTATCTATATCTATCATTGTGAGAGGGATGCGCATATCAGGGCGATCAACACCATACAAACTCATTGCATCTTTGTAACTAATTACTGGATATTCGCTCGGCAATTCAACATTTATCACAGATTTAAACATACCTCTAGTCATATCTTCCATCATCGCCATTATCTCTTTCTCATTCATGAATGAAGTTTCGACATCTAGTTGCGTGAATTCTGGTTGACGGTCAGCCCTTAGGTCTTCATCTCTAAAGCATTTAACGATTTGATAATAGCGCTCGAACCCGGACATCATTAATAACTGTTTGAATAGCTGTGGAGACTGGGGCAATGCGAAGAATTCTCCAGGATGTGTTCTTGATGGGACCAGATAATCTCTGGCACCCTCGGGTGTAGCTTTGGTCAAAAATGGGGTTTCAATATCTAAAAAATCATTTCTGTCCATAAAATCACGCATATAGTGGGTAACTTTTGAGCGTAACCTTAGTTTATCTTGCATTTCTTCGCGTCGCAGGTCTAGATAGCGATATTTAAGTCTCACTTCCTCAGAAGTGTCAGTAGCATCAATCTGAAAAGGGATAGGTTTGGAGCTATTTAATAGTTCAATGCTTGAAGCAACAACCTCTATCTCGCCAGTAGGTATTTTTGTATTGATCATGGATTCTGATCTGGCGATCACTTGTCCGCTAATTTTAAGTACAAATTCTGATCTTACGTTTTCTGCAATATCAAATGTTTCTTTTTGTTCTGGATTAATAACGATTTGTACTATACCGCTCTTGTCTCTAAGGTCTAAAAAAATTACACCACCATGGTCACGTCTTCGGTTAACCCATCCACAAAGTTCAACGTGCTGTTCGATATATTCTTTATCTAGTTCACCACAATAATGTGTTCTCATAATTTGTTCCATAATAAGCTGTAGTTTAATTTTTTTTGTTAATCTGGCGAAACCACGCCGGTCGAAATAATTAGTTTAAATGCTTCATCAACAGTCATATTTAGGTCAATTACATCTTTCTTTGGTAGCATAATAAAAAAACCAGAGGTTGGGTTTGGAGTTGTCGGCACATAGATATTTATTATGTCTTCACCAATAATCTTTTCTACTTCTCCTTTGTATTTACCAGTTTGAAAGGCAATAGTCCACATACCTTTGCGTGGATATTCAACCAAAACCGCCTTTTTAAAACTTTCATTTGAAGTACTAAGTACTGCATCAGAGAGCTTCTTTATAGCCTTATATATTCCTCTAAAGCCAGGTATTTTGTGTAGCAGCCTATCCCAACTGTTTATTACCTTTCTACCAATAAAATTACTTACCAATGCACCTGTAATAATTATTACAAGTATAACTAAAACAATGCCTGAACCAGGTATGTTGGTATCTAGATTGAATATTGTTTCTGGTAAATATTGTTTCGGAATTATATTGTTAATTAACTGTAAAAAGAATTTAATTAAAACAATACTTAGCCCTAATGGTATCCAAAAAAGTAGGCCAGAAATGAAATAGTTTCTTATTTTTTTCAATGCAAATCAACAAAACAACTAAAAAACGTTATTTTAGCATAGTAGGGGATATATTTACGCATTAGGGGATATAAGTTTAGTAGATTTAAAGCAATAAAAATGTGAAGCACTTATAAAAATTCTTCATCCCTAATTGTTAGTATTTCATGACCATTATTGGTTACTAGGATTGTGTGTTCCCATTGCGCTGAAAGTGACCTATCTTTTGTAGTAACAGTCCACCCATCAACTATTGAAGTAGATACCTCGTGACCCCCAAGATTTATCATGGGTTCAATCGTAAAAGTCATTCCCTCTTCAAGTATAGGGCTTTGGTCAACCTTACCATCGTCATAATGAAGTACTTGGGGTTCAGAGTGAAATTTAAGGCCAATACCGTGCCCACAATAATCACGAACAACGGAGCAATTATTTTTTATGGCATGGGCGCCAATTGCTCTACCAATTTCACCTAAACGAATACCCGGTTTAACTTTTTTTATACCAATATACATACACTCTTGTGCTACTCTACATATCCTTTGAGCTTTAACACTGGGTTTTCCAACAATAAACATTTTAGATGTGTCACCGTGGTAACCATCCTTTATGACAGTAATATCGATATTTACGATATCGCCTTTCTTTAATAATTTGTCACTAGGTATTCCGTGACAGACCACATTATTTACACTAGTACATATAGATTTAGGGAACCCTAGATAGTTTAAGGGTGCCGGTATAGAGTCAAGGTCATTAACAATATATTTATGACACAATCTGTCAAGCTCAGCTGTACTAACGCCAGCTCTAACGTGAGGTTTAATAATGTCTAGAACTTCAGCTGCAAGGCGTCCTGCCGTGCGCATTTTTTCGATATCTTTGGATGATTTAATTTCAATAGCCATTATGATTTAATAGCCAATTAAGATCTATCCATTGCTCTCTTTTCTAGTGCGGCAATCCTATCCTCTAATGGAGGGTGTGATGACCATAGGTGCATTAATCCAGACTTAGGCCTTTCTCCTATACCAAAGGCCGCTAATTGTTCAGGCAAAGGCTCAGGCTCTCTTTGCGATAGACGCTTTAGTGCATCAATCATATTTTGATGTCCAGCAAGATCAGCACCACCAGTGTCTGCAACAAATTCTCGCTTCCTAGAAAAGTACATAACAATTACCGCAGCAAGGATTGAGAGAATGATTTGTGAAAAAATAGTAGTAAGGTAATAACCTATACCGTAGCCACGTTGATTTTTCAGTATTACCCGATCAACTATATGTCCAATTATTCTAGACAAGAAAACTACAAAAGTATTAACCACTCCTTGAATTAAGGTCAAAGTAACCATGTCGCCATTAGCCACATGACTCATTTCATGGCCAACAACAGCTTCAATTTCACCCTGCTTCATGGAATCTAATAGACCCTGCGAAACAGCCACAAGTGCTTTATTCTTACTCATACCAGTGGCAAATGCATTCATCTGTTGAGATGGGAAAATCGCTACCTCAGGCATACTAATTCCAACAATTTTTGCTTGCTTTTCAACGGTTTCTATTAACCATTTCTCTGTATTTGTGTTTGGGTTGGTAATAACCACAGCACCAGTCATGCGTTTTGCCATCCATTTAGATATTGCTAGTGAAATGAATGCGCCACCAAAACCTATAACTCCAGAGAATATCACTAAAGCCCTTACATCTAAGTCTGACCCATTCTGCTGAAGCAGAGAGTCTACTCCCAATATACTTAAAGTAATACTTAAGACAAACATTATCGCTATGTTTGTTAACAAAAATAACATAATTCTTTTCATATTTGTTTCCTTTTAAAAGTTATATGAGATTATATATGTGCACTAACATATATATTCAAGTTATAGACCTAATTTGGGTAGTTAAAGTTAATTTCTTTTTCTATATCGGGGTTAAGGCTATATATAACAGGACAAGTATTGGCAGTCAGTTCTAGTATTTTTCTATCCCTTTCGTTGTAGTTTTTGGGGAAAAGTATGTTAATCCTAATAGCGCTAATTTTTCTGGGTTTTGCAGACATCTCTTTTTCTACTTCTGCCTCTGTTCCATCTATATCAATACCTAGCTGATTAGCCTTGATAGACATAACTGTTATCATGCAGCTAGCAAGAGAGGTGGCTGCCAGATCTGTAGGTGAAAATGCAGCACCCTTGCCGTTATTATCTGTCGGTGCGTCAGTATGTATGATCTGACCGGATTTATAGTGAGTCATCTCAGTTCTTAGATTGCCTAAATTCTCAACTTTAGAGATTATTGCCATAATACAATCCTCCAATATATTAATTATGATAAAAAATAGCCTATAGAGTTATTGTACAATTACTCACTCAAATATTGGATATTTTTTTAATATGATTAGTAAATGAAAAGCACACAATTAAGAGGCATTGTTGATTTAATTAATCATCCAATAAAAAACACAGATTACAGGTCTAATTGTAAGGAAAAACTGGACAAGAATGGAGTACTAGTTTTAGATAATTTTCTTACTCAAAAAGCAATAGACAGAATACTTATTGAGGCTGATAAATATAAGAGCCTTGCCTATTATTGCACAAACTATCACAACGTTTACTTAAATAAGCAAGACGACTCGCTACCTAAAAGCCATCCAAGGAGCAGAAAAATTATATCTTCGAAGGGATGCATTACAGATGACCAGGTGCCAATTGATTCACCCTTAAGGGTTCTTTATAGCTCAGATGAATTCCAAGATTTTCTTTGTGCTGTATTAGGTGAGATGGAGCTACATAATTATTATGACAGTCTATCCTCAATCAATATTCATTATGCTAAACAAGGTCAAGAGTTAGGCTGGCATTTTGATAATTCTTCATTTGCAATAACTTTGCTTATACAAAAACCCACAAAAGGCGGTCAATTTGAATATATTCGCGACTTTCGCTATGACTCTCAGGGGAATGACAACTATAAAGACATTGAGGACCTACTTGATGGAATTATAGAGCCAAACTTATTAGTGATGAATCCAGGATCTTTAGTACTATTTAGAGGTAAGGAGTCAATACATAGGGTGACGCCAGTTGAGGGCAACAAGGTAAGGATTTTATCGGTACTTGCATATAACTCAGAACCGAATATTGCCTTATCAGAGGAAGCCAGAATGACATTCTACGGCAGACTAAAATAATAATAGTAGAAACTAAACTTTAGCACTATTATTTTGCTCTATAATTTGGTTACTTTATTACGGAGAAATATATGAAATTTAAATTAATAGCAATTCTTTTTTCTGGTTTATTGCTTGCTAGTTGTTCACTCGAAAATGTTCAATCTGAGAATTTTAATCTTTCGGAAGCACTCACTAGTCTAGTTGAAAGCATTACAAACAAAACAAGCGATTAAAAGAATAATTAGGCTATTTGTTTATTTCTAATTGTTGCTCTATTCTATAGTTATTAAATTTTAGAAACCTTGACAGACTGTTAAGGTTTCTAAAACTT
>JASLYC010000079.1 GCA_030739975.1 Gammaproteobacteria bacterium
GACCCAAAATGCAAAGTGTTTGGGATTTGTGGGGGCTGTTCATTCCAACACCTTTCAAGCAATGACCAAATAAAAGCAAAACTTGATTGGCTCAGTTCCTCTTTCATGCAGCAAAGCAGCACCAAACCAAAGGCATGGTTAGATCCAGTTCAAGATGTTAGTTGGGGTTACCGCAGAAAAGCAAGACTTGGTGTTAGGTATGTAGCAAAAAAAGAAAAGGTATTGGTAGGGTTCAGAGAAAAGAAATCTTCTTTTATAACTGACATGAGTCGTTGCGAGGTATTACATCCATCTATAGGCAACCATTTGGATGATTTGGCTAGATGTATTGAGAAGTTAAGCATCCGTTCTTATGTTCCACAAATAGAGGTAGCAATTGCAGAACAAGGTGCAGTTCTAATTTTGCGTCATTTAAAACCTTTAACAGTTAATGACAGGCAGATTCTAGCTGATTGTGCTAGTGAATTAAATATTACATGGTATACACAGAGTGAAGGAGCTAATACTGTAAAGCCACTAGATATGGCGGCCACTCTTACATATAAACTTCCTAAATACAATATAGAAATGGAATTTATAGCTACAGACTTTACTCAGGTAAATTTTAATATTAATCAAAAGATGATTAATTTAGCAATAGAAATGCTTGAACTAGACGAAAAAGATGTTGTTATAGATTTGTTTTGTGGTCTTGGCAACTTTACCTTGCCCATCGCAAAATATGCAAAGCATGTAGTTGGTGTTGAAGGAGATTTAGATCTAATTGAGAGGGCAAAATATAACGCAGAAAAGAATGATATTGGCAATGCAGATTTTTATAAGGCCAATTTATTTGATGAAGTTGAAGGCTATAGCTGGTTTAGAGGAAAAAAATACAATAAGGCTCTTATTGATCCAGCAAGAACTGGTGCAATCGAGATAGTAGAGTTATTGCCTAAACTTGGAGTAGAAAGAATTGTTTATGTTTCATGTAACCCAGCGACCCTAGCTAGGGATGCTGAGTGTTTAATTAAGATTGGGTATAAGCTTGAAAAAGCCGGCGTTATGGACATGTTTCCACAAACCTCACATGTCGAGTCGATAGCATTATTTTCAATTTAATATGTGCAAAATTATTTACCCTTTAGAAAGAAGAAAGCATAATGCCCATACCCAAAATATTATAAGTCTCAACAATTAAAGGTATATATAATATTGCTATGAGTAAATTAAAACATTTAATGCCAAAAGCCGCTATGGAGCGTATCAATAATAATCCAGACTTATTCTTAGTTGATGTTCGTTGTGAGGCAGAGAACAAATTTGTTGGCAGGCCTTTGGACTGCATTCTAGTTCCATGGCTAGATGATCCCGATTGGGAGCCAGACCCAGAAAAATTTGTTGCTGCAGTTAAGCGTTCTATTGGTGAAAGGGATGATTTATTGAATGTTGAACTTATCCTGATTTGTCGTAGCGGTTACCGTTCAACCTTTGCTGGAAAATGTCTTATAGAGTTTGGATTCTCTAATGTTGCACATGTGGCATCTGGGTTTGAAGGAGATCTGGATGAAAACGATCAGCGCGGACTGCTTAATGGTTGGCGTCACGACGGTATGCCCTGGGTTCAGTGCTAATAAACAGCCAAACATGGGAAAAGCAAAAGATAATGAATTTGAAATTAGGCTGCTGAATGCTGTTCGCAGTACCCTGATTTCAGTAGCAAAAGACACTATGACTAAGCCGGGCTTGCGTCACCCTCTAAGCAATAAAACTCAACAAATGATTGCCGACTGTTTGGATATTGTAACTAGCAGACAAATATCTATTGAAAAATCAACAGGTAGGCATACAAAGATGAAACCAATCTATAGCGACGAACAGTCTGTACAAAGCTTTAGTATTGATGATTTAAAAAAGACGCTAAACTAAACAAACTCTAAATTTGCATATGAGCTAATAAGCCACTTTGTGCCGGCTTTTTTGAACTTGATTTGGACTCTAGTTGAGTCACCCTTACCTTCAAAGTTAAGTACAGTCCCGTAGCCAAATTTAGCATGCTTTACATTTGCGCCAACTGATAATTGGCTATCTGATTCTGGAAAAATATTTTGGTTTTTGGAGTTATTGCTTTTGTAGTCGTTCTCAGAAAGACCAAACTTTTGCTTAATTGAGTTTTTATAATGTTGCGGAATTTCATCTATAAATCTAGAAGGGTATGCATAGATAGATTGACCATGTAAAAACCTTTTTATTGCATATGAAAGGGTAAGTTTTTTCATTGCTCTTGTCATTCCTACATAGCAAAGCCTCCTCTCTTCGTCAATAAGGCGTGGCTCATCTTTACTTTGTCTTGAGGGGAATAAATCCTCCTCCATGCCAGCTAAAAATACATAAGGAAACTCTAGACCTTTCGCTGAATGAATAGTCATGAGTTGTACGCACTTGTTAGTATTTGTGTTATCATCTCCACCAGAAGAGTCAAGAGTTGCTTGAGAAATAAAGCCTAAAGTCTCGCTAAGGTCGCTCTCCTCATCATGAATATATCGCTTAGCTGTAGCAATTAACTCTTCAAGGTTTTCTTTTTTGCTGCCAGCCTTGTCGGTTTTGTCATTTGAAAAATGATAAATTAGCCCTGAATCCTTTATAAGGAGGGCAACCTTTTCACTAAGATTAAGGTTTTGTGATGCATCCCTCATATTCTCAATTAGTTTTACAAAGCCATCCAAGGAGTTTGCTGCCCTTGTAGGCAAGGACGAAATTATAGATACAGATGATTGGAATAAATTTGTGCCATTATTGGCAGCAAATTCTCTTATTTTTTCTATAGTAGCATTACCTATTCCTCTTGTAGGAAAGTTGACTATTCTTTCAAAAGCGACATTATCAGAACTATTTTCTATCAACCTTAAATAGCACATTGCATCCTTTATCTCGGCGCGCTCAAAAAATCTGAGACCGCCATAAATAATGTACGGAATATTGTACTTTATAAGTCTCTCTTCAAAGGCTCTAGACTGAGCATTTGACCTATAAAGAATGGCACAATTCCTAGCCATAATATTGTCATTTAATAGAGTTTGAATTGAGCTAACAACATAGTCTGACTCGTCTATTTCTGTTCTGGCTTCATAAACATCAATCTTTTCCCCGTCACCAGAGTCTGTCCATAAGGACTTTCCAAGGCGAGACTTATTGTTAGTTATGAGAGCGTTCGAAGCAGACAGTATGTTTCCAGTGGATCGATAGTTTTGTTCAAGACGTATAGTTTGAATTGGTGTAAAGTCCTTCTCAAGTTTATGAATATTATCAATCTTAGCTCCACGCCAACCGTAGATTGATTGATCATCATCGCCAACACAAAAAACCCTGTTTTGTTTTGAAGATAACAGTTTTATCCATTTATATTGAATAGTATTTGTATCTTGAAACTCATCCACCAATATATGCTGAAATCTTTCTTGATAATGAGAAAGTAAGTCACTGTTAAGTTTTAGTAAATCATAACTGCGCAATAATAGCTCAGCAAAATCAATCAAATCATTTGATGCACAGTGACCCTCATACAGTTCAAAAACCTTTACACTTTGTTTAACAAAATAGTT
>JASLYC010000080.1 GCA_030739975.1 Gammaproteobacteria bacterium
GTTTGACGCTCAAATTTAAGGATGAATTGCTCTCAGAAATTGACACATCTGGACTTGGAAACCTACCTCCATTAACACCAGAAGAGCAAGCTTTAGAGGATAAACGCATTGAACAAGAGAGTGCTACAGCGCCCTCCAGTAATAACACAGATGAGAAAGCTCAAGTAGAAGCTACTATAAAAGCTAAAAAGGAGGAAGAGAAAAGGCTAGCTCAGGAAGCTAGAATTGCAAAAGAAAAAGCCAAAGCAGAGACTGCTGCAAAAGCTAAAAAGAAGGAAGAGAAAAGGCTAGCTCAGGAAGCTAGAATTGCAAAAGAAAAAAATGAATTGATGCGCTATAAAATCAAAAAAGGTGACACTTTAAGTGCAATAGCAAAAAAATATCATACCTCTATTGTTAATATAAAGACCATAAACGAGCTTATAAATGACAGAATTAGAGCTGATGACTATCTATTTGTACCTTTTTCTCGCAAAGTAGAAGGAGAACGCATAGCTAAAGAAAAAGCAGAGGCTGATAGATTAGCTAAAGAAAAAGCAGAGGCTGATAGATTAGCTAAAGAAAAAGAAGAGGCTGATAGATTAGCTAAAGAAAAAGCAGAGGCTGATAGATTAGCTAAAGAAAAAGCAGAGGCTGATAGATTAGCTAAAGAAAAAGCAGAGGCTGAAGAGAAAAGAATCCTAGAAGAAACTATAATTGCCGCCCAAAAAGAAGAAGAAAAGAGACTGGCTGAGGAGGCTAAAAAGCCCTGGTATCAATTTTGGTAATTATTCTTACCTTAAACTACCCACAACGCTATTAGAAAATATTTCGTTAGTTAAAATAAATGCAATACTTTTTGCAGTGGCTTCAGTTAACTGCTCTAATAGTGTTTTCTCTTTCTCATAAATTACCCTCTCATCAACACCTATTACTGATGAAGCTACTAAACTAGCGTCAGCTATTTCATCTATAAGACCCAGCTTAAGGGCATCATCGCCAAGCCATATAAGTCCAGTAAAAAGGTCTTGGTCCGTTGATAGCCTCTCTCCTCTCGTTTGTTTGACCGCATTGATAAAGTGTTTGTGCGACTTTTCTAGAATATTTTTTTGGATATGAGATACAGCTAACTCGTTTTCTTTGCTAAATGCATCCATGAGAGCTTTATATTCGCCAGAAACGTACAATCTACGTTCTATTCCTAATTTTTCAATTGCCTCAACTAGTCCAAAGCCAGACATTACAACTCCTATACTGCCAATTATCGAAGACCCATCAGCATATATGTTGTCTGCAGCCGAGGCTATATAATAGCAACCAGAGGTGCATATATCATCAATAACTACATAGAGTTTTTTATTGTGTTGCTTTTTGAGGCGCAAAATGCCGTTGTAAATTTGGCTAGACTGGACTGGTGAACCTCCAGGAGAATTGAGCCTTAATATGATTCCTTTGGAGTTACTATCATTAAATGCCTCTGTTAATAAGTCCAAAGCATCGTCAGCATTTATTTCTCCTGCTGTTTGTATTGACCCGGTAAGAACAACTTCAGCTGCAAAGGGTGAGTTTTTCTTAATAGTATCATCTAGTAAGCCAGACTCATCGAGACTTATAAATGACATAAAACCTATGTAACTAAAAAATACTAAAGTAAAGAATAACCTCCAGCGCCTTCTTGACTTATTCTGCTTTACAAACTCTTTAGCTATGTCAGCCAATTGCTCTTCAGATGATTGAGTTTTATTGCTCTTAAACATGTTTATCCTCTAAAATGTTGCTATGTCAAAATTAATCGTTAAAGACTTGTGTTGCCAGCGAGGCTATAATCAGCTTTTTAGTGGTTTATCTTTCGAAGCTGACTCTAGTAATATTTTACGCATTACAGGCACAAACGGTAGCGGAAAAACTTCATTACTAAAAATCCTTGCTGGTCTCAATGCGCCAGAGCATGGAATCGTTGCTTTTGAAGAATTTAGTGTCAACTCCTATGAATACCAAAAACAAATCTTTTACTTAGGACATTCCCAAGCCCTAAGTTCTGAACTAAGTGTAGTAGAAAACCTCGAATTTTTGATGTGTTTAAATGAAAATATTAATAAACAATTGCTAGAAAATGCAATCAATAATATCGGTCTAAATGGATACAAAGATGAGTACTGTTCTAAACTCTCTGCTGGTCAAAAAAGGCGCGTTATTCTTGCTGGTCTTTTTATCTCTAAGGCTAAATTATGGCTGTTAGATGAGCCTTTTACTGCTCTTGATAGTCATGGTATAAAAATTGTTGAAAACCTTATTCGAAAACACTCTGAGAGTGGAGGAATATGTATATACACTACCCACCAAGATTCAGCTTTTGAAAACCAAAAGGTTTTAGCATTATGAATATATATATACAAACTCTACGACGTGACTTGCGTATCGCTATTAGGAACCCTTCAAGTGTAATCAACCCATTACTTTTTTTTGTTATTTCAATTTCCTTATTTCCATTAGCCATAAGCCCCGAGTCTTCTACATTGTCACAAATAGCGGCAGGGATTATTTGGGTAGCGTCAATGCTTTCAGTTTTGCTTTCACTAAACACTCTTTTTCATAATGACTTTGAAAATGGCGTACTCGAGCAGATGGCAATATCTCATTACTCTTTGCCACTATTAATCCTGTCAAAAATTATTTCTCATTGGATACTTACTGGTATACCGATTATCTTGTTATCACCATTATTAGGTGTTATTCTTTTTTTAGATAGTGAGAGTATATTTATATTAATGTTAACGCTACTATTGGCCACCCCAAGTCTTAGTTTAATTGGCTCAATAGGAGCATCACTTATTGTTGGCATTAAAAACTCAGGCATGTTGTTATCTTTACTGATATTGCCTCTTTATATACCAATTCTAATATTTGCAGCAAGCGCAGTATCGCAGGCACAGTTCGGTCTAAATATTGATTTACAAATGTATTTATTAGCCGCTATTTTAGTTATAAGCCTAATGACTGCACCATATGTAAGCGCTATTTCATTGAAAATAAGCTTAGAATAAGTAGCGTTCTGATATAATTACACCTCACGCTGATTTGCCCGATTGCTAGCGTTGTTGCCTAAGGTGACTAAAAAAAGCTAAAGCAGGACTCCGATAACAGAAGCCAGCTTAAATAAGGGTTTTTATTATTACAGGAGTAACAAATGATATTCACTTCAGAATCTGTATCTGCTGGTCACCCAGATAAAGTTTGCGACCAAATCTCTGACGCCATCCTTGATGCAGCATTATCTCAAGACAAAAATTCACGTGTAGCAGTCGAAACCTTAGTCAAAGACAATCATGTCGTTTTGGCAGGAGAGATTACTACAGGGGCCATAATTGATTATGAAAAAATAGTAAGGGATACCATAATCGAAATTGGTTATGACAAGGATGAGTATGGATTTAATGGTAACAACTGTGATGTTACTAATTTATTAGGCAAACAGTCTCAAGATATAGCTATGGGTGTGGACGATTATAAAGACCATGAACAAGGTGCAGGTGATCAAGGCTTGATGTTTGGTTATGCAGATAATGAGACTGATGTTTTGATGCCAGCACCTATAATTTATGCTCATAGACTAGTTAAGCGTCAGGCAGAATTAATGAAAAGCAATACATTGCCTTGGCTTAGGCCAGATGCAAAATCTCAAGTCTCTTGTCACTACGACGGACACAAAATAAAAGGAATAGATGCTGTCGTAATATCTACTCAACATGACGAGGATGTTACTCAGGATGACCTAAAAGAGGCCATAATGGAAGAATTGATAAAACCTATACTTCCAAATGAATGGCTTAACAAATCTACCAAATATCACATAAACCCAACCGGTCACTTTGTAATTGGTGGCCCTGTAGGTGATGCTGGGCTTACCGGACGCAAAATCATTGTTGATACCTATGGTGGGATGGCTAGACATGGAGGTGGAGCCTTCTCTGGGAAAGACCCCTCAAAAGTAGACAGATCTGCAGCCTACGCTACTAGATATGTTGCAAAAAATATTGTAGCTGCTGGTTTAGCTGAAAAGTGCGAGATTCAGGTTTCATACGCTATAGGTGTTGCTGAACCTACATCAATTAGTGTAAACACCTTTGGTACTGGAAAAATAAGTAATGACAAGATTGAAGACTTAATACGTGAGCATTTTGACTTACATCCGAAGGGATTGATATCTATGCTTCAACTTAAAAGACCAATATATCAACAAACTGCTTCTTATGGGCATTTTGGCAGAACTGAACAGGATTTTAGCTGGGAAAAAACTGATAAAGCGCACTTACTTAAATAATAATTAATTGGTATAATTGCCTAACTAGCCAAGGGGCGTTGCATTGAAATTAATTTCAATCAGGCTTGGCATTAATAACGACGCTCATTTATATACTCAAATACAGGAGTTAAAATGAGCAATCAAACAATCCAAAATAGTGACTACAAAGTAGCTGATATTACTCTCGCTGATTACGGCCGCAAAGAAATACAGCTAGCAGAATCAGAAATGCCAGCACTTATGGCATTGCGCACAAGATACAAAGATAAACTGCCTTTGTCAGGAGCAAGAATACTTGGCTGTATTCATATGACAATTCAAACAGCTGTACTAATGGAAACCCTGGTTGACCTTGGTGCTGAGGTTCGCTGGTCTTCTTGTAATATCTTTTCTACCCAGGACCATGCAGCAGCAGCAATGGTGAACGCTAATATTCCTACTTTTGCATGGAAAGGCGAAACCGAGGAAGAGTTTTTGTGGTGCATAGAACAAACAATTCTTAAAGACCGCAAACCGTGGAATGCAAACATGGTTCTTGATGATGGTGGCGACCTTACCCAAATGCTGCACGAAAAATATCCAGCTATGCTTGATAATATTCACGGCATTAGTGAAGAAACAACTACAGGAGTTCATCGCCTTTTAGAGATGATGCAAGATGGAGATCTTAAGGTTCCAGCTATTAACGTAAACGATTCCGTTACTAAGTCAAAAAATGACAACAAATATGGTTGTAGACACTCACTAAATGATGCTATAAAGCGTGGCACAGATATGCTTATGTCTGGGAAAAAAGCCTTAGTTATAGGTTATGGGGATGTTGGTAAAGGTTCTGCTCAGTCTCTTCGCCAAGAGGGCATGATTGTTAAGGTTAGCGAGATAGACCCTATATGTGCAATGCAAGCATGTATGGACGGTTTTGAAGTTGTTTCTCCATATGATGGTGGAACTAATACTGGCTCTATAAATGGAATTAATCTAGACTTACTTTCAACTACCGACCTTATAGTCACAACAACAGGAAACATTAATGTATGCGACAAGTCAATGCTACAAACTTTAAAGTCTGGCTCAGTGGTTTGTAATATCGGTCACTTTGATAATGAGATTGATACTCAATTTATGCGCGATAACTGGGAATGGGACGAGGTCAAACCTCAAGTTCACCGTATATTTAGAAGTGACAATGCTCAAGACTATCTAATCCTTTTATCAGAGGGTCGTTTAGTAAATCTAGGAAACGCAACCGGGCACCCTTCAAGAATTATGGATGGCTCTTTTGCAAATCAAGTTCTTGCTCAAATGCATCTATTTAAGGCAAAGTTTGCAGACCTAGATGAGGACTCAAAACAATCAAGTATTTCGGTAGAGGTTTTACCAAAGAAACTTGACGAGGAAGTTGCTGCTGGAATGGTTGGCGGATTTGGAGGTGTATTAACGATGATGACTGATTCGCAGTCAGATTATATTAATGTGCCAAAGGATGGTCCATTTAAGCCTGAAACCTACAAATACTAGTTGTTAATTAATTTATTGGTTTATCAATAGTAAAATAAATTAATTAGCCTAAAACCATGTTGTTAGAGAAACTTTTAAAAGAAAAAATATTAATATTAGATGGTGCAATGGGCACCATGATTCAGAAGCACAATTTAAGTGAGGCTGATTATAGATCAGAACGTTTTAGTGATTGGCACGTATTAGTAAAAGGTAACAACGACCTTCTTTCTCTTACTCAACCAAATATAATTCAAAACATCCATCGATCCTACCTTGAGGCAGGTGCAGATATTGTCGAGACTAACACTTTCAATGCAACAAAAACCTCTATGTCTGATTATGAAATGGAGGACTATGTATATGAAATTAACGTTACCAGTGCTAGACTAGCCAAGGACGCTTGTAATGAATTTTCAACTAACGAAAAACCAAGATTTGTAGCTGGAGTTATCGGACCAACCTCCAGAACATGCTCTCTTTCTCCTGATGTAAACGACCCTGGATTTAGAAATATTGATTTCGATAAGTTGGTAGATGTTTATATGGAATCTACTCGTGGCTTAATTGAAGGTGGCTCAGACATAATATTAATTGAAACAGTATTTGATACACTAAACGCAAAGGCAGCCATATTTGCAGTCCAAAAGGTCTTTGAAGAAGATAAAACTGAGCTACCGATAATGATTTCAGGGACCATTACTGATGCCTCTGGAAGGACCCTATCAGGGCAAGTTACAGAAGCATTTTACAACTCCATACGTCATGCTAAACCCTTATCTGTAGGGCTTAATTGTGCATTAGGCCCAGACCTTCTAAGGCAATACGTTGCGGAAATGTCTCGTGTAGCTGATACCCATGTATCCGCACACCCAAATGCCGGTCTACCGAACGAGTTTGGTGATTATGAATTAAATCCAGCCAAAATGAGTGAACATCTGAGTGAGTGGGCTGAATCTGGATTTGTTAATATACTTGGTGGCTGCTGTGGATCAACGCCAGAGCACATAAAAGCAATTGCAGATAGTGTAAACGGACTAAAACCTAGAAAGATACCAACAATAAGTTCTGAATGTCGCCTATCCGGGCTTGAGGCTCTAAATATTGGCAAAGAATCCTTATTTGTAAATGTTGGTGAGCGTGCCAATGTAACCGGATCTGCAAAATTTAAACGCTTAATACTTAATGAGGAATTTGAAGAGGCTCTTGAAATTTGTAGAGCCCAGGTCGAGGATGGCGCTCAGATTGTAGATATTAATATGGATGAAGGAATGCTTGATGGTCATTCTGCTATGGAAAGATTTATAAAGCTGATAGCCTCTGAGCCGGAAATTTCTAAAGTGCCACTTATGATTGATTCATCTAAATGGGATATTATTGAGGCCGGACTTAAGTGCTCCCAAGGCAAACCTATTGTTAATTCAATTTCATTAAAGGAAGGCAAAGAGAGCTTTATTAAATATGCCAAACTATGTAAACGCTATGGTGCAGCAATTATTGTTATGGCATTTGATGAAAAAGGACAAGCCGACACTAAAAGCAGAAAGGTAGAGATTTGCACTGAAGCATACAACATATTGATTAATGAGGTCAAATTCCCTGCTGAAGACATTATTTTTGACCCTAATATTTTCGCTATAGCAACGGGCATAGAAGAGCATAACAGTTATGGTCTTGACTTTATAGAGGCAACCAGAGAAATAACTAATACTTTGCCCCTAGCAAAGGTTTCTGGAGGCTTATCTAACGTGTCTTTCTCTTTTAGGGGTAACAATCACGTCAGAGAGGCGATTCATTCTGTTTTTCTTTACAATGCTATTAAAGCTGGAATGAATATGGGGATAGTGAATGCAGGCCAATTAATGGTTTATGATGATATTGAGCCAGACCTAAAAAAAGCGGTAGAAGATGTAGTACTAAATTCTGATAAGGATGCTGGAGAAAGATTAGTCGATATCGCTACCAAGTTTTCAAAAATAGAATCCCAAGAAGACAACAAAAAAGAGCTTGAATGGCGCAATTGGAGCGTTGAAAAGCGCTTAGGGCATTCACTAGTTAAAGGTATTACTAAATATATTGACGAAGATACACAGGAAGCCTTAGATAAGCTTGGGCGCCCTATTTCTGTAATTGAGGGTCCACTAATGGATGGCATGAACGTGGTTGGAGACCTGTTTGGTGCTGGAAAGATGTTTCTTCCACAGGTAGTTAAATCTGCCAGAGTAATGAAAAAGTCTGTTGCCTATCTGAATCCATTTTTAGAGGCCGAGAAGATAGATTCCAAATCCAATAATCGGGGCAAAATATTATTAGCAACAGTTAAGGGTGATGTGCATGATATAGGCAAGAATATTGTTGGCGTTGTTTTGTCTTGTAATAATTATGAAATCATTGACCTAGGAGTTATGGTTCCAGCTGAAACTATATTGGAAACAGCTAGGAATGAAGATGTAGACATAATTGGACTCTCTGGACTGATTACCCCTTCGCTGGAAGAAATGGTATTCATCGGCAAGGAGATGAAACGTCAAGGATTTGAGTTGCCTATAATGATTGGAGGAGCGACAACCTCAAAGGCACACACAGCGGTCAAAGTTGAACCTGAGTATGACAAAGGTGTGTTCTATGTACAGGACGCATCTAAAGCTGTTGGGGTAGCCTCAAAACTATTATCTGAATCACATAAACCTAAGCTCTTTGATGAAACTAAAAAAGAGTATGAGGCTATACGAATACGACGAGCTAATAGAGGTAA
>JASLYC010000081.1 GCA_030739975.1 Gammaproteobacteria bacterium
ATTATTGTAGATACGGTTGGAAAGTGAGTCAATCCTTGCAGCTCTAGCAGCAACTTCCATAGCTCTTTGATCACTAGCAGATATCTTATTCCAAACATCGCCATTGATATACATATCTGCATTCACAACATTCTGGTGAAGTCCTTGCAAGTAGTAGTATTTAAGAACTTTCTGGAAACCGAAGTCCCTATCAGGCTCTGGGCAACACCACTCTGCAGCGTCTATTACGCCTTTTTCAAGTGCAGGGAGAATATCACCACCACCCATAGCTACAGCAGCGACACCAATATCCTTATATGTTTGACCAGGGATTCCTGGAGGTGCACGGAATCTAAGTTTACGGAAGTCATCCATACTATTAATTGGCTCTTTAAACCAACCAAGCGCCTCTGGGCCAACAGGTTGCAACATTAAACCTTTAACATTCACGCCCATCTCATCCCATAGTTGGTCATATAGCTCTTTACCGCCAGCGCTATGGAACCAAGAAAGCCATGCAATATTATCAATACCAACACCGGCACCTGCAATTGGAGAACCAAACAGCATTGCTGCTGGGTGCTTGCCAGACCAGTAATGAGTCCATGCAAAACCACCATCGAGTAATCCTGCGTCTACAGCGTCAATAATATCAGAATTAGGAACAACAGAGCCGCCCGGTAGGACCTCAATTGTTACCCTGCCATTAGTCAATACACGAACATCTTCTGCAAAATCTCTAACATATCCTACCTCACTACCAGTAGAGTTTAATACAGATTGTATTTTCAAATTGACTGCCGTTGCGCTAGTTCCGAAACCAAACGCTATTAAAGCGGTCAACATTAAAACAAACTTTTTCTTTAACATTTTTTTAACTCCTCTTTAGTTTTTTATTTATTATTGATTGAGTTTTAATACTTATTGTTATTCATTATTAAAACAAGTAATCAGGAACTAGTATACATTAATTTATATATATGAATTCATATATTTGAAAATATTTTCTTTATTCATATATAATTTAAATTAATAACAATAATAATTTTGGAAAAATTAATAAGAAATGAATTATGATTACATTATTGTAGGTGCAGGTTCAGCCGGATGTCTATTAGCAAATAGACTATCAAAAGATCCAACAAACAAAGTCCTGTTGATTGAGGCTGGAGGAAAAGATAACAATCCATGGTTACATATACCTGTTGGCTATTTCAAAACTATGAATAACCCGTCTTGGGACTGGATGTACAAAATACAAAAAGATAAAGGTTTAGGGGGTAGAACAATAGACTGGCCAAGAGGCAAAGTTTTAGGAGGTTCAAGCGCGCTAAATGGTCTCTTATACATTAGAGGTGACCGTCATGACTATGATAATTGGGAGAAATTAGGAAATAAAGGCTGGAGCTATAAAGATGTCCTACCTTTATTTAAGAAATTCGAATGCCAAGAAAACGGCAAGGATGATTTTCATGGTGTAGATGGCGAACTTAAGGTTTCTAATTTAAGATTAAAAAGAAAAATTGCAGAGTGTTTTATTGATGCAGCTAAGGAAATAGGAATTCCATATAACCCAGATTGTAATTCTGAGAAACAGGAGGGGGTCGGATATTTTCAACAAACAACATACAAAGGCTTTAGGAAGAGCTCTTATAGGTCATTTCTGACAAAAGCAATTAGAACCAGAAAAAACTTAACAATAATGACTGAAACTCAAATAAACAAACTGATTTTTTCAGGCAAGAGGGCTATTGGAGTTAATTATATAAACAAAAACAGCAAAAAGGAAAAAGAGATACGCTGCAACCACGAAGTTATTATTTCGGCTGGCACAATCGCCTCACCACAGTTATTACAACTCTCAGGAATAGGCGATGAAAAGTTATTAAATAGATTAGGCATTAATGTTATTCATAACAATCCGGCAGTAGGGAAAAATCTTCAAGACCATTTACAAATAAGGCTAGTTTATAAGACTAATATGAGAACCCTCAATGATGAATTAAACAAATGGTGGAAAAAGGCAATTATCGGTTTGCAATATTTATTATTTAGGACTGGCCCTTTAACGTTGAGCGCTAGTCAGGTATATGTATTTACTAACACCGCGATAGATGGATCTAGGCCGAATATTCAGTTCCATATGCAGCCACTAAGCGCTGACAAGCCTGGAGACGGGGTACACCCATTCTCTGCATTTACTATGTCGGTTTGCAAGCTAAGACCTGATAGTAGAGGTGAGATATATATAAATTCAAACAAACCAGAAGATCCACCAACAATTATTACTAACTATCTATCAACAGAAGCAGACAAACAAATCGCTATCGAATCAATCAAGGTTGCACGTAAGATAGCTAAAGCGGAATCACTAAAACACCATATTATTGATGAATATATTCCTGGAGATTTATATAAGTCAGATGAACAGTTGTTAGAGGCTGCAAGGAATAACAGCCAAAGCATATATCATCCTGTTGGCACATGTAAGATGGGTAATGATGATAGCTCTGTAGTAGATGACCAGCTAAGAGTGCACGGTGTTTCTGGCTTAAGAGTAGTAGATGCATCGATAATGCCAGAGCTAGTCTCTGGCAACACAAACGCACCAACTATGATGATTGCAGAAAAGGCAGCTGAAATGATACTAGAAAGCAAAAACTTGAATCATTCAAGAAACTAGTTGGTAAATTTTTGTAATACAAATTATTGAGAATACAAGTTCAGTTCTCAGTCATAACACCCTTATTCATAATAATGTTTAGGTAAAATGTCCCACCTGTGTTAAATCATTATTAAATTGCAACCTTTTTAAGTACTGGATTTGAACAGATATAGTGCGTATCGGGTTATAAATATATTTTTTAAATTGTTAGTTTATCGGAGTAGACAGTATGAATGTACAGAAAGACAAGGTAGTTGAAATGCACTATACACTTAAGGACGATTCTGGAGAGGTTATTGATTCTTCAATAGGTAATGAGCCTATGCCATTTATCCAAGGTCATGGAAACATCATACCCGGGCTCGAGAAAGCCCTAGAAGGGATGAAGGTTGGAGAATCTTGTGATGTATCAGTAAAGCCTGAAGATGCATACGGTGTCCATTATCCTGATGCAATACAAGATGTCCCTATGGAGGCAATGAAGGCAGTTGAGAATCTTAAAGTTGGAATGGAGCTACAGTCCAAAGACAATCAAGGTAATGCATTTATTGTTAGGGTGACAGAGATAAAAGATGATTCTGTGAAGGTAGACGCTAACCACCCTCTGGCTGGCGAAACTCTCCACTTTAATGTTAGCATTGAAAATATTAGGGAAGCAAGCAAAGACGAGCTAGAGCACGGACATGTGCACTCCGCTTCATGTTCACACTAAGAACATAAGGCCACTTAAATGGCTAACGTTTGCCCGTTATGTCGTTCAATAAAGTGTGTCACGTATTTTTCAAGTGCAAAAGCTGATTACTTTAAATGCGGTAACTGCCAGTTAGTTTTTGCACCGAAAGAATTCCACTTAAGTGTTGATGATGAAAGGGCTCGATATGATAGCCATCATAACGATCCAAATGACATTAAATATAGAGAATTCTTAGGCAAAGTTTTTGAGCCCCTTAGCAGTTTTCTAAATATCAATGATAGGGGCTTAGATTTTGGCTGTGGTCCAGGGCCAACGCTATCAGTAATGTTCGAAGAAGCTGGACACAAGGTAGATCTTTTTGATAAGTTCTATTACCCAGATAAATCAATATTTAACAACAAGTATGACTTTATAACTGCAACAGAGGTGTTGGAGCATTTGCATAATCCAAAAAAAGAGTTAGACATGCTATACAGCATGCTAAGTAATGGCGGGGCTTTTGCTGTAATGACAAGAATGCTTACTAGGGAGATAGATTTCTCGAGCTGGTTTTATAAAGATGACCCAACCCATGTAGCTTTTTATAGCAAAGAAACTATGAATTATCTTGCAGAAAAATGGGCAGCAGATGTTAGATTTTTTGGTAGTGATGTGGCTATATTTTTTAAGTGATTAAATAAATAAAAAAATTTGTTATCTTAATAAGCATTAATTGATAAAATTTATTTGAGACTTAATTTGGAAAAATAATGATTCGTACTTTCATATTTTCTTTTGTTGTATTTATATCATCTATTGTAGGCGCTGATATTGAAGTTGACGGTAACACGATGATTAAATCAATCAAAGATGTCAACAATATCAATACTGAAGAGCTGGTAACTATTTTGAATAATGACCATTTAGCTATCTTAATTGATGTCAGAACAGAGTCAGAAGTTCTACAACTAGGCACAATCCATCGTGGACAAAATGTAAATGTTCCAAGGGGTAGGCTCGAATTTGAGGTTAATGAGATAGACAATATAACCAAAGATAGCTTAATTATTGTCTATTCTAACGACAGTAAAAGATCTATATTGGCCGCTAGCTTGTTGGAAAAAATGGGCTATACCAAAGTACAAAACTATGTCGACGGTTACACAAAATGGTTAGAACTAGGTTTGCCTGTATGGTTAAGTGATATGGCTCCAGAAAGCATCCTGTACAGGATGCCAGAAAAAGTTTATAAATATATAAAATCTCCACCTTCTCGTGAGGATGGCGGAGACTTAGAGAGAGTACATATGGTTGAAATTGAAGGACTATATAGTGCGATAGGTGCCACTCAACCGGCGACTTACGAGAACTCAAACCATAACAATAATATCTCATTTATAGTGACCAGTGATGGTGTACTAGTTTTCAATGCAGGAGGTAGCTATTTAATCGCAAAGGCGATCCATGAGGAGATAAAAAAGGTGACCGACCAAAGGGTTAGATATGTTGTCCTTGAAAATGCTCAAGGTCATGCCATGCTCGGTTCTAGTTATTGGAAGGGGCAGGGTGTATCAATTGTTGCACATGTTGAAGCATATCACGATATTAAAGAAAAGGCTAGAGGAAAGTTAGACTCTGCAAAAAGAAGAATGAAAGACAAAATGATTGGCACTAAAGTCGAATCAGTCCTACCTGATCAAACATTTGAGAGAGAGATGATCTTAACTATGGGAGAAACTACTATCGAGCTTATGCGCTTGGGAGAGTCACATTCTCCTGACGATATTCAGTTGTGGCTGCCTGAAACTAGGGTTTTAATTAGTGGAGATACTACATTTAATGAAAGAATGTTACCGGTTTTTGAGGATACAGATACTGCTGCTTGGATTGAGACTTGGGACAAGTTGGAGGAGCTAGATCCGGACCTAATAATACCTGGTCACGGTGTCCCAACTGACCTAGAAACTGTTACAAAGTTTACTAAAGATTATTTGATATATATGCGCGAAGAAGTTGAAAAAGTTATAGATGATGATGGCAGCCTACTTGACGCTTATAATATTGACCAAAGTGCCTACCGAGACTGGGGAACATACAGAGATCTTCGAGCTAGAAACGCTGAAAGAATATTCAGTAGGATGGAGTTTGAGTAGTAATTTTAGTAGCTAGCTTTTGTTTTTTTATACAATTTTTGTCTAAAACCTATATTATAATTAATCATATTAGTATTTTAAGATATAATTAAACCCTAATATATGAAATTATAAGAATACAATGTTTAAAGTTCTAAGTATTATATTTATAATAATTTTCTCATCATCGGCTTACTCTAGTACAGCTACTGTTGAGCCCGGTAAGCTAGTTGGAGGTATTAGATCAACTCTACCGGACTGGTTCAAAGAAAGCTTTTTGGATATATCTGAGGATATAGAGGAGGCTACAGATAGCGGAAAACATTTGTTGTTATATATGCATCTTACTGGCTGCCCTTATTGCTATAAGATGATAGAAGAGAGCTTTAAAAACTCAAAAAATACTGAAGTCATCAAGTCAAATTTTGATGTTGTTGCTATAAACATTAGAGGAAACAATGAGGTGACGCTTAGGGAAGATTTAGTAGTTACAGAGGACCAGGTCAGAGATCATTTTAGGGTCAGTTTCACTCCCACAATTGTTTTTTTGGATGAAGAAAACAGGTTAGTACATAAGGTTAACGGTTATAGATCACCAGAGACATTTAGGTATATATTGGACTTTGTTAGAGGTAAGTCATACAAGAACATGAATCTAGCTGCATTCATTGAGCAACAAAAAAGACAGATACACTATACTCTTCGTGAGCACGACAGCTTCCAGTCAATAAAAAATCTCAAGGATAATTCAGATGAACCTTTGTTGGTATTGTTTGAAGATAAGTATTGCGAACTATGCGACCAATTACATGATGGCCACTTAAAAAATCCTGAAGTTATAGATTTGCTTGATAAATTTACCGTTGTAAGGCTAGATACTGAATCGAAACAAACCATCATAGATATAGATGGAGACCTCGTTACTGCCGACGATTTTGCTAAAAAACTTGACTTGACCTATAGGCCTAGCATTGTAATGTTTGATAAGGGCAAGGAGGTTACTAGGATTGATAGTATGATTTATAGCTATCATTTTGCGGGACATCTTCGATATGTAGCCGATAGGCACTATAAAGAATACCCAGAAAGTGTTTATGATTATCTAAGGGTCTATCAAGAGGAAGTCCTTAATTCAGGCAAAAACATTGATTTATCCAAGTAACACCTAATCAATTTATCATACCGATATATTAATTTGGTTCATTGCCAATCAGGCTTAGATAATTTTGGTAACGTTTATGGTGAATTTGACCACTTTTGATGGCATTTTTAATTGCACAATCAGGCTCATTAATGTGTACACAGTTTCTATATTTGCATGAACCAATGAAGGGTTTAAATTCTCTAAAGCCGTTTAGAATTTTTTTGTTTGTTAGGTTGTCTAATTGAAATTCACGAATCCCAGGAGAGTCGATAAGATCTCCACCTGAGGGGATGTGATATAAAGTGGTATTGGTGGTAGTATGCTTGCCTAGCTTACTTTTTCTAGAGATTTCTTTTACTCGCAAGTTGAGGTCTGGAATAAGTTTATTTATTAAAGATGATTTGCCTACGCCTGATTGCCCTAAAAATATATGGGTCTTATCGTCAAGCATATGTCTAAGCGATTTTAGGTTTGTTTGCTCTTTGACGCTAATATATACAACAGAGTAGCCTATCTGAGTGTATATTGAAAAATCCTCTTCAAGCCTATTCTGGTCTTTGTTAAGTTCAATCTTGTTAACTATAATATTTATTGGCAGTTTGAAATTTTCTGCGGCCACCAGATAACTATCGATTAGGTCAAATTGATAGTGAGGCTCCACCGCAACCACTAGCCATAGTTGGTCTATATTTGATGCTATAAGTTTATGTGATCTCTTTAATTGACTATCACGACTAACAAGAGCGGTGACTACACCTTCTTTTTCGCTTAATGGCTGGAAAATTACTTGGTCACCTGCAACAGAAAGTTTAATATTTTGTCTGCCAGTACACTGAAATAGTTCGCCAGACTCTGACTCTACCAACAATCTTTGACCGTACCTAGTAATCACTAAACCAGTTCGTTCAGTATTGCTGTCACCTGCTATATGGTCACTAATCTTGGATGCTCTTTGAGTGCGAGCGATACGCTCAGACTGAATTTTGTTTATGCGCCATTTTTGGCGACGTGTTAAGCTCAATCTGTAAAATTGTAGTAGGTGGAATTTAGGAAGCTAATTACCGATTCTTCCTCCTCAGGGAACCACCCAGTGCTAAGATTAACAGAACAAAAGCTGACCTGTCTTCTTAAATCAAAGTGACTTTCAATTGAGCTATCAAACTTAGTATAAGTTTGACTATCATGACAGCTAATGCATGACTCATCGTGCAACTCTTTGCCTTCGTCATTAGATAAAATATTAGTTGCTACAATAAGTAACGGCAGCAATAATAATCTTCGCATTTGGTCTCCTGTTTATTACACTTATAGTATACAGTGTGCAAGTCTTATTGTAACAGATTGCTCTAATTGAGCGCTATATAGGCAAATAACAACTTTCACTAATCAGTCAACAGTCTAATTAATATTAAATCTTGATCATATTTAAGGGTTATATTTCTTTAGTTCTCTGATTCTTATCGATGCTGATGGGTGTGAGTCATGAAATGATGAATATATCGGGTCTGGTGTAAGGGTTGAGGCGTTGTCTCTATAGAGCTTAACCAGTGATGATACAAGGTCTTTAGGGTTGGTATGTTTAGCGGCAAAGGCGTCAGCTTCAAATTCATGTTTACGTGATAGATAGTTGCCTATAGGCGATACAAAAAAACTGAAAACTGGAATTACTAGGGCGAACAGTATTAATGCTGTGTGGTTGGAAGGGTCGGACACTCCCAAACCATTAAAAAACCAATCCTTATTTATTAGATAACCAAGAAGAGCTAAACCGGTTAGTGATATGGCAAATGAAGAAGCCATATGTTTGCGTATATGTTTGTGATGAAAATGACCAAGCTCATGTGCCAGAATTGCTTCCACTTCTTTATCTTCCATTCCCTTTAATAAGGTGTCAAAGAATACTATACGTTTATTTTTTCCAATACCAGTAAAGTAGGCGTTGCCGTGAGATGAGCGCTTTGATCCATCCATTACAAATACACCGTCACTTTTAAATCCTGTTCGATTTAGAAGGTCTTCAATTTTGTTTTTCAGATCAACATCGTCTAGTGGCTTAAATTTGTTAAAAATTGGGGCGATATATGAAGGATATAGCCACAACATAATCAAAGAGAATGTTGTTATAACAGCCCAAACATATAGCCACCATTCATCCCCCATAATAGACATTAGGTACAAAATCAAATATATCATTGGTAGGCCGATTGCAAGAGTGATTAATAGTGCTTTAATAATATCGCTAATGAAAGTTTTTATATTGGTTTTATTAAAGCCAAAATTCTGCTCCAATACAAATGTTCTGTATATACTAAATGGCAAATCAATAATGCTACCTATAATCATAATACTTATCAGCACCCCAACACCTAAAGATAAATTGTTATCTGTTTGAGATTGCCATACCTGATCTAGATAATCTATCCCGCCGCCAATAGTCCAAAGTAGAAGGATTGCAGAGGAAAAAATCATCTCGATATTACCTATTTTTATTTTGGCTTGAGTGTAATTGGCAGCTTTTTGGTGCTCCTCTATAGAAATATTGTTAATAAAGTCTTGGGGAACAGAATCAAAAGATTTCTTTACTGCTCTATTTTGTCTCAAGTTTAGGTAGAGTAGGGTTGCAAGGTAGCAACCAGTTGCTACTAAAAATATCATGGTAAACAGATTAAAATTCATTTTTATTCTTGTAGTAGAAGATGTAGCTATTTTACAATTAATTTGAGTTCTAACTAAATCGTTAATTTAAGATAAATTAATTGACCTAAAGTTAAAACCAAGCAGGAGAAATAATACAAAAAAAAGGTATAATCGCGCTTTAGTTTAGTATATTTATAATATCGTGGCATTAATAGTTCAAAAATTTGGCGGCACCTCTGTAGCTTCAGTTGAAAGAATCAAAAGCGTTGCCAAGAAAATCAAAACATTCAAAGATGCTGGCGATCAGGTAGTGGTAAGTGTTTCTGCTATGAGTGGTGAAACTAACCGTATGACTGATTTAGCACACCAGATTCAGGATAAGCCATCACTTAGAGAGATGGATGTCCTATTAACTACCGGAGAGCAGGTAACTATCTCTTTACTGAGTATGGCTTTACAGCAGTTGGGATGCGACGCTATATCATATACAGGCTCACAGGTTCGTATTACTACTGATAGCGAGCACGGCAAGGCTAGAATTAAATCTATCGATTCTGAGCTAATAGTAAAGAGCCTGAACGAAGAAAAGGTGGTAGTTATTGCAGGATTTCAGGGTGTAGATGAGGGTGGCCATATTACTACTCTTGGACGTGGAGGTTCGGACACAACAGCTGTGGCATTGGCGGCAGCTTTAAATGCCGACGAATGTCAAATATATACTGATGTTGATGGTGTTTATACTGCAGACCCTAGAATCGAACCGAACGCAAGAAAAATGAACAATATAAGCTACGAAGAGATGCTAGAGATGGCCTCTCTCGGTTCAAAAGTTTTGCAAATTAGGTCTGTTGAGTTTGCGTCAAAGTACAATGTATCGTTGAGGGTGTTATCGTCAATGATAGAAAACCCTATCGGGACATTAATCACTAGTGAGGAAAAGATTATGGAAGAAGCAGTAATTTCAGGTATTGCGCACAATAAAGATGAAGCCAAAGTAAGTTTGATTGGGGTACCAGATATACCTGGCGTTGCTTATAAAATACTAAAACCAATAAGCGACAATAATATTGAGGTAGACATGATTTTGCAGTCTGTTTCTTCTAAAGAAGGGCTTGCAAATTTCGCCTTCACCGTGCATCGCAATGATTTTGAAGAGTCAAAAGAAATACTTGAAAAGGTGCGCTCTGATTTGGGCGCTCTCAAGGTTCAGTCTGACGACAAAATAGTTAAAGTTTCGTTAGTAGGCATAGGTATGCGTTCTCATGCAGGTATAGCGACTAAGATGTTTGAAGTTTTACATAAGGAGAATGTAAATATTCAAATGATCTCAACTTCAGAAATTAAAATTTCAGTAGCTATTGATGAAAAATACCTTGAATTAGCAGTACGATCGCTGCATTCTGCTTTTGATTTAGATAAGGAGTAATAGATGCAGCCAATGAGCGACAGAGATGGTTTTATCTGGATGGATGGTGAATGGACCGAATGGCGTGAAGCCAAGGTGCATGTTCTTACCCACACCCTTCATTACGGGATGGGTGTCTTTGAGGGTGTTAGGGCTTATGAAACTGCAAAAGGAAGTGCGATATTTAAGCTAGAAGAGCACACAGACAGATTATTTAATTCTGCCAACATACTTGGAATGAAAATTCCTTTCAGTAAAGATAAGTTAAATCAAGCCCAAAGAGAGGTAATAAAGAAAAACAATCTAAAGTCAGCCTATATAAGGCCGATGTGTTTTTATGGCTCCGAAGGCATGGGTTTAAGGGCTGACAATCTAAGGGTCCAAGTTATAATCGCTGCTTGGGAGTGGGGAGCATATTTAGGTGAAGAAAATATTAATAATGGTATTAGAATAAAAACATCTTCATTTATTAGGCAGCACTCAGAACCTTCTATGGCCAAAGTTAAGGCTAATGGCAACTATATAAACTCAATGATGGCTCTTCAAGAGGCTCTTGATGATGGATATGATGAAGCCCTTATGCTGGATTCTGAAGGCTTTGTTTCTGAAGGAAGCGGAGAGAATATTTTTATTGTCAATAATGACACCATATATACCCCTACACTTACATCAGCATTGCATGGCATTACTCGTGATACTATATTCACCCTAGCAAGAGATTTAGGGTATGAGGTCATCGAAAAGAAAATAAATAGGGACGAAATTTATCAAGCCCAGGAGGCATTCTTTACCGGTACTGCTGCAGAGGTTACCCCGATTAGGGAACTAGACAATAAAAAAATTGGGAGTGGCACAAGGGGGCCGGTAACTGAGAAATTGCAATCGCTATATTTTGATTGCGTATATGGGCGTAACGATAACTACAATGAATGGCTTATCAAAGGGATATGTTGATGGGTAAATCAGTAAAAAGCTCTAAAAGGTCTAAAAGTGTTGGCATTGTAAGTAGGTCAGACCTGCCTTTTCATTGCCCACCTAAGGAGTCAAGTAAATGGAATATGCATCCAAAGGTCTTCTTAGGTTTTGATCAGAATAACGGGGCTATCTGTCCCTATTGTGGTACTAGTTACGAGCTAGAATAGCAATCAGCTATGAGCAGCCCTAAATCAAACATTGTTTTGGTTGGACCTATGGGTTCAGGTAAAACTTCGGTGGGTCGACGTCTAGCTAATGTTCTTAAGAGAGAATTCTTTGATTCAGATATTGAAATAGTGTCCCGCACTGGTGTCAGTGTTGAACATATTTTCGATATAGAGGGTGAGGAAGGTTTCCGTAAAAGGGAGACCTCTATGTTAAAGGAGTTGTGTGAGTTTTCTGGAGTCGTTATAGCTACAGGTGGAGGAATTGTAGTTAAACAAGAGAACAGAGAGATACTTAAGAATGATGGATTGATTGTCTATCTTTCATCATCTATAGAGCAGCTAGTGAAAAGAACAGCAAATTCAAAAACAAGACCACTCCTGGAGAGATCTACTAATCGAGAAAAAACTATCAGAGATTTGGTTAATGCCCGTGAAGATTATTATCAAGAGGTTGCTGATATTGTAATTGAAACTACTGGTAAAAAATTATATGCTATTATTGACGAAATTAAGAAAGCACAGTTTTTGAAAAAATAACCCATAAGTGATGGGTTTTATATTTAGCAATAGTGTGTTAATATTACGCCTTTTGAAAAATGACTTCAGAATGAGATATACTCTAATTACGGTTGCATTTATTTCGTCAAGTTTAATGTCCCAAACATTAGATAAGAGCACCTTTATTGAGCGACTTTTTGAGGTACATCCGTTCTTTGTAGGGCAAGATTTAACCAGCAAAATTAAGCGTATTGATGAGGCATCAGCCTTGGCTACGGATGAATGGACTTTGGGGGTAAATTCACAATTAAAAAATGAAACAGACAGCATAAGTAGCACTTATGATGACCTAAACACTCACACATTAAATGTATCTGCCTCTAAGAGTTTTGCCAACAATGGGGCAATAATCTCATTGTCTCAAGGGTGGACTGAAAAGAGAAATGATATTGAATCTAGTAACAAAAAATTTGCCCTAGATTACACTATCCCTTTGTGGAAAAACAAAGATGGAATTAATCTAAGAATGGATGCCGATATTGCTAATATTGAGATTCTTATTGATGGACTAGATAAGCAAGAAAAGAGGGAACAATTTATCCTCGAAAAACTCAAAAAATTTATCGATTTATCCTATGCTCAAGAGCAAAAGAGTATAAACGAACAGCGCCTAATATTGGCTGCAGAAGAGCTAGACTTAACTACCAGAAAGTATGAAGCCTCTATAGTTGATATGGTAGATCTATTGTCACAGAAGGAGGCATTCCTCAAGTCCAAACAACAGCTATTAGAGTCAGAACAGGAATTAATTTTGTTGCAACATGAGATAGCCATATTGCTAGAACTTGATAGCCACGAGGTCTATATAAATTTTGATTTGTATAAGGAATATTATTTTGATATAGAAGACCTTCGTTCGTATATTTTTGATAACTCAAGAACTGCAAAAATTGCAAATCTAAACAAAAAAGTATTGCAAAGACAGTTATTAAGCTTGGAAAACAAGTTAGAGCCAGATTTAGATGTTAATTTTGGGCTTTCTAGTGAAAGCAATGGTACAACCTACTTAAACGTTTTGCAGGGCTTTAATCCAGCATTCACGGTTGGCATTGATCTTACCTACCCTATAGGAGATACCAAGGGCTTATCTAGCGTTGCTAAAAATCAAATATCGATTGATAGACAGGAACAACAAAAGATGGAACAATTGTTGTCAATATATTCCCAAGCCAAGGTACTAAAAGAAAAAATAATTCTACTATCAGAAATGATAGAGTCAAATAGAGCCCAGATTGAAATTGCCAAAGAAAGGGCTACCCAAGAAAAATACCGATATGACAACAGTAACAGTCAAGCCAGCCTAGTGATTAGTTCTCAAAATAATGAACAAAATGCAATTCTTAACCTTGCTAAGACGGCAAAAAATTATCAAAAGGCGGTGCTAGATTACAGAGCTACAATCGATAGCTTGTTGCCATGAATTTGGTATATGAAATAACTCCAAAATTTCCCCATAGACACATATTTTTAGTCAAGGCCACATTGGCAAATCCTAACCCATTGGGGCAAGTTTTTATGTTGCCTAACTGGATACCAGGTAGCTACCTTATAAGGGATTTTGCTAAAAATATAGTTAGCATAAGTGTCACCTCAAAAGGCAATGAAATCCCTATAAAAAAGCTAGACAAGAATCACTGGATTGTTAGCCCCTGTAGAGATAGCATTGTTGTAGAATATGAAGTCTACGCCTTTGATTTGTCTGTCCGTAGTGCATATCTGACCAATGAAAGGGCTTTCTTTAACGGTACTAGTGTGTTCTTGCTGCCTATAGGTTTTGAGGAATATGAGTGTGAACTTGTAGTGAATCTTCCTGATAATGAATCTGTGCTGGGGGACTGGAAGTGTGCCACTACCTTAAGCCTTAAAACCAAAAAAGCAACATCTCAAACATATGTGGCAGATAATTATCACGATCTAATTGATCACCCTGTAGAGATGGCTGACTTCAAAGTTATTGAGTTTTATGCCAATCAGATTCCACATCAAATGACTTTAACAGGCCTAAATACTGCTGTTACTGAGAGGTTAAAGAGTGATTTAATAGCTATATGTGAGCATCATTTGAATTTTTTTGGCGACATTGTCCCATTTGATAATTACTTGTTTTTAACCCTAGTTAGGAGTAAAGGTTATGGAGGCCTAGAACACAAAAAATCTACCAGTCTGATATGCTCTAGAGAGGACCTGCCAGTGAAAGGTGTGACCTCAATTAGCTCTGAATATACTAAGTTTTTGGCGCTCTGTTCTCATGAATATTTTCATGCCTGGTGGATTAAAACCATCAAACCATCTAATTTTCATGAATTTGATTATGACCAAGAGAACTATACTGAGCAGTTATGGATTTTTGAGGGTTTCACATCATACTACGATGAACTTTCATTGCTTAGAACTAAAATCTTAACCCCAGAACAATACCTTACACTTTTTTCTCAAAATGTGACCAAAATCCAAAGATGTAATGGCAGATATAAACAGTCCATTGCAGAATCCAGTTTTGATGCATGGACAAAATTCTATAAACAAGATGAGAATGCGGTCAACTCCATAGTTAGTTATTACTCTAAGGGAGCACTTCTAGCTTTTGTACTTGATATCGAGATAAGGAGAGCTACAAATGACACCAAAACATTGGACGATATTGTATGATATATATGGGACAACTTTAGGGAAAATGGGCTTGAAAACAGTTCC